>JAJRQE010000088.1 GCA_024280415.1 Spirochaetota bacterium | reverse complement strand
AGAAGAGTTTCTTCCCTATAAAAGGACAAAGATAAATAAACATTTTAATAAGGGGAGTTTAGGGATAGAAAAATTCTATCTTCAGGAATCCTCATGGTATGATAAAAACAGAATTACCCTTATCAATAATGTCAGGGTTACTACTATTAATCCTGACATTAAAATTGCAGAGTTAAGTAATGGTGAGACGGTAAATTGGGAAAAGCTGCTCCTTAGTCCAGGTGCCGACAACTATCGGCCGGAGTCGGATATTTTTAAAAAAGCCTTATCAATAAGAAGCTATTCTGATTCATTACTAGTGGAAAAGCATATAAAAACTTCTAAATCGGCCCTGGTCTATGGTCTTGGAGTCGAAGGTATAGAAACAGCAGCTCAACTGAGGGCTGCAGGTCTTAAGGTAACTCTGGCCGGAAGGGGTTCCCATCTGTTGAGAAGATACTTTACAGGGCAAATATCTGAGCTGGTTGAGAAACTACTTATCGAAAAGGATATTTCTATTCTTTATCATACGGAAATTGACAATATTATTTTCTCATCGGATAAATTTAAAGTTTTATCTGCTAATCAGTCGGGTTATGATTTTCTCCTATACAGCACCGGGATCCGACCCAGGACAACTCTTGCAGAATCCGGTGGACTGAAGACTGACAGAGGAATTATTGTTAACTCCAGAATGGAAACATCCCTCCCTGATATATATGCTGCCGGAGACTGTACCCGGATAGAGTCGGGAACCTTTACCGATCACTGGCATGCAGCTCAGGATCAGGGACGTACTGCTGCAGAGAATATGACAGGAACTCTTTTGGAATGGCCCAGGAAAAAATATCGGATAAAGGTGGACATATTCGGAAAGTTTTTCTTTTCCATGCTCCCCTTTGCAGATGAAATGTCACAGGGAATGGAAGTTCGGAAATCAATTCTTCCTACAGGTGAATACAGAATATTCTACTATAAAAACGGGAAACTTCAGGGTGTGGAAATGACTGATGATAAATCCAGGGCAAAATTATATACCGAAGCAGTTAATAAAGGGTGGAGTATGGATATGATAGATGAAAAGCTCGGAGGTAAGGTTTAATCTTCCAGTTCTCGAGCCCTCGCACTCGCTTTTTTTACTGCTTCCATAACTGTAGAGGTCAGTTTCCCATTTTCCAGAGCTTTAACCCCTGCAATTGTTGTGCCTCCTGCAGAAATAACTCTTGTTAAAAGCTCTATGGGGTTTTCCTTTTTCATGCCGGAGCTGAGAAGAGCTGTTGCCCCATTAACAGTCTGAATTGCTATTTCAAGAGATTCGTTATAGGGTATTCCCTGTTCTGTTCCCCCCAGAGCAAGGGCATGAATAAAAGAGAAAACATAGGCAATTCCAGATCCGGAAAGTCCTGTAAAGGCAGACATCTGTGATTCGGCCAGGGGAAGAGCCTTTCCTATGGATTCTGCAATAACCATTGCTTCTTGCCGGAACTCCTGATCACTCTTCTCCCCATAGGCTACTGCTACAATAGACTCCCCAACAGTGGCTGCTATATTCGGCATAAATCTGATTATATTGGTACTTCCGGTTTTTTCTTCAAAATATTTAATGGTTTTACCAGCAGCTATGGAAATGATTTTTTTCTCCCCTGTGAATTCCGCAAGATCTTTAAAGAGATTATCCAGGTATTGGGGCTTTACAGCCAGGATAATAATATCAGCATACTCACAGAAGGCTTTGTAGTCTCCTGAAAGTATTTTTTCCCCTCTTATGGTTTTTGAAACTTCCTCTGCCTTTTTGTTGTCCGTATCCATTATGGCAATATCTGTATGGGGATGGCTCTTTCTCAGACCTTTTGCAATTGCAAAACCCATATTTCCAACACCGATAATTCCTGTTTTCATCATATTCCCCTTTTAAGTTGATTACCCCTGGCAGGTAAATTATACTATAAGTTTTGTACTAATCAATCCAATCCATTCTGTGGAGTTGACCCTCTTTTTCCAGTTTTGGAAACTCCAGCTGACGGAGTGCTTCATATGCAACTATTGCTGCTGAGTTTGAGAGATTCAGAGACCTGGCATCATTAACCATAGGAATTCTTATACAGTTTTTATGGTTCAGAGAGATTAGTTCTTCCGGAAGTCCTTTTGATTCTTTTCCGAATAGGAGAAAGCACCCACTTTCGTATCTAAAATCAGAATAAACAATATCTGCCTTTGTAGTAACATAGACTAGCTGGGAATTTCCGGCAGTAATTAAAAATTCTTCTGTGCTGTCATAATAGCTTATTTTCAAAAGATTCCAGTAGTCGAGGCCGGCTCTTTTTAGATATTTATCATCCACTGAGAAACCCAGGGGACGTATGAGATGGAGTTCTGCTCCCAGGGCTGCACAGGTTCTTGCAATATTCCCAGTATTCTGTGGTATTTCCGGTTCAACTAAAACAATATTTACAGACATAGTGATATAATAGTAATTTTAGGGTTGAATTGAAAGAGTCTGACCATAATAGATTTTATAATGTTTATGAAATAGGATCAGTTACAGTTAAGTTTTCACTTGTGGTTTTAACAATGTAAGGATAAACTCTCTATATTAAAATGAATACTAAAATAATTAAAAGACTTAAAGAGAGAGACGCCTATTTTACGGTAGTCTGGTCGGGGCTGAAAAAAGCTGAAAAATACGAAATAAAGGGTTCTGTTCCTGCAGAGGCAGGAGTTTTTGAGCTTTACTATATGGATGAGAAAAAACGTTTAAATCTTATGTATATCTCCAGGGTATGGTTCGGAGGCCTCCGGTCCACTATCCGGAAACTGACAGATCCTGTTCTTGAGTTCAACCCCAAATGGAAGGATATCCTTAACAGACATGACTGTTACTATAGATATACACTTTCGACAAACAGCAGTGATATGGAGGATGTTCTCTATTACTTCAGTGAGGTTCTTTTCCCAGGAGCTGGAAGATGTATTGATTCAGGAAGATATGAGTCAATATATCTGATCGAAGAATCACCGGAAAACTTTGATACTGTATGAAAGCCTTGTCTTTTTACTCTATTCTCATTTTTACTTTTACATTTTTTATTTCCGCAGTAGAATCTGAAAGCATTACTCTTTCTCTCAAGGTCTTTCCCGGGGAGTATGAGATCCATTCCCATACTAAACTATATGAACCTGTTTCAATAGAGGAGAATATAAAGACCTATCAGTTTCCCAGGGAAGAAAGGATGTTTTATATTCGTTCCAGTGGATTTCGCGATAAGTATGTATCAATTCCAGGGGATAATATTACGACTGTCTCAGATATATCTGAAACAGTCGGGGAAATATTGGAAATAAAGCTGGAACGGATAGATACAGGAATGCAGTTTCTGGATTTTATCAATACCGGAAATCAGCCGAAAAGTATTGAGTTTTCTCCGGACGGGAAATATATGGCAGTAGCACTGCTGAACGGCAGGGGGGTTGAGATCTATTCTACCGGGGATATGGCTCTTTACCGCAGTCTCTATCCTCCTGACAAGTGGAGCGGTAAAAAGGGATTTGTGGAGACAGTTTTTTTCAATACAAGGGATGAACTCTGGGTAAGTCAGATGACCACCGGAATGATTCATGTTTTTGATACCTCGGATTGGAGTTATAAGCAGAGTTTTGACAGCGGAGGATCCTGGCCCAAGGTTATTGCTCTTAACGGACAGGAGGATACTGCATATATTTCCAACTGGGAAAGCAGGACTATTTCTGTTATCGATACAAAAAATTATAGTTTACTTGGTATAATCCCTGTAAACGGAATCCCCCGGGGGATGGTTGTTTCGGATGATGAGTCACTACTCTATGCAGCAAATTTCACATCCGGAGATATAAATAAGATTGACACAGTTAAAATGGAACTTATAAAAAATATTGACCTTGGGGACGGAGCACTCCGGCACATTGTTATCTCTGATGACAAAAGCCATCTGTTCGTTTCCGATATGTACTATGGTACTGTTTCTATTTTAAATTTAGATACAGACAGGGTGGAAAAATCTTTTTATGCAGGGAATAATATTAATACCATCAAAATCTTAAACGGAAAGAATCTGCTTTTTATTTCCTCCAGGGGACGTAATAGTAAAAATGGTTATCTTCAAAAGGGGCCTGTGTTCGGCAAAATCTACCTGTATGATATATCTGCAGGGGAAATAACTGACTGGACATGGGGAGGAAATCAGCCTACGGGGCTTGCTGTTTCTCCATTTGGGGATATTATTGCATTTACAGATTTCCTCGATCATCGGATTGAAGTTTATAAATTAGGTATTCAGCAGAACCCTGTAAAATCGAAGTATTAATTAAGGCTCTCTGAAAACAAATTTTTGAAAGAACCTTAATTGAAATGTAAATAATCTATGGTATACTGGCAAAGATAATTATTAAAGGAGTTTTTATGAAGAAGATATTGATGATTATTTTATCTGTTATTCTTACTTTTTCTCTTTTTGCGGGAAATGCACAGATGGTGGAAGCCGACAGACTTCATGAAATTACAAACTACACAGGAGAGTTTAAGCTGCTGGAGTCCGAGATGGACACTGCAGTGAGCAGCAGCGAAAAATCGGAGATCCTCTGGAGGATGTCAAGGACAGCACTGCTACTTACAGATCAGCTTGAAAGGGATGGAGCCTCGAAAAATGAGCTTCTTACAGAGTTTAAAAAAGGATGGGACTATGCAACCCAGTCTTTATCTTTTAACCCTAATAATTACAATGCATATTACTGGCGGGCTGCTAATATTGGAAGATGGGGGCAGACAAAAGGTATTCTTGATTCTCTTTTTAAAGCCGGTGACATGAGGAACGATCTTGCTAAAGCCATAGAGAGTAATCCTTCCCATGGAGATTCCTATAAGGTACTCGGAATGCTTTACGATTCTGTTCCAGGGGTTATCAGTTTTGGAAATAAACAGTATGCAGTTTCCCTTGGTCGAAAGTCCATAGATAATCAGGATGAACTTTACAGGGACTACGAATATTCCTACTACCTTGAATTGGCAAAACACCTATGGAACAGAAACTGGAAGAGCGGAAAGCGTATAAGTGAACAGAAAAAACAGCAGAGGAAGTTTGATTCAAAGAGTAGTGTTCTGGAAAAAAACTGGTATTATGACGGACTTGTTGATTTAACAAAGCCAACTGCCTACAGTTCTGCAGGACTTAAAAATATGTCTGATCGTGATGAGGCAGTTGCAATTCTGACATGGATGCTTTCTGAGCTTAAAAATCTTTCCAATAAAAAACCCGGGGATTTTGATGACATAGAGGAAGCAACAGAACTTCTTGGAGAATGGAAGTAGTCAAAAGTTAACACAGGGGTGATTTATGAATCATCCCTGGTATGCTTTAACAGACTTGCCTTGGTAAGTTTACTTCCCCTCTTTTTTATATCAAGAACAACCTGTTCCACTTTTCTTGCCTGATCGTAGGTATTGGGAAAAAGTTCGATCTGGTCAGGTGTTTTGTTACTTTCCAGTGAACTGAGTCCCAGCCCGATGAGCCTGACTGCTGTTAATCCGTCCCATTTCTTCTCCAGAAGTTTTACAGCGAGTTTATACAGTTCCTCTCCGGAATTAACTGAATATTCAAGAGTTTCTCTGATTGTGACAGTTGTGAAATCCGTAAACCGCAGTTTCAGTTGAACTGTCCTCCCTTTCTCTCCACTCTCAAGGATCCTGAAGAATATTTTATGGGCAAGTTCCAGGATTGTCAGTTTAATTAATTCACTGTTTTCCGTATCTTCCTCAAAAGTTATTTCGTTACTGACAGAAGGTTTTTTTATTTTACCGCTGTAAATTCCCGGATCAACCCCCCGGACAATGTTAAATAGAAATTCTCCTGATGAATTACCGGTAATATGCTTTAAATCTCTCAGTTTAACAGCCCTCAGCTCTTGAACTGTTGTTATATTTATATTTTCAAGTAGGATAAGTGTTTTTTTACCCAATCCCCAGAGATCTCCAAGTTTTATTGAGTTAAGAAAATCAATTTCATAACCTTTTTGAACTTCATACAGGCCATCTGGTTTATCATGATCAGAGGCAAGTTTTGCGAGGAATTTATTATGGGCAATCCCAATGGATGTATTAAGATTGGTTTTTTCTTTGATTGTTAATTTAATTTTTTCCGCTGCTTCAGTCGGAGAACCAAAAAGTTTTTCTGTACCCGTCATATTGAGAAAGGCTTCATCAATAGATATCTGTAATACTTCCGGGGTAAAATCGTCAAAAATTTCCATTATTTGTCTGGAAATTTCCTGATACCGTTTCATTCTGACAGGAAGGTATATTCCATTCCTGCATCTTGCGTATGCCTGGGAGATAGGCATAGCTGAGTGAATACCGAATTTTCTGGCTTCATAGGAGCATGCGGAAACAACACCCCTTTTCCCTGGACTTGCTCCAATAATAACAGGTTTCCCTCTATACTCAGGGTTATCAGACTGCTCAACTGAGGCATAAAAAGCATCCATATCCACATGGAAAAATACTTTAGCAGAACTAAAGGTATCTCTATTTGAGTTATTCTCTGGGTCATGCATTACATTAATAATTGATTTTTCCCCTGTCCCGAAACCCTTACCAGCATTTTGAGTCAACTATGGGTTATTTCATACAACCCACCTCAAACCGAGGTGGCTGCTGGATCTCAATAGGTTTCAAAACGACTGATCAAATCTTCGAATACACTCATTTTGTTCGAATCAGTCTCTGTTTTGAGACGGCGCTGAACAAGTGCTGTTAAAGTTTCTCTGTCTGCTTCTTCGAGAGTTCCAATTAGAAAGTCTTAAATCTCAGTATCATCTACAACGTCAAGAAGAGCCGAAAGTGATTTTTCATCTCCAATATGTGACAGAACATAGATTACTCTGTTCTTAATAGAAGGAGAAGATTCTTTACTGAGGAGAAGGGGAGCCAGGTCTGAAACCACTTCTGATCCCATATCACCCAGAGCCTCAAGAACGGATATTCTGTACAGATCATCATTGCTTCTTCTGAAACTAACTGTAAGTATTTTTGCAATATTCGGATCAGAAGGAGAAAGATTCCTCAGGGAATTTACTGCGGCAAGTTTTAACGATTCATCACTCTCCCTTGCAATAACGGTTGTCAGACTGCCGGTAATTTCAGGGTTAACTCTACCCATACTGCCCAGAGCCTCGATTCCATAAAATTTAAGCATTCTGTACTTTTGATCTTTCAGTTTAAGAGTAGTCAGGAGGGTTTTCCATACTTCCATCCTGTCTGTGTCGTATCCTATAGAACCGATAGCTCTGACAGCATTTATTCTTACCTCTACAGGTTCGGTTTCACTGGTAACAAGTTTCTGCAGCTCAGCAACAACTTTTACATTATCCGGAGGTGACATCCTGTAGAGAGTCCATGTAGCATTTTTCTTTACTTCGGGAAAGGGCGAACCCAGCAGATTGAGTACTGTTACTATGGAGACAGGATCTGCAAGCCTTGCGAGCAGGGAGGATGCTTCTGTTAAAAAGAGTTTATCAGTACTTAAATTTATCTTCCTGCTTATTCCTCCTATTACCACAGGGCCATTCTGTCTGTAAAGATTTTTCAGTGATTCTGATGCTGAATTTCTGACCTCGTAATTTTTACTTCCCAGATAGGTAACAACCGCAGCAACAGCTTTAATCCCGTTTTCATTTTTACCTATTCCCTTTATTAATTCAACTTTCAATTCATCTGATGTTTCTGCACCAAGTAGAAGGTTTGAAAATGCCGGAACAGTTCCGGGATTATTGTCTGAACTAAGTGATTTAACCAGAGCAACCTGAACTTCTTCAGATTTTTCCGTTTTCAAAATAGGGAGCAGCAGAGCTGAGGCAGCAGCACTTTTGTATGCCGCAATTCCGCTAATTGCAAGAATCCTTATTTCAGGGTCATCATTTTTTAGATATTCAGTAAGAATAGTGTATATCTTTTTATCTCTGACCCCCTTTATACTCAGACTGGAGAGAGCGGAGACGATTGTTTTCTCGGTTTCCGGCTCGTTCTCCTCTCCTTTAAGAAGGGATAGTATAAGCTTAACACTGTCATCACCTCCGGTTTTTCCGAGAGCCATTATAAGTGTGTTCTTTAAGTTTCCGGGTTCTTCCCCTTCAAGTTTATCTACAAGTATCTGTCTTGATTCATTCCCCCCGATATTTCCCAAAGCTATGGCTGTTTCGATACTGTAGCCAGGGGAGGAAAGAAGCTCCTCTAAATATGGAATTGCCGACTTTGCCTGCAGCCGTCCCAGGGTTCTTATAGCAGTAAGAGCCTTTTTTGTGTTCGAATTTTTTTCCTTAATGATTGTATTAATTGTCAGGTTTACCAGCAGTTCTTTATCGTCGCTGTTCAGATCAGGAAGAGGGTAACCCGCTTCTATCATACGGAATAGCTCTTTGTTTGCATCTGAGAATGCTTTCTCGTACTGCTGTTCCTCTTTTCTGTATGCATTCAGCATTGTTGCTATAAACCCTGTCATCTTTTCCTTTGCAGCTTTCATTGCAGAGGGAGTTAGATAGAGATCGTTGGCACCCAGACGCTCTTTTTCGGAGATTATACTGTCAATGAGGCTGGAATAGTTAAGTGATATAAGTTCCGGAATCTCTCCCGAAGCATTCCGGAGGGCATCTCTTACCGATTTTAATTTATCCATATCAATAAATCGAAAATTTACCTGAATAAAATCCAGAATTTCCTGAACCTGAATTATATCATCTTTAACCCTGGAATCCGGAATTTTTTCATCCATATCTTCAAGTCTGTCCATCTCCCCGTTTCCGTTCAGGTCAATATAATTTTCTGATAGAGGGGGGAATATTTTTGTAAATTCACGACCCAGAGTTGTGCTTACAACCTTTGCATAAGAGGAGACGGAGACTAACAGGGTGAATATTATTACCGAAATGAGAATTAAATAGTTCTTTTTCATCTGTTCATCCTAAATGATGAGTTTTAAACTGTCAATCTGAGTTGAAGGCTATTTTGCACCAGGAACCTGTAGAAAAAACTTTAGTTGCCTATACTTATTTTTTTTTCAAAAATAATAGAGTGAGTGGGGGCAAAATTCTGGGATTCTATCCTGATCATAGAGGGATGTTTTGTGAATGTTAGTTTTACGGTCAGCTCACCTCTATAATCCATGGGGAGGGTAAAAGAGAGTGTCATAGGCAGCCCCGGATTAGTCCCGATCAGAAATTCAACACTTCGTAAATCCGGAGAACTGGTTTGGAAATTAGAATCAAAGAGCAGGAGTTCCTCTTTCCCTGAAATAATTGCAGATATATGAGCTGCTTTTTCCTTTGTGTTTATAAAAACGCTATATTTTGATCTGTTTAGAAAACTTGATCTCTTTAGTGATACAATAGGGAAGTTTTCTGTTGATTCCAGAGAAACAGTGTACTTTGAATCAGGTATATAAAGTTCAGTTTCTGTTGATTGTGCATAGTACTTTAGTTCTCCGATGACAGAAGGAGTAATAAAAGAGACTTTCCTCTCTTTAGTGTTGATATTTGTTTCTTCAATAATCTCTATAGGCTCGAGCCTTCCCTTGGCATATGGATTGAAAGATACCAGATAGATAAATAGAGTTATACTGGTCAGAGCAAGTATAATATCTGAACCTGCAATCATTAATTTTGTTCTCTTTTTGTTATGTTGATGAAATAAAAACTGAAGGCGGAATATCATGAGTGTTAATGGGACGAGGTTGGCAGTTATCATCAGATTACCCTTTACAGGCGAAAGAAGGATAAGGTTTATAACCCTTTCAGAATTAAGAAGAAAAATGTTTATTGTTCCTCCTGCCAGAACAAGTGTCGAAAGAAAAAAGAACAGAAGTTTTATCCATTTATTTCTAAATATGGTAAATCCGAAAACAAAGATAAAAACAGGCAGAATATAGTAGGAAAATGCAATATCGACAGAGATCAGTATAAAAAGATCAACAATAATAAAAATCATAGCAGCTGCAGAGTAGAATGTACCTCTTCTTGAAAAATGAATTCCCTTAAACAAACGGAGAGTAAGAAGAAATATTAGAATTGCAATTGAAAGTTTAAGAGCCAGAAAGTGAAAAGGAACAATACTCCAGAGAGATGAAAATGCCTGTATTTTTAGAATAGTATTTAAAATTATTGTGCTGATCCAGAGTTGGAAAAACATCACAGCAAATATAACAGGTATATTCCAGAAATGATGAATTGTAGTTTTAGTGTATTTTTTAAATCTTTTTCCTGCAACAAAGGGATAAATAATAATAAGCGAGATCAGGATAAGGAGAAAAATAACATAATTGGTCTCACTGATAAAGAATTCTGTTTTTCCTATCTTAAGAAAAAGATAGTGACTGTCCCAGTTAATACTGGAGGGAATAAGTCCTCCTCCCCTGTAAACAAGCTCTGTCATAAATGTCTGCAGCGAGCTTACCCTCTTCAGGTCAGTATTATAGTACCCCGAATAGATCCCTTCAAATAAAATAGCAGGGTAATCATTGTTCAGATAGCTGTCAGTAGGATAGGGGGAATCATTTAATGTCAGTTTGTTTATAAGATTAATACCCCGATCCACTGAATAGGTAATATCTGCAGAATTTATTGCAGTTATGCTTTTTTGCAGCAGCCACAGAGGAGCTATTGCTCCGGTTCCCGAGTAGTCGACTTTAATCTTATCAGGGATACCCTGAAAATTAAAATAGAAGAAAGCTGAATTTAGCTCAGGGAAATAGTTTGATAAATAGTCCCTGGTTCCCAGGGGATAGAGACTGTCCCTGCCGTATTCTGCTCCCATGAAAATAATATGAACAGTCTGGGGTATTTCACTGTTTTGAAGGGTTTCGGCTAGAAACAGTGCCGATGCAAGATTTGCCGATCCGTCTCGTCCCGGAAGGGCATTCTCCGGATGATTCAGCGGAAAAATTAAAAAAATCTCATTTCCTGACTTTCCAGGGAAACGTACATCAATCGTAGCCGACCAGGAATTTACAGTTTCAGATTCTGAAAGATTATATTTTTTATATTCAATTCCTTTTTCCCTGAGTCTTGTTTCTATAAAAAGCAGTGCAGCTTTTTCGCCTGGTGAATTTTCTGTACGAGGAAAAAAAGAGGAAAAGGTGTTAAGATCTCTAAGAATATGATAGTATGAGGAATCAGATAAATTATCTGCAAAAAGAGGTGCTGAATAAATCTGAACAAGAAAGATAACCGCCAGGAAAATATTTTTCATCTCTTGGAAGAATAAGGGAAATGGATAGATATCGTCAAGGTAAAGAGGTAGTATGCAGATTATTGATGAGATTAAGAACTGGGTTACAATAAAAAAATATACGGATCGGGGAGTTGATCCTGAAGTTCTGGACAGAATACTTGAAGCCGGGATCAGGGCACCCTCAGCAAAGAACAGACAGCCATGGCGTTTTATCGCATGTGTTAAACCCTCAGTAAGAGAAAAAATCCAAACTGCATCTTTTGGCCAGGATCATGTGGGAGCAGCTCCTGTAATCATAGCCGCCTGTACTACAAACACAGAATACAAAATGCCTAATGGACAGGATTCGTATCCCATAGATATCTCGTTGGCGGTATCTTTTATGATGATTCAGGCAAGAGCGGAACAACTGGGCACATGTGTTGTAACAACCTACAACGAAGCAGAGATAAAAGAGATCCTGACTGTTCCGTATTCAATGCGGGTTGTAATGCTGCTTCTTTTGGGACATCCTGATGAAACTCCTCTTCTTACAAGCCGTAAGCTGAAATCAAGAGTTATCTCCTATAACCACTGGTAGATTACAAGACTACTGCTGCATTTAATGCACTTAGAAAAAGAACAGCAACTCCCAGGATCATATTGATAATCAGCATAAGGGCTTTGATCTTAAGAGTTTTAGGATTTGGGCTGTTTTCTTTTTTCCAACCAATTCTGCTGCGTAAAACTGAAATAATAATCATAATTCCATATAGAATATGTTTTATACCAAGAATCAGAGAGTACTTATTTCCGAAATGGAGCAGACCCAAAAAATCCGGAACCATTTTTGCTTTAACAGCACCTGTTATAAAAAGTCCAAGTATGCTCACATAAACCAGTGCGCTAAGTCTCTTTTGAATTGTATCTATTAGTTTTACCATCTGAGGTCCTTTTCCCAGGGACTTTCTGATTGATGGAAAAACTGACAGACCCAGAGTAAGCATTCCGCCAATCCAGAATGCTGTAAAAAGGTTGTGTAAAAATGTCATAATGGTATAAATTAGTACATTTGGCTGCATAGGCTCCTCCTGGAAAACTAACCTGCTCTCCTAATCTCAAAAAACAATGACTTTTGAGATTGGCTTTATTGTGATAATTTTAGACACTATTTAAATTGTATCAGATTCAATTAATTTGTCAATTTAACTATTACAGTTTTTGATATTTTTTTAAAAGAAAGTTTTTCCCTTTTTGCATATCTCTCTTCTGCAAGGCCAATTATTTTTGTCAGCATTCCTGTATATGAAAGGCCATCTGCACTGCATAATTTGGCGAACATACTTATTTCGGTAAATCCGGGGAGTGTGTTAATTTCATTGAGCATAATTTCCCCGCTTTTTTTTTCAATAAAAAAATCGACTCTTGCAAAACCTTCAATTCCTGCAGCTGAGAATGCTTTTTCAGCTATTTTCTGTATTGATAATATTTGCGATTCGGTCAGATCAGCCGGTATGGAGAGTTCCGTATTTTCAGGATGTACATACTTGGAATCATAATCGTAGAAATCTTCCGAAATAATTTCTCCAGGAATAAAACTGACAGGATTATCGTTCCCTATTACTGAACACTCGATTTCCCGTCCGGTTATGGCAGGTTCAATCATCAATTTAGTATCGTACCTGAACCCCTCTTCTATTCCTCTATCCAGATCTCTGAGGGAATTTATTTTCGAAACACCCAGAGATGAACCTGCATTGGCAGGTTTGATAAACAGGGGAAATCCGAAATCATCTATTATTGATTTAAGGCTGTCAGCCGAAATCATGGAATGATCATCAACTAATATTTTAAAAGGAACAACTGGAAGCTCCTGCTCTATCCAGATCTGCTTGGCTATGGCTTTATCCATCCCTATGGCACTTCCCAGAACCCTGGCACCTGCATAAGGTATCCCTGCTATTTCCAAAAGACCCTGGAGAGTTCCGTCTTCACCGAATGTTCCATGGAGAACCGGGAAAATGAGATCTGTTTCAAGTTTTTTATTATTACAGTACAATCCTTTTCCCGGAATTACCGAAATAATTAATTCCTTGTTTTTTAGCAGCTTAAGTGATTTCCCATCAGTTTCAAATCCCGGGGTCTCCTGGAGATACCAGATCCCTTCATGATCAACTCCGATAAGAATGGGGGTGTACAAAGATCTGTCCAGATGTGTAAAAATAGAACCACCGGATCTAAGGGAGACTTCGTGTTCTCCGGATCTGCCTCCGTAAAGTATTACAATTGTTTTCACTCTAATTATACCCCATTGTATTCAGTACTTTTACTGCGGAATCCCTTTCCTTCCAGGGGATGGAATTTTTTTCATATATTATTGAACTCTCGTGCCCCTTTCCAAGGAGGACTACAAGATCATCTTTTTCTGCAAGATTAAAGGCAAATTTAATAGCTTCCATACGATTCGGAATATAGAAAAGATCTCTGTCCTTTGTTTTTCCCGTACATCCTGAAGCTATATCTTCAATAATAGTTAAAGGATCTTCTCCTCTTGGATCTTCATCTGCAAGGATAATAATATCAGAATATCTGTCTGCAATTGCTCCCTGAACAGATCGTTTTGCAACATCCCTCTCTCCTGCAGATCCGAACAGCGCTATGAGTCTTCCAGTAGTCATCTTGCGAAGTGAAGGAAAGAGAATTTCAAAGGATCCGGGAGAATGTGCATAATCAACAAGTACTTCAAAATTCTGTCCAAGATCTACTGATATCATTCTTCCTTCGGCAGGAGTAAGTTTTTCCATAAAGGGTAGAAATCTTTCAATATCCAGATTCGTCAGTTTTACTGCAGAAATAAGAGCTGCAGTAGCATTTTCAACATTGAAAATTCTTGGAAGATTAAGCTTGACAGAATATTTACTGCCTCTGTATTTTACTTTAAAAGAAGCTGTTTTACCTGAACCTTTTATATCTACTGCCTGCATATCACTTTTATTATCCCTGATACTGTATGAGGAAATTTCTGAATCCGATGCTTTTGAAAAGCGTTTCCAGTAGGGATCATCTCTGTTGACAATTCCAAATCCTGTTTGAACGTTCAGGGACCGGAACAGATTTGCTTTGTCATCAATATAACGATCCAGAGTTTTATGAAACTCCAGATGTTCATGGGTAATATTTGTATAGACTCCCCCGTCAAAACTGACATCACCCAGCCTGTTATTAATCTTTGACAGACCGTGGGATGTTGCTTCAATAACTGCATGGGTGCATCCATTTCTTACCATTTCATCCAGAATTTTATGGGTCTCTGTTGCCTCGGGTGTGGACTGCCGGTAATGATTTTTTACAGGACCTGTGCCATTGTCAAATTGAACAGTAGAGATGAATCCGGTTTTAAAACCTGCCATGCAAAGTAACTGGTAGATCATAGAAACTGTTGTACTTTTCCCATTGGTTCCGGTCACTCCCATAATCTTTAATTTTCCGGAAGGGTAATCATAAAAAGCTGCAGATACAGGTGACATAATAACCCGTGTATCTTTGACTTTAACATAGCAAATACCCGGAAGGAACTTTTTAGGATCATCAGAATGAAAAATTATTACAGCACCGTTTTTTACTGCTTTACCTATATATTCATGTCCATTGGCATGGATCCCGTTGAGTGCAAAGAAAATATATCCAGGCCTGACCTCTCTGGAGTCGTAGGCAAGTCCGGAAGCTGCCAGGGGTATTGATCCCCTTATCTCCAGGACATCTACTTTTGAGAGCAGATTTGTTAAATCTCTGTTCATGACTGGGATGTTATCAATAGAACTCTATTTGAGCAATAGAGAAGGTAAAATCAATAAATATTTTTCTTGAAACTGCGGTACAATAAGGGATAAACTCCAAAGTATGCGTTTAAGCGGCAGGGAGTTTATCTTTAGTGAGAATCCCGATTATTTATCAAAACAGTTAATAACCTATCTTGGTAATAAAAGAAACCTCCTGTCTTTTATCGGGCTGGGTCTGGAAAAAGTACGGAAAAAACTTGGTAGAAAGAAACTGAGATCTTTTGATGTTTTTTCCGGTTCAGGAATAGTTTCAAGGTATCTCAAACAGTATTCCGATAAACTTTTTGTCAATGATCTGGAAGATTATTCACGGGTTATAAGCAGTTGTTATCTTACAAACAGATCAGAGCTTGACTATACCCTCCTGAAAGATACTCTGGAGGATATTAAGACAAAGATTATTAAAAATCCTGTTACTGATGGTTTTATAAAAAACCTGTACTCGCCAGGCAACGATGTGGATATCAAGTTCGATGAGAGAGTTTTTTATACTGTCAGGAATGGGGAATATCTTGACAGTGCAAGATTTTATCTGGAATCAGTTCCCCCTTCTCTGAGAAACCTCTTACTGGCTCCCCTGCTGTCAGAGGCATCCATTCATGCAAATACTTCCGGTGTATTTAAGGGGTTTTACAAGAACAGAAAAACAGGAATCGGACAGTATGGAGGAAATAACGGTGATGCACTTTTACGTATCCTTGGTAATATTGAGCTGCAATTACCTGTATTAAGCAATTACGAATGTGAAACAAAGATCCTCCAGGGAGATGCCACCCTGGTAGCTTCGAAATGTTCGGGACTTGATGTTGCCTACCTGGATCCCCCTTATAATCAGCATCCCTATGGTTCCAACTATTTTATGCTGAACCTCCTTGTTAACTATAAAAAACCAGAGAAAATAAGTCAGGTTTCCGGCATTCCTGTTGACTGGAACAGATCCAGATATAATAAAAAGAAAGAGGCTTATGACAGTTTTGAAAGGCTTGTTAAAACCCTTAACTCAAAATATCTTCTTATATCCTTTAATTCCGAGGGTTATATCAGCCTGGACAGGATGAAAGAGCTTCTATCTGCTGTTGGAAAGGTTGAAGTTCTGGAGACAAGGTACAATACATTTCGGGGAAGCAGGAATCTTGGAAACAGGAGTATTCATATTAAGGAATATCTATATCTGGTAGAGAAGAGATAGGATAAAAAAAATTCAACTTGTTCGGATCGGATGTGCAATATGGAATAAGTAGAGTGAGTGGGAGAGGGATTTTATGTATGATTTTGCTATTATCGGAGCTGGTGTTACCGGTTCAGGAATTGCCAGGGCACTGAGCAGATATAAAGGATTGGTTTGTCTGATTGAAAAAGGGGAGGATGTTGCTTCCGGAGCCTCCAAGGCAAACAGCGGTATTATTCACGGGGGTTATGCTGCAAAGTATGGAAGTCTGAAAGGACGGTTAAATGTTCTTGGCAACAGAATGTTCGAAGATCTGAATAAGCAGCTGAATTTTGGCTATAGGAAGAGAGGGGGGATGGTTCTTGGATTTGATAATGTAGATCTGGCCTCACTTAATGAACTTATGAGTAATGGAATTAAAAATGGTGTTTTGGCTATGAAAATTATAGAAAGGGATGAGATACTTAAAATTGATCCCAATCTTAATCCTAAGGTGAAATATGCCCTCTATGCAAAGGATGTGGGAGTTGTTTCCCCTTATGAATACACTATTGCCCTTGCTGAAAATGCTGTGGAAAACGGTACTGAGCTTTTTCTGAATAGTGAAGTGATAAATATAGTACAGAAAGATAATTCCTTTGAAATAATAACTGATAAAGAGACCATACGCTCCCGAACAGTAATAAATGCAGCAGGAGTATATGCTGACAAAATATCTTATATGGCAGGTGTTGACTATTTTAAAATTATTCCTAAAAAAGGTCAGTACATTCTTTTTCAGAAAGGAACGGGAGCATCTGTGAATTCAGTTGTATTCCAGGTGCCTACTGAACTGGGAAAGGGGATACTTGTTACCTCAACATATCACGGTAATCTAATGCTGGGACCCAATTCAGAGGAGGTTGAAGAGAGGGAGGGGACTTACACCGATGAGCCCACCCTCGAGTATATTATTGATGCAGCAAAAAAATCACTTCCGGAATTTGACCTTAAGAAAAGACTTAAAACTTTCTCCGGTATCAGGCCTGCATCGAGTACCGGAGATTTTATAATCAAAGAAGAATTCCCCGGTTTCATAAATGCTGCAGGAATAGAATCTCCCGGGTTAACCTCCTCTCCCGCCATAGCAGAGATGGTTGTGGGGATAATTAAAAAAAATCGGGATCTTACCGAAAAAAAATATTTTGATCCCTACCGAAAGGCAATAATTAAACCAAACAACTTTAGTCTGGCAGAGCTTAATCGGAGGATCATGCTTGATCCGGGCAGAGATAAAATTATATGCCGGTGTGAAAGGGTTACAGAAGGTGAAATTTTAGATGCCCTATCCAGAAATATAAGTGTAAAAACCAGGAAAGGTGTGAAAATGAGAACAAGAGCGGGAATGGGAACTTGTCAGGGAAAGTTTTGCAGTCCCCGGGTAGATAAAGTAATTGAATCATTAAAGATCTAAAACTATTGTCAATAAATATATGCAAGCCCTTTTAATAAGAACCCCAGGGAGGGTTTTACAAGAATATCTCCCCGGGGGTTAATTTAATACTAATGGAATTGAGGTATTGCTACCTTCCATCTGCATTATACAGATACTTGAAGTACTCCATATCTGTAGTAAGAGTTTTTCTGAAATTAGGAAGAACCTTTTTATAGGATTCAATTGATCTCCAGAACTCAAAAAACTCAGCATTATTACCATAGGCTGCAGAGTAGATTTTTGTTGCTTCAGCGTCTGCAGTTCCTTTTATAGTTTCAGATTTTTCATAGGCTCCGGAGAGGACACTTCGTTTTTCGTTATCCAGTTTACCCAGCCATTCAGCCTTCTTTCCTTCACCATATGATCTGTAGAATTCAGCTATCTGACGTCTTTCCTTGATCATCCTGTTGTACACAGATTCGGTAAGGTCATCTGAGTAACGTATCTGCCTGATAAGTATGTCAATCAGTTCAATACCGAACTGAGCAGTGAGTTTCGATGCTGCATTGAACATCTCTTCCGAAAGGATTTCTCTTCCTTTATACACCTCTTCGTATGAAGTTGCTGTAAAATTTGCCTTTAGGAGTTCCTCAATACCGGAACCCTCTATAACAGCTTCATCCCCGATTATTATATCCGGACTTTTGGTTACACTTATAATATTTGAATTACGGACAGCTTCATTTAATGGATTATCGGCAATTACCGTTCTTACGGAAGAGTCGATAACATCATCCAGCCTTGACCATCCCTGTTCCAGAGTAGTAACAGACTCATAAAACTTTACTGGATCTGTAATTTTCCACCTTGCAGTAGTATCCACCCAGATAAACTGGTTCTCTGCAGTAGGTATTCTCTGTGCATCTCCATCCCATGAGAGAATTTTCTTGGGATACTTAATTACTGTATCCACAACAGGCATTGTGAATTTCAGACCTGCACTTCCCTGGGAGCTCACAATTGCACCAAACCTTGTCACAACAGCCTGTTCACCCTCTTCCAATACATAGAAGGGTCCCAGCAACATCAGTACAAAAAGGAGTACAGCAATGACAACAATAACAGTTATAACTTTTTTCATTGTGTTACCCCCTGTCCCTGAAGATTTTTAATGGGCAGAAAGCCCTGGAGGTTTTTATCAATAAGATCTGTCCCTTCATTTGTTCCAAATACTTCCTCAATTGTTTCAAGATAGAGTCGGGTTCGGGTTACTGCCGGGTTTTTAACATATTCATTCCTTACAGAGATGAATCTGGCTACGTCTCCACGAGCCTGGTTAACACGTTCTGTTGCGTAACCTCTTGCAATCTGAACCATTTTGTCCGCACTTCCGCTGGCCTTTGGAATTTCTTTGTTGTATTCCTCTTTGCCCTCATTGATGAGTCGTTCCATATCCTGAATAGCTTTATTGACATCTTCAAAAGCATCCTGCACATTTCCGGCAGGAGGTACTATATTTTTAAGCTGAACTGTTGTTACAGTAGCACCAAGCTTATATTTGGTAAGTTTTTCATTCATCAGAAGAAGAGCCTGATCCATTATTGATGTTCTTGCAGGTCCAATAACATCGAGAATGGCTCTGTCACCAACCAGCTGGTTTATGGTGGACTGTGAAACATCCCTTATTGTCTGGTTCCTGTAAGCCACATTAAAAAGCCATGCTTTAGCATCGGTAATTCGATACTGGATAACCCATTCAACATCAATAATATTGAGGTCACCAGTCAGCATAATCGATTCTTCGGGGTAATCCCCCCTGGAATAAACGGTATTAATACCAGCCTGTTCTGTTCTAAATCCAAATGTCATATTCTGAATTTGCTGAGTTGGTACATTATAGTTCTTTTCTATACCGAAGGGCAGTTTAAACTGGAGCCCCGGTCCTGTCATCCTGTTAAATTTACCTAACTGCAGTACAACAGCCTGTTCTGTCTGATCGACTACATAGAAGCTGGACATTACGAGGCTTAACACTGCAATTATAATGACTACAATTATCACAAGTTTCGGCTTCAAGCTGAACTGCGGCATTGGTGTCACATTCTGTTCGGACATACATCCTCCTTTAAAAGATTAAATCATCTATACTAAGAGTACTTACAGAGTTATTTTGAGTCAAGGAAATAAAGCAAACAGTTGGAAATCAACAGTTACAGTTTATTCTGACGGTTTAATGGTTTTTGACAGATAGATATATACATAGTATGATAATTAAAACAGTGAGATGATGCTCCAGTGCAATTCACCTTCTGATCTCCTTTTTTAGCATAATTAGATCTGTGGAAGAGGTTGCCAAATGAATAAGAGATCTGTCTTTGTAATATTAATCATTTTTCTTTCTGTTTTTTAATCTTTCCTGAGCCTGGAAATAACAGATCAGTCACTATCCAACAGCAAATACTGGACAGTGTAGATCAAATTTCACAGACTATACTTAAAAAATATCCTGATATGAGTGTCAGGAAAGGTGTTGTTATTCTGGGATTCAAAGAGGAGAGTTCCCAGGCTCGGAAAAATAAGATGGGTTCTCTTATTCAGGTTTATCTGGAAGAGGCTCTTACAAAAAGTATAATTCTCTACCTTGTTGACAGAGATAATCTGGATGCCATACAGGAAGAGTATGCCCTGGCATTAAGCGGCCTGACAGAAGAGGGGACATTTCCCGAACCAGGCTATTTAAAAGGTGCCCGGTTTCTCCTCTTCGGTTCTGTTTTAGAGGAAAATGCCAGTTTTCGTATAAGCATAAGTATGACAGATACTACTACAGGGGAGCTGCTGTTGACTTCTGGTTTTAACGTACCCAATAAGGAGATGCTCGATGCTGCAGAAGAGCTTCAATACGAATATGTTACAAAAAATGGTATAGGCCTATCTTCTTCCTTTATTATGTGTATAACCGGGGATACTGATTTTAACAGTGTTAAGCCGGTATTTGTTGATATGAAGGTGAAATACAGGTTGTCAAGGAGCTTACTTCTTTCAGCGGGAATTATGCTGCCCATGCCCCTGGAATTCTATCGGCTGGGAGATAGTGATAATACATTTAAATGGTCTGACTTTCAGACTGATCCTGAGTTCCTGACACATCCTTCCCTGGACGGACCAGTTGGGCAGATTACCAATACTGTGTTCGGGGGTATGATTCTCCATCTGGATCTGCAGTATACATTAAATTTCAGTCCTGCATTTAATCTGGGATTCAATTTGGGTGCACTCTTCTCTCCCTACCTGGCAAGTTCATACAAGATCTCCAGCAACAGCGGCCTCTATGTAAAGGATTATGAGTATGATAATAATGACTATACAGTCTCCAAAGACAGGACAGCGATAACCCTTGAATATGAAGCCTTCGGAGGGGTAAAGTTTGAGGTTGCCCCTGAACTGTTTCTTACACCCCGGCTTGCCCTTTCCGGTGTCCTGGGTTATATGGTAACAAGTAATGCTTCTGTTTACCGGGCAAAAGCAGAGAATGGGGACTGGGGGTTCTATGCAGAATCTCTGGCAACGGGTTATAATGATTTTGTAGATGATATATATTTCGGCTTTGATCCCTCCCTGATGCCGGGAGGAGACCCGTGGAGTATTAATTTCAGCGGTTTGTATGGCGGACTTACCTTTACCCTGTTCTTTTAGAGACAAGCCGGGTTAAGTCATATTAATATGCAAAAAGCCTCTGAGTTTTGTGCAATGTCTACAAATAACTGAAATAATAAAAAAATTGGCAGATAAAATCATCTATCCTGTGAAGGCTGCTGCAAACATTGCAGACAGAATAATTGAAGAAGTTACAGCCCTTGTAAATCAATCTACCAGACAGCTCTGGAATAGTGTTTTCTTATCTGTTTATCTTTTGTTATAAGAATAGAATTATTTTCTGCTGCCTGTGCTGTAATAATTCTATCAAATGGGTCTCTGGTCCACTTCATGAATTTGGCTCTTGTAATAATGTTGGTAAATGAGTTTTTGCATTTTTCAAGACCAATTCTTTCCTTCAGATAATCCAGTATAATTGCTGACCGAACATTTATTCTATCAATTTCAAACAGGTATTCCAGTTCAAGTTCAACCATTGGAGAAATTAACAATTCTTTCCTGTCAATAAGATTTATAGTTTCGGGAGTGAATTTGTCTCTGTCTTTCTGATAGAGCCAGATAAGAACATGCGTATCCAGATAGATCATAAATCGTTATCCAGATCCCATTCATTTGACCAGTCTATTGAAACAATCGATTCAGGATCTCCATTAATAATATTGTGGGTTTCCAGCCTGTCCCATTTACTTACCCTTTTTTCCGGAATAATCTTTAAAATTACGCCTTTTCGTTCTATTTCCACTGGTATGCCATTTTCAATTACACTATCAAGAATATTGTATAAATTTTGACGGAGTTTTGTGGCTGTATAGATCATATTAATCTCCTTGTTTTATTTTATAACGTATCTGTCGAAAAAACAATACGTACGTGTATGGGTTTTTAAATTTAAGATATCTGGATTACCCTCTCCTATTGCAAATCCCCTCTCAAGCCGGTATAGTAGCTGACTATGAAAAAGAAAAAGCTAATAACTTCAGCATTGCCCTACGTAAATAATATTCCTCATCTCGGTAACCTTATACAGGTTCTTTCTGCCGATGTTTTTGCCCGGTTCTGCAGAGAAAAGGGGTACGAAACTCTATATGTCTGCGGTACGGATGAGTACGGTACAGCAACAGAAACCAGAGCTTTGGAGGAGGGTGTTACTCCCAAGGAACTTTGTGATCATTACCACAAAATCCATACTGAAATCTATGAATGGTTTAATATTAACTTTGATAAGTGGGGGCGTACTTCCACTCCTGAACAGACAGAGATAGTTCAGCATATATTTAAAAAGTGTGATGAAGCGGGTCTTATAAGGGAAGACACAATAAATCAGCTCTTTTGTGAGAGCTGTGACAGATTCCTTGCAGATCGATACGTTCATGGGGAATGTCCTTCCTGCGGCTCTGCAAATGCAAGAGGTGATCAGTGTGAGGATTGTGGAAAGCTTCTGGATCCTACTGAACTTGTAAATCCTGTATGCAGTACCTGCGGAAAGGAGCCTGTGGGCAGAGATACCAGGCATCTGTACCTTGATCTTCCTAAGGTATTGCCTAAACTCCAGGAGTGGATGGATAAAGCGTCGGTGGATGGTTTCTGGGCACGAAATGCCCTGCAGATGACAAAGAGCTGGATACGGGATGGTCTGAAGGAAAGGTGTATAACACGGGATCTTAAATGGGGCATTCCCGTACCGAAAGAGGGGTTTGAGGGCAAGGTTTTTTATGTATGGTTCGATGCCCCAATAGGTTATATCTCTATAACCATGACCCATACAGATAAGTGGGAGGAGTGGGGGAGAAATCCCGAAGAGGTTGAACTTTTCCAGTTTATTGGAAAGGATAATATTCCTTTCCATACGGTAATTTTCCCATCCTCACTTTTAGGGACTGGTGAAAAATGGACTATGCTCCACCATATGTCTTCTACAGAATATTTGAACTACGAAGATGGTAAGTTTTCCAAGAGCAAGGGAATTGGTGTTTTTGGGACAGACGCAAGGGATACAGGTATTCCTTCGGATGTATGGCGGTTCTATATTTTTTACAACAGACCGGAGAAGTCTGATTATCAGTTCAGCTGGAATGATTTTCAGGAAAAAGTTAATGGCGAGCTTCTGGGGAATCTTGGAAACCTTGTAAACAGAACACTTATTTTTATCAGTAAATTTTATGGTGGAAAGATTCCGGAAGCAGAAATTAGTCCTGATTTTGTGAAAAAATCAGGAGAGTATGAAGCTGAAATTACAGATCATTTTGAAAAAGCTCAGTTGAGAGATGCTCTCAGGAAAATCTTTTTTCTGTCCTCTTTCGGGAATAAGGCTTTTCAGGATGGAGAGCCCTGGAGAACCCGTATCAGTGATCCTGCAGCTGCCGCAAGTTTAATCAGGCACCTGGTCTATCTTGTAAGGGACCTTGCCATAATGATCAAACCTTTTATTCCGGACACTACAGAAAAAATCGCAGGTTTCCTTGGGAATCCCGAAATGGTCTGGAATCAACTTGGAGTCTATGAGGGTATAATCGGTATTGAAAAGCCTGAGATACTGTTTACAAAACTTGAGGATGATTTTATTGCCAGCCTTAGAGAACGATTTGCAGGCAGTCAGGCTGAAAGAGCCGCAAAAGATGCAGGAGAAGGAAAAGTGGAAGAAAAAACAGAAGAGATTTTATCCCTGGAGGATCAGTTTGCAGCAAGGGTCGACCTCAGGGTGGCAAAAATTACTGCAATAGAGAGACATCCGGAAGCAGATAAGCTCTATATTGAAACCCTGGATGTAGGAGAAGAGGACCCCAGACAGATTGTGTCCGGTCTTGTTCCATATTACAAAGAGGAGGAGCTTTTAGGTAAGAATATTATTCTTGTTTATAATCTTAAGCCTGCGAAGCTCCGGGGGGTTAAAAGCCAGGGGATGCTTCTGGCAGCGGATAATACTCCTGAAGGTTCTGATGAGAGAGGAGATGTTGAAGTTATTTTTGCTGACTGGGCCGAGCCTGGTGAGCGGATTAATCTTAAAGGTTTTTCTGTTCCGGAAGGGGATAGTCCTAAAAGGCTTAAGGTTAATCATTTCTTTGATATTCCTCTGAAAACAGTGGGTAATTGTGTTCAGGTCGGATCTACGGCACTGGAAGTATCGGGAAAGCCTTTGATAACTAAAATTATTTCCAATGGAGAGGTGGGGTAGCAACCCTGACTGCTTTAATGGAAACCTTAAGTATAAGAACTGTAGAATTATCAGAACTTCCGGGAGGCAGTAATGTTCTTCAGTCCGGATACTGGGGGTTGCTTAAAGAAGAATTTGGCTGGAAGGCTCATTCTTTTATCTTTAACGATAGAGAACTTCTGGTTCTTGTAAGGAAAGTTCTGAAGAACTATGCTATAGCCTATGTTCCCCATGGTCCGTTTTTGTCTCTTGAAAATCAGAAAGGAGGGATTTTAAAGGAAATAGGTCTGGAGATTAAGAAGTATCTTCCTCATGGATGCTTTACAGTCAGATTTGATCTTCCTTCCGGAGTTTACCGTACAGAGCCCTTTCAATTTAAACTGGAACCCGAACTAAAAAAGTCTTTTTCTGATATTCAGCCTCCAGACACAGTTATTCTCTCTCTTAAGGAGGATGAAGATGTGATTCTGGGTCGGATGAAGTCAAAAACCAGGTATAATATTCGGCTCTCATTCAGAAAAGGAATAACTGTGGATATATCAGGAGTTGAATATCTTGATGAATGGTATACTCTCTACGAAGAAACATCGGAGAGAGACAGGATAGCAATCCACTCCAGGGATTATTACCGGAAAATTTTTGAATTATCCGGGGATCGTTCTCTGTCAGGAGACGGACCGGAGATCCTAATGTTCAGAGCTTTCTATGGAGAAAAGTTCCTTGCAGGGATTATTGTGTCTGTTTATGGTGACAGAGCCACGTATCTGTACGGAGCTTCTTCGGGTGAATACCGAAACCTTATGCCCGCCTACGCACTGCAGTGGGAAGCAATAAAGTATGCAAAGGGAAGAGGGTGCAGGGAGTATGATCTGTTTGGAATCCCACCTGCTGACGATCCTTCCCATCCTATGAGCGGTCTGTACAGATTTAAAACGGGGTTCGGGGGAAGAATCCTCCATCGCCCGGGTTGCTGGGATTTACCCCTGAAACCTGTTGTTTATATGGTCTACAGATGGGTGGAATCTGCCAGGTTAATATATTATAAGAAGATCAGGAAACGATAGATACAACCTTAAAGGCGAACTGTCGTTCCTTCCCGGGCTTGGGGCAGATCCAGAACTATCTGCCTGAATTTATCACCTCTGTCAAATTCATTCAGAAACATTCCGAAAGAAGTTGCTCCAGGAGAGAATATTACTGATTCACCCTTTCTACTCTCCTTATCTACCAGGTTTACAAGCTCTTTCAGGCTTCTAAAGGGGCCTTTGTAGGGGATGTTCTCCATATCCAGATGTTTCATGAGTCTTTCTGTGGCACTGCCTTGCAGAAGATATATCTCTTCTGCAAGGGCAAAGGGTTCTATGGTTCCTTTGAAATCAAGTTTTTTATCTGTTCCCCCTGCAATTAGTCTGAATGGTTTTTGTGCACCTCTAAGGGCAGCTGCAGTTGCCTGGGGAATCGTTGATGCACTGTCATTAAACCATGAGACTCCATTTTTCAGTGCCACAAACTCCATTCTATGAGCAATTCCGGTAAATTTACTCAACCCGGGACCTATGATTGAGGAGTCAATACCTGATAAATCAAGGATCAGGGCTGCAAAGAGCAAGTTGATTCTGTTATGTTCTCCTCTTATATTGAGTAACTTCGGAAGAATTTTTTTCTCTGTTTCATCAACTCGTGAATAACCAATATTATCCCGTAGGAAAGCACCATTCAGCCCCTGGGGAAGTTCCCGAACCGATATGAAAAAGATACGTGCAGGTGCTTCTTTTGCGAATATATGCCCATATTCTTCATCAAAATTGCAAATAAAAATATCATCAGATGATTGGTTTTTATATATTAATTTTTTATCGGCAACATATTCATCCATTGATGAATATCTGTTCTGGTGATCGGGCATTATGTTGGTTATTACCGAAATCCGGGGACGGAGAGTTCCTGACTTATCAATATCAGCCAGCTGCCAGGAAGAGAGTTCAAGGATTACAGGAGCAGTAATCTCTTTAGTACAGTCTTCCAGAAATGTAAGTGGAGATGTTGTAATATTCCCTCCCAGTCTGGTTTCCGGGAGAACCGTTTTAAACAGATCGAAAAGAGCGGAAACGGTAGTCGATTTTCCTTTACTACCTGTTACAGCAATAACAGGGCGTCTGTTGTATTTCAGGAATATTGATATATCTGTTTCGATTTTTTTGGCCAGTTTAAGAAACCGGGAGTTCGATGGAACAGCTGGATTTTTTATGACAAAATCAGCATCTTTGAAGTCTTCATCTCTATGCTCTCCGAGTACAAATTTTATATCATACTGTTTTAGCTGATCAATAATAGGTTCAAGAAGGTCATAGCTTCTAAGGTCGGTAACTGTAACATCTGCGCCCTGTTTTACAAAGAAAAGGGCGGATGCAAGACCCCCGCCGTGTAGACCCAATCCCATTATTGTTACTTTACAGGATTCAAAATCATTATTGGAAGTCAATAAGAAACTCCTTCATATCCTGTTCATTCAGATATGATTCTACTTTCAGGGGTTCCCATACATTCTTCCAGTAAGAGGGAACCCTTTTTTTCATTTCCATAAAAGATGGAATCTCCCGGTTAAAGGTGGAAGATTCTTTTAGAGTATTCTGAATTTCATCTATCAGGGGCAGAACGAACGCTCTTGCGGAATGAAGGTATATCAGATGCTTTTTGCGTCCCTCCGGGGAAAGATCTGTAACTGTATGGCATATAGTTCTGTATTTGCAGGTAAATGGGTAGTAGGGATAGGACTTTTTGTTTTCAGGAAGGAAAAGTTTTGATAAATACTTTGTAAGTTCCTGATCTATCCAGATTCCTTCAAGAAGATAGCCTCTTCCTGTTTCACCGATCCATGTTTCAGATATATTCTGCTCGACAATAAACCCATCAATTTCCCCGTTTTTGACTGTATACTCAACAATGGGAATAAGATCACTTTCAAGGTATAATTTTTTAGTTCTATAGGAATCCGTAACATCATTACTTCCTGATTCGTTTATGATACAGTCACTGGGTTTATATGTCAGATCGATGCGGAGCAGGTAGAGATAACGCTGTTCCTTATATTTATAAATTCGATAGAAACAGGGATGAAAAATCTCACTTTTATCAAAATAGTAGGTAAGATTGGAAAAAATTGAAGCAGTGAAGGGGACGATCTGTTTCATCAGTTTTTCAAGAGAGTTCAGATAGTCCTTTTTAGGAATATCCAGATCTGAATCATGATGGATCGGGAAATGGGGTATAATAAATTCTTCTGTAAGTTTAATGAATGATTCCTCATTCTGATTGAAATGATAGGTGTATTTATTGTCCGGATTTCCCGGTTTAAGAATATCATCGATTCTTTTATTTGTTGAGCTGATTGTAATTTTATTCGGTATCTTTTCCATTACTTTATACTATAATGCCTTATAAATAGATTTTCAACAACTATCCCTCCTTTACTCTTGACTACAAGGGCTTCAATAGGCATAATCGGGAAAGATTTGATTTAAACCCTGTAATAAATCGGGGTATTAAGGAGTAGCTTACAGTGCCCTGTGGAAAAAAACGTAAAAGGCATAAGATTTCAACTCATAAGAGAAAGAAAAAGCTTAGAAAAAACAGACATAAGAAGAAATAGATCAGACTTTCAGAGTAGTTATTGTATTGTCTTGCAATTAAATAACTATTCAGCTTGGTAAAAGGTTCTTGCAAAATTATTATTCTGTAAGAACCCTTTTTTGTCTGAATAATGTTTTTTTTATTTTTTGAGTTAGAATCTGTAATTAATGAAACAAGAGCCTTTATTAAACAAAATAAACTCACCTGAAAAATTAAAAGAGTTGCCTCTTTCAGATTTACCGGATCTTGCGCAAGAGATCAGGGACAGGATTATAGACGTTGTTACTCGTAATGGCGGACATCTTGCTTCCAACCTCGGTGTCGTTGAGCTGACTATTGCCCTGCACAGAGTATTCAACAGTCCTGTTGACCAGTTTGTGTGGGATGTTGGACATCAGTGTTATACCCATAAAATACTGACAGGCAGAAATGATTCTTTCGATACTATCCGTCTAAAGAATGGTCTGAGCGGTTTTCCCAAGAGGGACGAGAGTGTGCATGACATAGTCGAAACTGGCCATGCTTCAACATCCATTTCTGCGGCTCTGGGAATTATTGTCGGTAAATCAATCAGAGGTGAGGCCGGAAAAGTCATAGCTGTTATCGGTGATGGAGCAATTACCGGAGGGATGGCTTTTGAGGCTCTGAATCATGCCGGTCATCTGCGGAAAGATTTAATTATAATTTATAATGATAATAATATGTCCATTAGTAGAAATGTAGGGGGGCTTTCCTCCAGGTCAGATATTTCTAAAAGTTCCTCCTTTGTAAGTAGAATTACAGCTACCAGAACTTATCAGCGAATTCGTGATCTTATTGATAAAGGGCTGTTGAGTATTCCTTTTTTTGGATACCGGCTTTTCCAATTCGTTATGCGGATGAAAAGAGGAGTCAAGGCTGTCTTTCTGAAAGAAACTATATTTTCCGAATTGGGATTTGAGTATGTGGGTCCCATAGACGGGCATTCAATCTCAATGGTAACAAAAGTTCTGGAAAATGTAAAAAAACTCCGTAAACCGGTAATTGTCCATGTTGTGACCAGGAAGGGGAAAGGGTATAAGAGAGCCGAAGAAAATCCTTCAGATTATCATGGAGTTTCTCCTGTCCCAGCCCCTGGTGATAAAGATCTTGTATCAAAGAATACCTTCACAAATGTTTTCGGTAGAGCTGTGGCAGGTTTGGCTGTGAAGGATGAAAGTATTGTTGCTGTCACTGCAGCCATGGAAAAGGGGACAGGTCTAAAACAGTTCAAGGAAGAGTTTCCTGATCGTTTTTTTGATGTTGGGATTGCTGAACAGCATGCTGTTACATTTGGAGCCGGTCTGGCTGCTGCAGGTCTGAAACCTGTTGTAGCGGTTTATTCGACTTTTATGCAGAGGGCTGTGGATCAGCTTATCCATGATATTGCTATTCCGGGGTTACCAGTTGTAATTGCCATGGATCGGGCAGGTCTTGTCAGCAGTGATGGTGAAACGCATCAGGGAGCCTATGACATATCTCTGTTCAGAAATATTCCGGGAATTACTATCCTTTCTCCTGGGACTGCTGAGGAATTCAGACTGATGATCGAGTATTCCTTTAGTACCAGTGGACCTGTTCTCCTTCGTTATCCAAAGGCTGAATGTCCGGAAGGTATTGCAGGTACAGGTCAGCCTCTTATTCCCGGAAGGGGAGTTTTTATTACCCGGACGGGAAACAGGACACTTCTTATTACTATTGGTGGTCTTGTAGCTGAGTCAATCAGGGCTGTAGATATATTAAGCAGTGACGGTATTGATATTGATCTTTACAATCTCAGATTCATAAAGCCTATAGATGATAATAATCTTTCAGATCTTCTCTCCGGGTATTCAAATGTGATTCTGGTTGAGGAGGGCTCCCGTAAGGGTGGTATTGGTGAATATATAGCTGCTTTAGTGTATGAGAGGGGTCTGGAAATTAATTTTGAATACCATGGTATACCTGAACAGTTTCTTCCCCAGGCTCTAAGGTCGGAACTTCTTGAACTCTGTGGATTGAATGGAGAGGGAATCGCTGTTTTTGTAAGGAGACTTGCAGGAATGGATCTGTCTGTCGCAGTCAGTTCCTAGCTGGTGTATATTTTTTCAGGGTCAAAGTTTTTTATCCCCGTAATTTTAAATCCGGATTTATCAATAATTCTGTAGAAACAGCTGTAGTAACCTGTATGACATGCTCCCCCTTTCTGCCTGACCCTGTAAATCAATGTGTCCCTGTCACAGTCAACCCGGATCTCGACTATTTCCTGGGTATGTCCGGAGCTGCCACCCTTTTTCCACAGTTTTTTTCTTGATCTGCTGTAATAGTGGGCAAATCCGGAAGAAAGGGTTTTATTCAGGGCTTCTTTATCGGCAAATGCAAGCATTAGTATTTCATTTGTTTCCCAGTCCTGGGCTATAACAGGAATAAGCCCATTCATTTTCGAAAAATCAATATCATCAGATATCATTATTGGTTAACATCCTCTTCATCTGAAATATTTCCTGACATAAGAAACATAAGCTCTTCCTGACTGATAAGATTGGTATCCATATCACTGTTATCGGTTTTGGCAAGATAGCTCTCTATATCATTTTGCTCAAATTCCTGTTCTTTTTCTGCTTCCCGAAGTCTTTCAAGAAAGTCTGAAAAATCCAGAGACCTTCCGATACTCTTATTTAAAATACTGTCGGTAATCCTGAGAGAAAGACTTTTAGTTTTATAGAGATGCCTGAAATATTGGATTTTATCCAACTGAAGTGTTGAGTCCTTAAGTGCCTCGTAGAGAGATGATAGTTTTCCTTCTGCAAAAATTAGATCTGATTTAATTTTCTCGAGAAATACATTACTGTCGATATCAATTTTAAGACTTCTCTCTATATGCCGAAGCAGATCATTCAGCATAAATATATTTTCTTCATAATGAATATACTGTGTCATAATTCAAACCCTCCCTTTAAATAATTCCTTAGGAACCGGAGTTTAACTATATGCCGGAATAACTAATATAATTTTTCTTTTCTTACCAAAACGGATATTAGATGAATATATTGGTCATCTGGCACTCATATTTGATTTTCGGTAATAAATGGTTCTTACTTGAGGTTCCTTCTTTCCTGGAATAAATATCAGATGATGACTGGTTCCTTTAGATGGAAAGAGTTAAGATGTTCTATGAGTATATTAAAAAACTATTATTTTTGGATGCATATATGAATTGGATTAATATCCAGTATTATAAATCCAGTATAGGAGAACTAATACTGGGTTCCTTCGATGGGAAACTTTGTTTACTTGATTTTCGATACAGGAAGATGATTAAAACTATATCCAGCAGATTAAAAAAAGAACTAAATGCTGATTTTCTTTATCAGGATGATGATATTTTAAAAAAAACAAGCGAGCAGCTGAATGAATATCTTGAAGGGATGCGGGAAGAGTTTGATATTCCTCTTCTGATGATAGGAACTGATTTCCAGCGAAGTGTCTGGACTGCTTTGCTGAAGGTGCTTTATGGAACTACTTCCACATATCTGCAACTGGCGAAAGATATCGGCAATGAGAAGGCTGTACGGGCTGTTGCCGGTGCAAATGGAGCCAATTCAATAGCTATTATTATTCCTTGCCACCGTATAATTGGCAGTAATGGTGAGCTTGTTGGGTATGGGGGAGGATTAGCTGCAAAGAAAAAGCTGTTGAAACTTGAGGGTGGTTATCGGAATCCTGAGCAGTACTTATTGCTGTAGGAATTTTCCTTCTCTTGACAATCATCCATTTTGCATGCTAGTTTAATTTGACCTCTTTATCCGCTTTGAAGCGGATCATAAAGTCCAGAAGGAGGGTTTATGAGAACCTACGAACTAACGTGTATCTTCCGTACAGATGAAGATAACTTCACAAAAGGTAAAGAACTCGTGAAAGCAGAGTTTGAAAGACACGCTGTTAAAGTGTCTAAAGAAACTGACATGGGTGCAAGAGAACTTGCCTACGAAATAAAAAAAGAAACAAAAGGTCATTATTATTTCTATGAAATCGAAGTTCTTTCGGAGAAAGTTGCCGAAATGGACAAGCATTTCCAGCTTGAAACATCATTTCTAAAGTACCTTTTTGTAAGAAAAGAAGACTAAAAGGGAGGATGTATTCCTATGGCCAATGATATTAATATAGTAACTCTTGTAGGTAGACTTACCAGAGAAGCTGAGCTTAAATATACAAACAGTGGTCTTGCTGTTTGTAAATTCAGTCTTGCTGTGAACCGGAGAAAGAGGTCGGGTGATCAGTGGACAGATGAGGTCAGCTACTTTGATATTGTTCTTTGGGGAAAACAGGGTGAAGCAATTCAGCAGTATCTTGGGAAGGGAAAACAGATAGCTGTGAGTGGAGAACTCAGACAGAACAGATGGGAACAGGATGGTCAGAAACGAAGTAAGGTTGAAGTAGTAGCATCGAATGTTCAGCTTCTTGGTGGAGGCGGCAGCGGGGGGAACTCTGGTGGTTATTCCAATTCCGAAAACAGTAACAGTAACGATAACGATAACGGTAACGGTAACGGTAACGGTAACCAGAATACAGGAGGTGCAGGAAGAGGATCTTTTGGAGGTTTTCAGCCTGCAACCGGTAGCAGCCCGGAAAATTTTGAAGATGACATCCCGTTTTAAGAAAGATAAATCAGGCTCCGCGAAGCGGAGGGTACCTAGTTTATTATGACACGAAAGATAAAACAGGAATACCTGATCAGGGCTGCTTACCGCCCTACAGAAAGTTGTACTCTGGCTATATCGTGCCGGGGAACAATTCAGCAATTCCGGAACAGATGTTATCCGGGATCGTTTACAGTGATTTGATAAAGAGGAGATAGTATAATGTCTGATATTGATAATAAAGAAGAAGTTGCAGCGACTGTAGTTCCAGCCGCACCTCAGGAAAAAACAGAAGTTCCCAGGGAAGAACCCAGAGAACAGAGAGAACCAAGAGAGCAGCGAGAACCCAGGGAACAGAGAGAACCCCGAGAGGGAGGAAATTATAGAAGACCTTCCGGAGGAAGACCTCCTATGAGAGGAGGAGGTAGAAAGTCTTACTTTAGAAGAAAGGTTTGCAGGTTCTGTACACAGAAAGTAGTTGCAAATTATAAGGATGCTGATACTCTTAGGCGTTTCATAACCGAAAGGGGAAAAATTCTTCCAAGAAGAATTACAGGGACATGCGCAAAGCACCAGAGGACCTTGTCAAGGGAAATTAAACGAGCCCGTGTACTGGCCTATCTTCCATATGTAAAACAATAGGTTTTTCTATGGAAGTTTCGCTTCAGAAGCGCCATCTGTTAATTTTTGCAGCTTTAACGGCAGCTTCGATTTTGATCTTTCAAATAAGTGTTGTTTTTTTTCTATTTACTGTGCCTTTGTATTTGATAATGAAGAAATACGGATTTCAGTATTTAACAATGGCTGTCTTTTTTGTGGCTATTGTAATGATAATTCAGACATTATTTCGAGGATCGGGTATTGAGGGAGATTCTTTAAGGCGTTTTTTAATACTTCTTGAACTATTGTATCCGCTCTCACTGCTTGGTGGTATGTTGCTGATCTCCTATTACAAAGGTGCCGGGAAGGTTATATTTCTGTTTTTGGTATCTTCAGTAGGTTTTTTTATTATTACTGTTCCGATTATTATACATTATTCGGGTAATAGTGAGATAATGGCACTATTACAGGATCAGATTGTATATGTTGCAGATATGTTCACTACGAGTGCAGGATCAGCAGATTCTTTCGACAATGCAGTATTACTGGAAGAACTGCAGCCGGACAGAATAGTTGTTACTACAGCAAAGCTTATACTTAGAAACTATGTCTTTGCATATTTTATTATGCTGGTGGTGAGTTGGTATTTTTCAGATGCTCTTTTCCGGCGGATCGATAAGAGAGGAGGATTTAAGCTTGTAAATTTCCGGGTTCCGGAAATATTGCTTTGGCCCCTTATAATATCACTTATTGGTGTTTTACTTGATCTGTTTATGGGTTTAAGCTGGATTGGTTACTTAGTCTGGAACAGTACTTTTATAATGGTATTCCTGTATGGGATCCATGGAATAGGTTTAATTGGCTATCTGCTTGGAAAATATAAAGTATCCAGAAGCGTCAGGCGGTTTATAATTGTTTTAAGTATAGCAATACTGCTGCTGCCTGGAGTTAATTTAGTTTTTTTAATAGGGGTTCCTGTGCTTGGAGTTTCCGAGCTTTGGATAAGGTATAGATAAAGATAATACAGGCGCCACGGAGTGGCGGGAACCTGTATTATTCTGACAATAAAGATAATACAGGCGCCACGGAGTGGCGGGAACCTGTATTGATAATAACGATAACATGAGCCGACAGTTTGTGTCGGTATCCATTGTTAGTCTGGAAGGAGAGAAATATGAAAATTATTCTTAATCAGGATGTGTATAATCTCGGAGAGGAGGGAGATATCTGTGTAGTTGCAAACGGCTATGCCAGAAATTTCCTTGTACCCAAAAAATTGGCAGTTCTTTTTAATAAACAGAATGTAGCTGTATTCGAAAGCAGGAAAGCTGCAATTGAAAAAAGAAAAGAAGAGAAAAAGAAGGCATCAGATGGACTTAAGGCTCAGATTGAAGCAGTTACACTCGAATTAACAGTTTCGACAGGAGAAACAGGAAAACTTTTCGGTTCTGTCACAAATGCCAATATCGCTGAGGAATTAAAAAAATCAGGTATTGCAGTTGAAAGAAAAAAAATTGAACTTCCTGAGCATACAATAAAGAGTGTTGGTGAATTTGTTGCAAAGGTAAAGCTTTATGGTGCGGAATCAGCAGAATTAAAGATTGTTATCAAGAGTGATAAAGAAATTATCAAACCTGTTAAAGCTGAACAAGTGGAAAAAGTTGAAAAAAATGACGTTAAGGAAGAAGCATCTTCTGACGAATCCATACCCGAAAATGAGACTGAAATACCGGAAAGTACAGAAGAAGTATAAAAGGATAAATCTGCAGGATGATTCCTCTTGAGTTGAAGGATAAGATACCGCCCCATAATAATGATGCAGAAATGGCAACATTAGGGGCGCTATTGCTTGATTCTGAATCTTTGTCAGTTGTTCTGCGTTATCTTAGAGCTGACGATTTCTATAAGTTGGCTCATCAGAAAATATTTACTGCAATTATTACCCTTTTCGAAGCTGGGAGTGGTGTCGACCTTCTGACCCTCACCGAGGAACTGCGTTCTGAAGGTGTACTGGAAAGTTCAGGAGGCAGCGCCTATGTCTCCACCCTTACTTCTGTTGTCCCCACAAGTGCCAATGTTGAATACTATGCAAGGATTGTCCAGGAAGGCAGTATCCGGCGACTGCTTTTAAAAATTGCAGGAGAAATGGTTGCGAGTGCACATGATGAGTCTCTTAATGGAAGAGCCGTAATTGAAGAAGCCGAGAAGAAAATCTTTGCAGTTACTGATGGTCAGCAAAAGGGGCAGTACAGGGTCGCCAGAGATATAGTTCCTGAAGCTATCTCAGCAATCGAACAGTTGTACCACCGTAAGGAAAGTTATACTGGAGTCCCCACAGGGTTTACTGAGCTGGATAATATGACCAGCGGTTTTCAAAACTCTGAATTCATTGTAATAGGTGCAAGGCCGTCAGTTGGGAAAACAGCACTTGCCCTGACGATGGCAGCAAATATGTCAGTTAAAAATAAAATACCAGTTGGGTTTTTTACTCTGGAAATGTCTGAGATGGCATTGATGAATCGTTTAATAGCCAGTGAATCCAGGATAAATTCAGAAAAATTAAGATCAGGGATGCTGAAGCCCAGTGATTTTCATAATTTAACTGAAGCTGCCGGAAGAATTTATGAAGCACCTCTCTATATTGATGATTCACCGAATATGAAACTTCTCGATCTTCGTGCTCAGGCCAGAAGAATGCTGAGTAAAGAAGGAGTAAAAATAATTTTTGTTGACTACATCGGTCTTATTGAACCCGAGAGCAAGAGTAACGTACCCAGGCATGAACAGGTAGCTGAGATCTCCAGATCATTAAAATCTCTTGCGCGTGAGATGGAAGTTCCCATTGTTTGTCTCTCTCAGGTAGGAAGGCAGTCAGAAGGGAAGCCTCCCACACTTGCTGATCTTCGGGAATCGGGCTCCATAGAGCAGGATGCGGATGTAGTTATGTTTCTTCACAGAGAGAGAGAGACCCATGATACAGAAGACCGTTCAAGAGGTCCTTTAAATATAACAACTGAACTTATTATTGCGAAGCAGAGAAATGGACCCATAGGAACAGTGCCAATAATATTTATACCTAAGTATACACGATTCGAAAACTTTAGCAGGGATTCAGGTTAGAAGATGATATTTTATATAGTTACCTTCAGTCTGAATAGCACTAATAGTTTATAATATGTATATTTACACAGGAGAATATGATGAGTCTGAAAGAGAGTTATAATTTTGAGAATTTAATTAACGAAACAGAAAGAATTGTTCTGGAACAAATGGAACATCAGCTTGAGGATGAAAGAGCAGATGAGATTTGTAAGTGTGAAGATTGTGTCCTTGATATGACAGCTTTGGCATTAAACTCCCTGAAACCCCACTACAGAGTTTCACTTATTGGAACTGTATATGCCCAAAATCTGGATAACAGTGATTATGCGAAAGAAGTTGAGCTTGCTGTGTCAAAAGCAATTGAAAAAATTGCCTCAAATCCTTCACACGATTAATTAATCAGTCCTCTTAATGAGGGATCGGACAGGATGGCTTCTCCCCCTTTTGGTACGGCTATCCATTTTTCGGTTTTAAGCAGATAGAAGTCAAGAATATTATTACCGGTATTGGTATTCCATATCGAAATTGAATTATCTGTGTTTAGTGAAACCAGGAGATCGTTGTGAATGTATAAACGTTCAGATATGTGTCCTGAGGATTCCATCTCTGTGAATCCATTCCAACCGTACATAACCATACCGCTGTTTCCGATTGCAAGATAAATTCTTGACTTGTTGGAATCTACTACAAAACTACCAGCCTGATCCTCGCCCGGATATGTTAAAATTGTATCTGTAAGCTCCCACCCTCGGCCTGTATGGGATTTAAGCACAGTCATTAGCCCGGTACTACGTTGTTCAAAGCCCAGGGTGTATAGGGTTCGAGTAACAGGATCATAATCCATCTTGAATATAAGGATATTGCTTTCCTCAATCGGTACAATTTCCTCGGTTGTCTTATTTATATGGAGAAGAGGAGAATTAAGAAATGCTGATCGGTTTCTCCCTGCAATAAGGTTATCACCATAAACAGCTTCTACTGAATTTATACCATAGGAGGTAAATGAAAAGTTACTTTCGCCACTTGTTGCATTAATATCCTGGAATGTTCCATCTTTCTCAAGTGTTATAAACCTATTATTAGAGAATTCAGCAGAAATAATGGGTGACGTAAATGTGTCTGAAAAAACTCTAAAGGATCCGTATTCCAATATTTGAAGTTGACCTCTGCTTTCTTCCATAGGGTAGATAAAAAAATTTGTGCGATTAGCAGTAATTCCTGTATTTTCCAGGAAGGGATTGGAATATGTTTTCAATCTGATATCGTATGGCTGTTCAGGTAGTTTCCCATTATTAAACAACTGTGATTTTAGTGATATAATAGTACTGTCTGTAGCCAGAAGCATCTCATTTCCCAGGATGTGAAGATCAGAAATAGATGCCATAATATTATCAGAAAAAATAGAAGCTCTCCCACTATCCAGACTCAGGGTAATGATATCACCATTTGTACCCGAAAGAAAAATTTTCCGGTTCACCAGGGTAAACCCAGCTGAAGGGAGGATATCATAGGGAATTTTAAACGACCTTTCTTCGTTGAGAATTCCTCTTCCCCGGGAGGTTTCAATTGACCAGATTCCGAGCATATAATTATTATCAGCCTTATAAAGAACAAGCAATTCCTTGCTGTCATTTTTGATAGTGGAATCAATGATTTCTGATATTTTCACTGTAGATAGAGTATTACCGGTCTGTAAATCTATGAGGTAAAGATTGTTGCTGTCAGAAGCAGTCATAAATGCACCGTTTTGTGTAATTGTTATAGAGGAGAGATCTTTGCGGGTACGTATGGGAGCAGTTTTAATTTTGCCGGTGGAAAGATTCCAATACTGTATGGATCCTGAAGGAGAGTAAAACAGCAGCGTTTTTTCTGACGGTGTTATATATATTGAAGATACAATACCATAATCCTCGGTTATAAAGGGCACTTCAAACCCTTTTTCAGCATCTATAAATCTTAAACCGTTCCAATCAGTTTTACTGTATGTTATGTAATTGTTAGAGGGAGAATATTTAATGAATAGTGGAAGTTCATCCATTTTATGGGAGAAGATCCTTTTATTCTCTTTAATATCCCAGACACTAAGATGAAACGAGGATATTGTATCTGTTTCAACAATCGCTATACGGGTTCCCTCTGAATTAACAGCCAGCTCTTTTATCATCATATGTGAAACCTGTATTTTATTAACAAGAGACCCATCGTCTGTATCCCAGATCATGAGTGTTCCGGTATTATCGCTGGAAAAGAGAATTTTACCATTCCGGGAAAATGTTTGTACAGGATTACTGTGACCGCTGTTAATTATGAAATTGTTTTCGCCTGTCACCTGGAAACTAAGCAGGAGTAAAAAAAATACTGATAGTAGTCTGACTCTGTGCAACTTAAAGTACCTCTGTGCTGATTGTATTTACCGATCTGTAGGGAAGGGAAAGGAATTCTGCTATACCAGGATCCTTTAATTTATCCTCCAGATTATTTTCAATATTATTATATATAGATTCAGGTAATTTTGAAATACCCATTTCTCCCTCTTTCAGACCATAAATATGGAAAATAATTCTTGAAGATTCTTTTCCGGAAAACATAATTGTAATATCAAGATCATTATCTGCTTTTTTCAGAAGGTAGAGTTTTATAAGTTCAATTATCCTGTCATCATAATTGTATTTCCTAATAAGAAATTTTTCCTTCAATTCCCCCATTCCGATGACAACCTGCATTGAAGTGGTTTTTTTCCTACCCGTTAAAAACCGGTTTCGGTCAATTTCTGGTATAAATTCGAGATCGATATTGTTTCCATACAGTATAAGAGGGAATTCAGGGCGAAGAGTTTTACCGCATTTAGGACATGTAAAACTCATAAAACTACCGTCAAGAATTCTTGAAATCTGTATAGGATCCTTATCTGTATCAATTTTATCCTTTATATCTTCTTCAAATGAGGCGCCGCAGAAACAGTTAATTGTTTTCATGTTCAATTTCTCCCTGATTATTTTGAAAACAGAAATGATATATCACTGTAAGTTGTAAAAAAGAATATTATAATAATAATAAAAAATCCAATACTCTGGTATCTGTAAAATATACCTGGGCGAAGAGGTTTGCGTCGAATCAGTTCTATGGATGTAAAAAGTATAAGTCCTCCGTCAAAAATAGGGATTGGGAGGAGGTTGGCAAAACCCAGGGCAATGCTGATTATACTTAAAAAACGGAAAATAGTGGTGAACCCTCTTTTAATACCTTCCCTGAAACTGCTTGATGCAATTTCACCAACATAATAACTTATTCTTATAGGTCCTGACACAGCTTTTTTTACATCCACCCCCCTGAACAGCAGGTAGATGCTCTTGGCAGTCATAATAAATGTATTAACTGTTTCCATTGTACCCTTAGCTACTGCTTCTGGAATATTCAGATTTTCAGATGTTACAGTAATACTTCTAAAAACCAATCCCAGATCCACATTACCATCATCGTTGTAGACCGGAACCAGGGTTCGTTCATTTATAATTTTTCCTCTCAAAACTGACAGTTTCAAATATTCCGGTTTGGAACTCAATATCCTGAAGATATCCAGATAATTCTCTACAGGGATTCCATTTGCAGAAATTATGTAATCTCCCTCTTCTAATCCACCAATAAATGCAGACGATCCTGGTTCAACTCTTTCAATTAGAGGATCAATCCAAGGTGAGACACCGATCTGACCAGCTCCTGTTTCGTTGTTCAGTCTCGGAGTTATCTCAAGGACAATGTTCCTTGAATCTCTTTCAACCTCAATTGATAATTTTTTTCCCGGGGAGGCGTAGATAATTTCCTGTAAATCTGAATAATTGCTAATTTCTGCATAATTTATTTGTACTATTTTATCTCCAGTATGTAATCCTGCGATATCTGCCGGATTATCCTCTGAAAGAAATATTTCCGGATAGTCCGAAAGCAGCACAATCCTGTTACTGTAGGTGTTGATGGTAAAACCTGTAAACCAGATTATCGAGAGTACAATAATTGCAAATAGAATATTAAACAAAGGACCTGCAAGATAAGTCGCTATTCGTCTTAATGGAGAAGCTGAGAAAATTGATCCATCCTCATGGGAAATTGAGTTGGATTTTTCACGGATTGCTCTGGTAAACTGCTCTTCTCCCTTCATTTTACAGTAACCGCCTATTGGAAACAAGCTTAAACGGTATTCTGTCTCACCGTATCTGAGGGAGAAAAGTTTCTTTCCCATACCCACAGAAAACGCTTCCACACTTATCCCCATAAGCTTAGCTACGAGAAGATGTCCTATTTCATGTACAAGGACTACTATATCCAGTCCTATAATTCCGATAAATATTGTCAGAAGCATTTTAATTCCTGTTTGATTTTTCTATATATCTAATTGTATTTTCTCTTACTGTCAGATCTGTTTCAAGAACCTTTTCAAAAGAATCAGATATGCTAGTCCACTCATTTTCCAGTACACTCAAAACTGTATCGGAAATGTCATTAAATCCTATTCTACCTTGCATAAAGTAATCGACTGCTATTTCATTTGCCGCATTATATGCAAGGGGATAAGATCCGCCCTTTTTGATTGCAGTAAATGCAAGTTCGAGTAATGGATATCTCATGAAATCTACTTTAAAAAATGTAAGGTTAGTATCTGCCAGATTTAAACTGCCGAATGCAGTATGAAACTGTTCCGGATAGAAGAGGGCGTTTCCAATTGGAACCCGCATATCGGGATCACTGATCTGTGCAAACATCGATGAATCCATTGTACGTATCAGGGAGTGTACTCTGCTTTCAGGATGGATAAGTACTTTTATTCTATCCGGATTTATGGAAAAGAGTACATGAGCCTCTATAACCTCAAGACCTTTATTCGCCATTGTTGCAGAATCAATACTGATTTTTTTACCCATTTCCCATGTAGGATGTTTTAGGGCATCCTCCAGAGTTATTCCCTCAAACTCCTGGAGAGGTTTTGTTCTGAAAGGCCCTCCCGAAGCAGTTAGTATTATCTCGTTAACTGTACTGGGATCCCTGTTTTCCAGAAGATGAAAAATTGCGGAATGTTCCGAATCAACAGGGATTATTTTTCTATTCATTTTTTCTGCGAGATCCAGTATTAACCTGCCCGCCATTACAATAGTTTCTTTATTTGCCAGAGCAAGATCTTTGCCTGTTTGAAGGGATACAACAGAAGGTATGAGTCCGTCTGATCCTGCAACTGCATTAACAACTATATCTGCTTCAGTTTCTTTCAGCATTTTAGAAATACTATTTGTTCCTGAATAATTAATCTTAGGGTTTTCTGATTTAATTCCGGACAGTACCAGATTTGAAACTCCAAACTCTTCTGCAGCCAAGAGGAGGTCATCTTCCCTTAAATGAGCAGAAAGTGCAGTAATTTCAAAGTAATTTTTATTTTGTCGGATAACATCCAGGGTTCCCTGACCTATGGAACCTGTTGCACCCAGAATAATTATTTTTTTCCTCATATTTATTCCTAAGCAAAAATAACTGCTAAAATGTAATAATAGAGGGGGGCACTGAACATAATAGAATCGATAGAGTCCAGAATACCCCCTCGTCCGGGCATTAAATGTCCCGAATCTTTCACATCTGCTGAACGTTTTATGGCAGATTCAACAAGATCTCCGGCATTTGAACTTAAGGCACTCGCAGTAGAAAGAATAATCATCTGCCAGAAGCTTATATCAACAGGAAAAATAATTCTAAATATGCTTCCTGCTGCTACAGTAAAAAATATACCGCTTAAAAATCCTACAGCACTTTTATTGGGGCTTACCAGAAAAAGTTTTGTTGATTTTCTTCCTAAAAGAGACCCGCCGACAAAGGCCATTGAATCATTTGTGAATACCAGTACAAGAAACAGCAGTATAAGATAGGATGCTTCCGGGAATACCGATACTTTAATAGTATATATCATAAATAATCCCGGATATACTAATATTGAAATTGATGATATTGATCGGTGAATGACTTTTTCAATATTATTTTTATCCCTAAGAAAAACTTCTCTTGTAAAGATAAAGCTGATAATAATTATTAAAACAAGATTTGTGAATCCTGGAAGGGTAAAACCGGAGATCTCAATGTAGGCTGCCAGAGGGAGATATGCCCCGGCAAAAGGGAATTTACGTAATGAAGAATTAAATTTTTTGTTAAGCATTCTAAATAATTCAGATGCCCCTGCAACTGATGCTAGGATCATTAAGGTATTCCAGGCAAGATGATTATACATAGGAAGAAAGAAAATTATACCAATAAGAATGGGGATACCAAGGAAAAACAGAAGCAATCTCTGTGTGAGCTGATTCATTTTAGACCTCCAAATTTACGTTCCCGTTTATTGTAACTGCTTACAGCTGTTCTAAGATCAGCCTCATTAAATTCAGGCCATAGTTTATCAGAATAGAAAAATTCTGAATATGCACTTTCCCATAATAAAAAATTACTCGAACGCATATCTCCGGCAGATCGTATTATTAAATCAGGATCCGGTAAGTCGGGGTTATCAAGGAATTTGGGTAATGTTTTTTCTTTAAGCAGATCCTGAGAATAGTTTGTACTTCTGCACCATTTATTTACAGCTCTTATAATTTCATCTCTGCCGCCGTAGTTAATCGCTAAATTTACCGTAATTGAATTATAATTTTTTGTATTCTCAATAGATTTAAGTATCTCTTTCTGTACTTCAGGAGGAAGACCTTCGATATTTCCGGTATGCCTTACTCTTATTTTATTCTCACGGTAAAAAGATGCTTCATTTTTCATATGATAAATTATTAACTTCATCAAAAAACCGATTTCTGAACGGGTTCTTTTCCAGTTTTCTGTAGAAAAAACGTAGAGTGTTAAACATGGAATTCCCAGTCTGATAGCTTCTTTAATAATTTTTTTTGCTGTTGTTATTCCCTGCTTATGACCGGCAGATCTTGGGAGTTTACGCATGGTGGCCCATCTGCCGTTTCCATCCATAATAATACCAATATGTTTGAGATTAGTACCCAACTAGATCTCCATAATCTCATTTTCTTTAAGTTCAAGAATGGAGCCGATATCTTTTATGTAGGTATCAGTAAGTTTTTGGATTTGTTCCTCTGCCTTTTTTTCGTCATCTTCACTTATCTCACCGTTTTTTTTAAGCTTTTTAAGTTCTTCATTTGCTTCACGCCGGATATTTCGTATAGATACCTTGTTTTGTTCAGCACTGCTTTTAGCTACTTTTACGAGTTCCTTTCTACGTTCCTCCGTTAGAGGAGGTATATTTATTCGAATAACTTTACCATCGTTATTGGGATTAACCGATAACTCAGATTTTTGAATTGCTTTTTCAATTTCTCCAAGGAGACCTTTATCCCATGGCTGAATGACAACAAGTCTTGCTTCCGGAACAGAAATTGTTGCCGCCTGGGCAAGGGGGGTAGGTTGTCCATATGCTTCAACTTTTATTTTATCAAAAAGAGCAGCTGATGCCCGGCCGGTTCTTAAAGAACTAAACTCTCTTTCCAGGGCTTCAACACTTTTTTTCATTTTTGATTCAGCATTGCTTAACACAGTTTTCATAAAATATCTCCTATTAAAAAGCTTTTAGTCATTCCTCTGTTTTATTTTTCCTATTAAAAGAGACCGCTGTCATTAAGACAGCGGTTCTTTAAAAATACTGTTTAAACTTCTTCACCTACCCGGTAATAAATATATTCAGTCACAGTTATTTTACTTCCTATCTCGTTTGATAAAGCTTTCAGAACTTTTTCCACACTCTGCTTGTCATCTTTTACGAAAGCCTGTTCCAGAAAGCAAATTTCTCCGAAATGTTTATTCATTTTACCCTTTACAATCCCTTCCAGTACTTTTTCCGGTCTTCCCAGATTTTTTGCCTGAACAGTAAAGATTTCTTCCTGTTCCGTTACATATTCTGAAGGTATATCCGCTCTGGAAAGATATTCAGGATTATATGCCGCAATATGCAGGGCACAGTCAAATGCCAGAGCTTTTACTCTGTTATCAGAAAGAGCTTCTTTTTTTTCAGACTGGAATTTTACAAGAATACCAATAGATCCACCGCCGTGAATATAATCCACAACAATTTCATTGTCAGAAATTTTGATTTTTTTAAAGCGTTTAAGAGAAATATTTTCCTTGATTGTACTAATCGTTTCTGTGACTCTTTCTTTCATCTCATCGTCTGGTTCAATGGAATCGGTTTTTAAAGCAAGTTCGGCCAGATCATTTCCCAGAACAGCGAAATCTTCGTTGTTTGCGACAAAATCAGTCTCACAGCCAACTTCGAGAATAACAGCTTCATTTTCCTTGATTTTTGTAAAAACTGATCCCTGATTAGTTGCTCTTCCGCTTCGTTTTTCTGCTGCAGCAAGACCGAGTTCTTTCAGGAATCTTTCTGCTTTAGCCGGATCACCTTCTGCTTTAACAAGTGCATTTTTACAGTCAACCATACCAGCGCCAGTTTTCTGTCTGAGTTTCTTTACCTCAGCTGCTTTAATCTCCACTTGCTTCTCCTTGAGGTGCTGTCTCCTCTACTGCTTTCGGTTCAGCTACTTCAGATTTCGTGGGTTCATCGTAATCTTCTGACTCATCATGCATATTTTCAATCATCTCGATTCCAACCTCATTATCAGCATCGATTACAGCATTTGAAATAATCTGGGTAAACAGAGCAATTGCTCGTATTGCATCATCGTTTCCTGGGATTGGATAGTCAATATCTGTTGGATCACAGTTAGTATCAACAACTGCTACTATTGGTATTCCCATTCTTTTAGCTTCCGCTACCGCAATGGTTTCTTTTCGTGTATCAATAATAAACACTGCCCCTGGAAGATCTTTCATTTCCTTGATTCCGCCAAGATTTTTTTCAAGTTTGATTCGTTCTTTGTTGAGTTTTGATACTTCTTTTTTTGTTAAACTTTCAAAGGTTCCATCTACTTCCATTTTCTCAATTTTTTTGAGCCGGTGAATAGATTTTTTGATTGTTTTAAAGTTTGTAAGCATTCCGCCAAGCCATCTGTTGTTCACATAAAACATTCCGCAGCGTTTTGCCTCTCTTTCGATGGCTTGCTGTGCCTGTTTTTTAGTACCTATGAACAAAACTGACTTTCCATTTTTAACCTGATCTCTAACCATGTCATAAGCTATTCTTACATTTACAATGGTTTTCTGAAGATCGATGATATGGATTCCATTTCTTTCGGCAAAGATAAACTTCTTCATCCGTGGATCCCATCTTTTTGTCTGGTGTCCAAAGTGTACACCTGATTCCAGTAGGTTTTTCATTGCTACTACTGACAAATTTCCCTCCTCTAGAATTGGACAAAGGTATTCCGTAAAAATAACTAACGATTCGCCTGTGTCCCTGCAGTATAAGTACTGCTTCCTTCTCTTATTCTCACCTTTCGATGGAAGATATTAGGTTCTGAACAAAGTCAGTCCCTGAGAGGCTACCATGCCATAAAACAGTCTGATTGGCAACCCCATAACATTATACCAGGATCCATTAATACCGGTTATCAGAAGAGAACCTTTTTCCTGAATCCGATAACCTCCTGCAGCTCCATCCCATTCTTCAGTGTTCAGATACCATTCAATTTCTCTGGTACTTAGATCTGCAAAAGTGACAGCCGTTATTCTTTTTTTAAGGCAGAAAGTACCATTTTTCCCATTATACAGGGCAAGTGCCGTAATGACTTTATGAGTCCGTCCGGAAAATGAATTTAGCATCTTTTCAGCTTCCTCCGGTCCCCTGGGTTTACCTATAATTTTACCGTCAAGATCTATGCAGGTATCCGCTCCAAGAATAATTGATCCGTCGAAAACGGTGTCTGATTCAAGGAGTGATAAAACCTTGTTCCTGGCCAGGTTTAATACCTGTTTTTCCGGACTTTCGTCTGTAAACACTTCAATATAGGAGGATGGTTTAACTGTAAATAAAATACTGAATTTCTCAAGGATTTCTTTTCGTCTGGGGGAACCTGAAGCAAGAATCAGTTTGTCCATATCAGATAATTCTGAACACAAAAAAACCTCCGGCCATACCTAGTACAGTTCCGGGGTTAACATTCAAATATAAGGCTAATATTTCAATATCGAAACCTATTCTACCTGTACTGATTGAGAAGGGTATACCGGCTGTATTTAATATTATTTCAACTATAAACCATGCAAGACTCCCACCCAGAGTGCACAATCCCACTACCGCAACAAGGGGCTGCAGATTTTTTTTGGTCAGTTTCACTTTAATACAACTCTTACAGGACAATGATCAGATCCCTGAACATCTTTTAGAATATCTGCATTTTTTACTTTTTTACTGTATGCACTGTTAACACAAAAATAATCAATTCTCCAGCCAACATTCTTTGCTCTGGCATTCGTACGGTAGGACCACCATGAATAATTATCAGGATCGGTATTAAATATTCTGAAAGTATCAACATAGCCTGCAGATATATATTTATCCATCCAGGCACGTTCTTCCGGGAGATATCCTGGATTCTTTTCGTTTGCTTTCGGATGTGTCAGATCTATGGGTTTATGGGCAACATTATAATCGCCGCAGAGTACTGTGTTTTTTCCCTGCTTTACAAGTGAATTACATAAATCCAATACTGCATTGTTGAAACCAATTTTATAATCGAGTCTTTTCCCTTCTGACTGACTGTTTGGAAAATAACAGTTGATTAATGTAAAATTTTTGTATTCCAGGACTATGGTTCTTCCTTCGGAATCATATTTCTCCACATTTAAATTAGTAACAGAAAGAGGTTTTATCTTAGTATAAACTGCAACTCCACTGTATCCCTTCTTTTCGGCACTTTTAAAGTATGGATCATAACCTTTCTGTTTAAAGAACTTCTCATTGAGTTGTTCCTCCTGGGCTTTCGTTTCCTGAAGGCAGAGGATGTCCGGACTTTCTGCCTGAAGCCATTCGAACAGTCCTTTCTTTTCTGCTGCCCGTATCCCGTTTACATTCCATGATACTACTGTTGTACTCAATTATTACCAACCTGGTTTAGTTTATTAATACGCCTGAAAATGGCGTATACATTTTAAATATATCAAAAAAACTTTTAGTTTTCCAGACCGTCCAGCTCCATCTCAATCTCTTCCCATTTTGTACCGGTTTTTGCCTGGTTCAGCTTGTTAGTATCGAGTTCTTTTTTTAAAGTTTTTATCTTTTCTCCGTCAGAATAGTTAATTGGATCAGCCATTTTATTTTCAATGCTTTTTTGCAGGAGTTCCAGTCTGTCAAGTTTTTCAAGAAGGCTGTCACTCTCTTTTTTTAATTTAGAAACCAGGTTTTTAAGTTGTTTAGTAGCTTTATGGTCTTCTTTTCCTTTGGAGAGAATCTTTTCTCCGGCTTTTTCAGGTTGTTGCTGAGAAAATTGTGACTCAGATATTTTCCACAAATAGTAGTTATAATCTCCCTTGAAGTCTTTTGGTCTATGCTCTCCAAGTTCCAGAACTCTGGTTGCCAGGTTTTCGATAAAATATCTGTCATGAGACACAAAAATAAGGGTGCCGGAATATCCTCTAAGTGCATCAAGCAGGACATCCTTGGAATGGATATCAAGATGGTTTGTCGGTTCATCAAGAATCAGCAGATTTACCGGGAAGAGGAGAAGTTTCAAAAGAGCAAGACGGCTCATTTCCCCACCGCTAAGGACGTTCAGAGGTTTATATATGTCATCATTTCTAAACAGGAACGCTCCCAGAAGTGCTCTTAGCCTTGGTATTAACGGGGTAGGAGCTATTTCTTCAACCTCCTCTATTATTGTTTTTTTACTGCTTGTAAAGCTAATCTGCTCCTGGGAAAAATATGCAATTTTGACACCTGTCCCATAATTTACATCTCCAGTGAAATTATTATCCAACCCGGCAATAATTTTGAGAAGAGTAGTTTTGCCAGCGCCGTTTTTTCCCGTTATCACAACTCTTTCACCACGCCCTATTTCATAGTCAAGACCGGATATGACTCTGTTTTCGCCATAAGCTTTTGAGATATCTTTTAATGAAAGAACCTGTTTTCCTGAATGGGGAGGAGCAGGAAAAGAGAGATTCATTTTTTTCATATTTTCAGGAATTTCAATTCTCTCAAGTTTTTCCAGTGCTTTTATTCTGCTCTGTACCATAGATGCTTTTGAAGCGTTATATCTGAAACGATTAATAAATTCTTCGGTTTTTGCAATTTCTTCCTGCTGCCGGTTGAACTGTTCTATGAGTACAATCATTTCAGCATTTCTTGTTTTCTCATAACTGGAATAATTACCCTTAAATCTTTTTAATCCACCGTTAAATAACTCTACTACCTCATTTACAGTGACATCCAGGAAATATCGGTCATGAGATACAATTAATAGTCCCCCTTTAAATTTTTGAAGAAACAGTTCCAGCCAGTTTCTGGCTTCTATGTCAAGATAGTTTGTAGGTTCATCCAGAAGAAGGATATCAGGGTTTTCAAGAAGGACTTTTCCAAGAGCTATTCTCATCTGCCACCCACCGGAAAATTCATCACATCTTCTTGTAAGATCTGTATGACTAAATCCGAGGCCTGTCAGAACATGGGCAATCATCTCTTCACGATTGTAGTAGGAACCTGAAATCAGTTTTTCATGAAGCTGATGGTGCTCATCCAGGAGTGAAGGTAGATTTTGGTCGTTTTCATTTAACAAACTTAATTTATGTTCCAGAGACTGGAGTCGTTCAGCTTCGTCATGGAAGTAGTTAAAAGCCTGATCCGCCTCATCTGCCAGGGTTCTTTCTCTAAATAACAAACCTGATTGCGGAAGATATGATACTCTTATCTCCGGACTGTTGGAGAGCGACCCGCTGTCCGGAGTTGTAATCCCTCCAATAACCTTCATGAACGTTGTTTTACCCGATCCGTTGCCTCCGGCCAGGGCAACCCTGCTTTCAGCAGAAAGATTCAGATTTATATTTTTCAGAATATCCCTGTCACCAAAAGATATTGAAATTTTATTCAACTGGATAAAGGACATACAACCCTCTATTCAGCAGAGAAAGCAATAACAATTGGAGAATTACTCTTTTTCCTGACTATTTTATTCTCAAAATTATTTTCAGGAATATAGGTTAATCTTAATTTCCTTTCTTCCAGGGAGTAGAGGAAATTGATTTGAATAAACTCCTCTCCATATCTAAGATTAAATGTAATAACTCCGGTATATTCCTCTCTAAGAGCTGGTGATAGAAATTTGTCAAACCTTATTTTACCTGTACCGTCAGATCCTCCGGGTATTATCTGGGGAGTAAGGCGATCATATCCCCGCCATGAGAAATTTCGATCAAGTCCTATGTTGATTTCTCCATATGCACTGCTTGTATAGTTAGTTCCTGTTTCCAGGAGGGCTGTGAAGAGACCCTCTCTTCTTTCATTCTCAGCAATAATAATATCCTCTATATTCTCTATTACTACATAATTTGTAATAACCTTTTTATCCTGATAATAGTATCTGACCTGGAGTCTTGTATCCGAAAAAACAGTTACTTCAAGACCCGAATCAGCAAGTTCAAAAGATCGTTTGTCTAATAAGGATGGAGTTTCCCACTGAAAAGAGAGTGTATATGTATTTGTTACTATCTTAATAGTCTTGTTTTCCGGGTCAGGGAAAAAACCGATTTGAGGTTTGAACAGTGTCAGGTCAATTGCCTTCTTTTCAATCATCTCCACAAATGCAGAAGGGAAGTAAACTCCTGTGAAGGCTGATTCCATAAGAAGCTGTGCAGGATCAACCTGTTCTTCTGGTTTGACAGAACTGTCAAATATATCCAGATAATGGTCAAAACAGTATCCTGCAACACCATACTCAGTAAGAACCTGATACCAGTATCCTTCATACTGGCCTACTGTACTCATATTTTCCATTCTGCCGTATACTTTTAAAACCTGATTTTTCCGCATCTTATAGACCCTGTTGGAATTGATATCCGGTTGTTCCCGTATTAAAAGACCATCTTTAAGATTACGTGCAAATATAGTTTTATAAGCAATAATTTCCTGGGCTTTTTCTTCTGCTTCACTCCTCTCCTCAAAAAAAGAGATTCGCCATCTGTCTATTTGATAGGATTCTTCACTAAGTCCATCATTTACCAGATAGATGTCTGCAAGATCCGATTCACTAATTATAGTCACAACCTTCCCTGTCTGGATTATCTCTTCATTATCAGACCATAGCAGGGTTCCATATCCGAGATATTTTTTCCCGCATGATGAAAATGTAAGGATCAATATAAGTAGGCTGGCCAAAGTTATAAGCCGGATATATTTGCTGTTCATAAAATTCCTCTTAAAAGATTTTATAGAACAGAAAGGAGTCTTTAGTCAACTTAATTGTAAATAATAAGTATTCTGCCTTGAGTAATAAGATCAATATTGTTCTGTCTGGAAAGAATCATTTCAGCATCTCTGTCAGATATAATAATATCGGTATTATTTATTCCGAAGATCTCTCTGGCCTTCATTCGTAATGGGTTTTGTCCCACCCTTGAAATATCAGGTGAAGCTGTCGGCTGCTGATACCCTACAGCACCAAAAGATTTTATTGCTGCAGGATCCTCCATTAAAGGGCCTATTACGAGATTTAGGTTCTTATCAAAAACTCTTGGAAAAAGACTTGGTGTAAAATTCCCTTTTCCTTCTTTACCGAACAAGGGAAGTATTTTATCCACATATATAATAATCCCTGTGAAATCTGTTGATGGAATAAATCCCAGTGCGGGTGTTGTAATTGATGGTCTTGAGTGCGGAATAAATAATTCGACCAGATAAGGATTAAGTTCCAGGGTATAGTTAATAATTAATGTTTTAAGATCTCTGGTTAAAAGTGAATTTGTCCTCTTTATATGGTCTGTAAGCTCAAAAATGGAGTTAATAACAGAAGGATACTTTTCTATAAACTCTTTTCCTGTTGTTCTGGAATCTATAGTCAGAAGCTCAATTCCTTTGAGGAGAATAAAGGAAAGATCTTTTTCAATATTTTTTTCAATTCTGAATTTTATACCCGGAAGGGCTCTGTCCATATCAGGAATATTCTTTTTAATTACGATTTCCAGCTGCTGATCTACCCAGTTGAAAGAGTAGTCGACTCCGGTTTCGGCATCTCCTGAGACACTCAAGAGAAATACTTGAGATAAAAAAAGGTATAGCAATATAAAAAATCCGGGTTTATACATCTCTCTACAGTATCGGTCTGTCAAAGTACTGTCTTAACCTAAACTAATTCTCTGTCCGTGAAAATGGTTTATCACCAAAATATATTCCAGCCCATTCCCATTGACCGTGTATTTCCGGGTCTGCTGGGAAATTTACCCGCCGGAAGTACAGATACCAGGTCTTTATTCTATATGACCATCCCCATGTTTTGAGATAAGCTTCCTGTAGATTCGAATCTCTATCCAGTTCTGCAGCATATCTGACTCTGTTTTTCATAAAAACACTTAATTTATCAAGAAAATCTGAATTTGCTTCCGTTTTTACCTGCTCCCATGAAACTGCAAAAAAATTAATTTTTGCTCTATACTGGGATAAACGCCTGTAATTTTTGGTTCTTATTGCATATTTAACTGCATTTACAAGATCATCAAGGTTCTCCATAGTCCAGTTTTTATTTCGGTAATCATAGAAGTCAATTATTGGTTCAATCTGCTTTACAGCATCCGGGTATCCAGGAACCTTGACGTCAGGATACTGAAGAAAATTTTTATAGGCCTGAATGGACAGATCCCACTCTCCAAGTTCTTCATAAGTTTTTGCCAGATAAAAGTAAGCAGAACCTTTTTCAATGTCTTCACTGAAATTGGAAAGAAGTTCTTTATAATAGTCAACTTTATTTTGAGGTTTATCTACAAGTTTAATCAAGTTTGAAAGGCAAATATAGTGGATCGACTGTCCTCTTACCCGAAGATCTGCATAGTTTTTCAGAATACGGTCAAAGTAGAGAATGGCAAAGGGTATTGCCTCACTTTCCAGATAATTCTGTGCTGTAAGGAGAAGATAATAACCATTAAAAGGATCATCAGAATTTTTTTCAACATAGGTTGTGAGAAAGAGATTTAATATCTCAAGTTCCCCCTGGGTATGCAGAATTTTGGAGATTTCCTGTATCAGAATGAAATTTGCTTCAGGACTTCCGGACTGTTCATCGAAGGCTTTTGAAAGTTTCAGGAGTTCATCTTTTTCCTTTTCATTTCCGACTACATAGTACGGAGGGGGATTAACCAAGCTGTCGTAGAGAGCACAGCTTCCGGAAATGAGAATCCCTAATGTGAGTAAAAATCCAAGAATAATTTTTTTCTTCATATATTTCTGATGATACTATCATAGCAGCTGAGAGAGTTCAATTAAGGTAATTCTAAAAATGGAATATTTCTGAATTTCCATAGCATTTGGAATTGTAAATATGGAGATTGAACCTTCGAACTATATTTGATCTTAACAGTATTTATGCTATACTCCAAACTACTTTGAAAATTAAATATTTGCTTATTATTCCCGTTTTGTTTGGGATTACATTTTGTTCAACAACCCCTGCGACTCCTGCCAATTTACCTGATACGGATATCTCCGGATCTGTAGATGAAAGTGCAGAGACTCTTAATGAAATAAGAGATCTTGTTGAGAAAGGATCTCTTACATCTCTGAAAGAGGCAATTAATTTACTTGAAAGTAACAGTGCAGGTCTGACAGAACAGGGAGAAAATTTTAAATATATTGCCGGATCTCTTCTTAAACTGGTATATCCCTACTCGGTGGATTCTTCTGATTCTCTCTCTATCCCCAAATCAAATATTCTTGCTGGAGTCGTTGAAAATGCAGAGAAGGGAATAATTATAGATCTTCCCAGCAATGAGGTTAGTTTTTTTACTCTGCTCCTCAGCTCTACAGCTGTCCTTCATACAGAATCTGAAGCAGTATCCGAAAGATCTCTGGAAATTCTCAGAACATTATATTCTGAGGAATCTGATTCTTTTCTACCTGTTTTTATCTATGCATATATCTCTGAAAAGGAAAAAAAATTTGATAAAGCGACAGAAGGGTATAAAAAAGCTCTCGAACTGGATAAAAACAGTTATCCTCCTCTTGAAGGTCTGGTAAGGATCTATCTTCGACATGGTGAGTATCAGCGAGCCCTTGTTCCTGCAAAAATACGTTATACAAGGTACAAAGATAAACTTATCTTTGCTTCCCTTATGGTTGATGCACTTATTGGTTCCGGTAATCTTGAAAAGGCACTTCTTATTGTCTCCGATTCACTGGCTGCAAACCCTGATGATATGACCATGACACTTAAATATGCAGATATTCTTCAAAGAGAGGGGAATCTTACTCAAGCCAGACGTATTCTCAAAGTAGTTGAATCTATATCCGGGCAGACTGGTGAATATATTCGTATTTATACTTCAATTCTTGCGGCAGAAAAAAATTACTCCTATGCCCTTGAATTACTTGGGAAAGCTCTGTCTCTCGAACCGGATAAACAGGATCTTGTTTCTTTGTATGGGAAAATACTTCTTCTTGCAGGAAAAGAGGGGGAAGGCAGAATCTATCTTGAAAGCAGCCTTGAGAATAATCCAGACAGTCTTGAAAACCTTGGTCTTCTTCTCGAAGATGCTGTTTCTATGAAAGAGTGGAGTCGTGCCTCGGAATTAATTGACAGGCTTCTGACAAAGAACAGTTCCGATTTATATCTCCGATATGCTGTGACAATTTATCGGAATCTGGGAGATCTGACCAGGGCTTTTAACTATAATAATAAGATCGTTCATGAGGGGAGTCCTGTTTATGAGGACTATTACAACCAGATAAAATTTTATCTTGAACAAGGTCGGAATTTGAAAGCAATAGATGAGGTGGATAGATGGATTGCCGGGAGTACGGATCCTGTTGAGAGGAGCTCCTTTTATTATCTAAGAAGTCTGACTCAGCCTGATATAAAAGGAAAACTCGACAGCCTCCGGCAGGCTCTATTTGAAAACCTCCGGAATCTGGATGCTGTAGTAGCAATTGCAGATGCATATTATAAATTGGGTGAGAAACGTAAATCATATAGATATCTTAAACAGGCACTGATCATGGTTCCTGACAATGAGGGGATTAAGGAAAAACTTAGAAATCTGGAAGGGGAGCTTTAGTGTGATTTGTCTTACGCTTATGGAAGATACGATTGAGAAGAATTTTGCTGTTTTTATGGAGAATTCATCGTTTGTTGATATTATTGAACTCCGTCTTGATATGCTCATCGACCCATTACTGGTTGAGCCTGAGCTGGTAAGATCTAAATTTAATTTTCCAGTAATAATAACCTGCCGGCTGGTCAGGGACGGCGGTAAATACTCTGGCAATGAATATCAGCGTCGGGATATTTTGTACCAATTTTCAAATGCGGGATTTGATTATATTGATCTTGAGATGGGAATTGTTTACCCTGAAGTTGAAGAAGCAGCTCATTCACATAATACAAGGATAATCAGGTCGTATCATAATTTTGAAGGAATCCCCGATAACTTTGAAGAAATATTCAGGGAGCTTGCTTCCGTAGTCGGTGAGATACCCAAGGTCGCTGTTTTTCTTGAAGGAAGCTGTCAGGTTTATAAATTTTTTAAAATAATTGAGAAAATTCATGATATTGAGGAAAAAATAGTTCTCGGTATGGGGGATTTCGGGATCCCCACGAGAGTACTCTATAAAAAACTAGGGTCATTCCTTTCCTACTGTTCGGTTCCGGGTCGATCAGGAGCTCCGGGTCAGCTGACACCGGATAAAATGAAGAATATGTACAGATCTGACTGTATCAATAATTCGACCCTTATATATGGGATAGCAGGAAATCCGGTAATGCATTCGGGATCACCCAATTTTCATAATACCGGATATAAACGCAGTTCGCTGAATGCCGTATACATCCCATTCCTGGTAGATGATATAAATTATTTTTTTAAACTTGCCGGGGTTCTTCCGCTTTGTGGATTTTCTGTTACTGTACCGTTCAAAGTCGATATACTTGGTTTTTTGGATAGGAAGAGTCCTGAGGTTGTCAGAACAGACTCATGTAATACTGTATTGCGGAATGGTGGTATGTGGGAAGGATATAATACTGACCTGGAAGGTTTCCTCTCTCCTCTTGCTGCAATAGAAAATCTGAAAGACCGTTTACACCGTGCTGCAGTTATAGGAGCAGGAGGAGCTGCAAGATCAGTTATTGCAGCGCTGAAGAGTCTGGGTTTGGAGATCTCCATTTTTAACCGCTCTGAAGAGAGGGGACGGATTCTCGCGGAGGAGACAGCTTGCAGTTTTTTCCCTCTGGAGAAGTTTGACCTCCTTTCTGGGTACGATCTTATTGTCCAGACTACTTCAGTAGGGATGATCCCTGATGTTGAAAAGACTCCTGTTCAGGGATATAGGTTTCACAAAGATCAGCTTGCCTATGACATTATATATACACCCCTCAAAACAAAATTTTTACGTGAGGCGGAGTCTTCCGGAGCTGAAATTATAGGAGGTATGGATATGCTGATTTCCCAGGGTGCCCTTCAGTTTGAAATATTTACTAATCGTGAGTATCCCCAGGAGGAGCAAAAAGAGAGCTCTTGAGACGTTTTATTTTGCTCATCTTTCTTATTTTAAATCTAATCTCTTTTTCTTCTGGAAGAGTAATAGTATTAAGGATGAGATCCTCTTTGGATTTATCAAACCCAATGGGTTTAACCAGATAAGTTGTGAGCTTTTCAATAGGATTCCCGAAAGTTATTTCCAGAAGTTCATTTTTACTATCCAAAGCTCGTTCTATGAGTCTTACCTTACCTATATAGTCCATTCCCGATACTTCAGTTTTTTCAGTTTTAATATTTCCCCTCTGTATCTGATCCGGATAGAGTATCAGTTTCTTTTCAATTCTTACCCGAAAACCTTTTTTTTCATCGGGATTTAAATTTGCAGAATTTAATTTTTCGAGTAATTCATCTTCATAGTTTTCCGGTTTTTCCTGCCTGCTTGGTATTGAGCTTGGAATTCGTAGAAAATCTGAAGGTTTTGATGAACTCAGGGTCTTGAAAATTGTTGTTTCGGCATATTTATAATGATTTCGTTTAATTTCCGGTACAATAATACCCGCATTCTCAATTATTGGTCTCCACTCCCGTTCCTTTTCAGTATCCATGAGAAATACTCCTGAGGCAAGTTTACGGAGGATGTAAGGCTCAAGATTATGGAGATGATCAAATATTCTTCGTTTATCAGCGTTGACTATCAGTACAATACCTTCGAAAAGCTGCACCTTGTTGTAGTCTTCTTCCCATGATTTAAGAGAAACCGAAATATTCTGAGGAACAGCTCTGCCGCTGAGTTCCTCGAGGACAGCTGCTGTATTGCCCGAATTCAGTTTGCTGTCATGTCCCCTTGTATATGCAGATTTATTGAGTTCAAAATGGGGGTAGAGATCGAATTTTCGTATTTCTGTAACACAGGAAATTTTCAAACCATCTTTGAGGCTTATCCATGGTTTAATAGTAAGGTCAAAACTGGGCTGTACAATAAGAGGTGGTTCATTATTTTCCCTGGAAGAGAAATGCTCCTTTATATGAGGATTAATGACATATCTTTTTTTTACGGGAATTAAAAATCTGAGGGAGATTAAAGTTTCAAGTATTGAATCAGTGTTGGAATAGTGAAGAGCCTCTTTTTTCATAATAAGGAGGAGTAACTTTTTAATGCTCCCCAGGCTGAAGCTTTTGCTTTCCGGAATTGCATCTAGCAGTTTTTCTATTATTTCTGAGAGTCCTGTAGTCAAAGTCTCCGGTAGGTTTTCTCCAACAGCCGATGCGGCATAAAGCATGTACCGCTGTTTTAATGGAAGTTCACTGCATTTTTCGATGTTATTTTCCAGTAATACTATCTCGTCAGGATTACTCTTAATCAGTGAAATCCCCTCTAGACTTCGAATAAGAATATTCAGGTGCAGTCCTGATTTTTCTTCAATAAATAGATCCGGAAATATTCTCTTTATTTCTCCCCTGGCTTTCTTTTTGATAGTACCATCCAGTTTAAGTATGTCAGGTGTCTTGTATAAATAAGTTATAAAAGCTGTTACAAGGGCATCAGTGAGCCAGATATCAGGAAATTTACCATCTCTGCATTCTTCAGAAGGAAACAGAAGATCTGTATCAAAAATATTCTTTTCAAAAAGATTCTGAAAGACAGGACTTATTCTGATCCTGCCGCTTTCTGAATCTCTGTAGATCAGAAGTCTTTCTTCCAGATTAAGAAGAAGATGATGGATTGACATGAAGGATCTTTCCTGTCCAAGAAAATCATGAAGTTCATGAATATCCGTTCCGGATAAAAAATTAATTGAAGTTAGGAGAAGAGCATCTTCTTTGTCTATCATACTAATAATTCTGGACTCAGTCTCCTCTCTCAAAAGTAAATCTGCAAGAGAATCAATTAGAGAGTGTTTATTGAAAGGTGTTTGCAGTTTTCCAAGATAATTTCGCATAATAGCAAAAAAATCATTATCCGGGAGTCCCACCATTATCATCTTCCATTGGTCTGTTGTATCAAGCATAGCGTTCTATTATAGCCTGAATACTGATCATCTGCAAGAAGCTTAAAAATGAAGTATTCCATGATGTATTCTAAATTGATTATATAACTATTATTGTTGTAAATAAAATACTTTCCACCTCCTTTAAACAGTGGTAGAACTATAATACAGGAGTTACTATGAAATTTGTTATTGCATTGGATCAGGGTACTACCAGCTCCCGGGCGTTGCTTATAGATCGCAAAGGAAGTGTCATTGGAACCTCCCGGAGGGAGTTTAGGCAAATTTATCCCCGTCCGGGCTGGGTTGAGCATGATCCCCTGGAAATCTGGAATGGACAATTTGAAATGCTTAATAAAGTAATTCAGGATAATAATGTTTTACCGGAGGATATATCTGCAATTGGTATAACAAACCAAAGGGAGACAACAATTCTCTGGGACAGAAATACAGGTGAACCTGTTTATAACGCCATAGTCTGGCAGTGCCGGAGAACATCAGACTATTGTACCTTCCTTGAAAAAGAAGGGCGAACAGATATTATCCATAAAAAAACGGGACTTATTGTTGACCCATATTTTTCCGGAACAAAAATAAAATGGATACTGGATAATGTTGAAGGGATCAGAGATAGGGCTATAAAAGGTGAAATTCTCTTTGGAACTGTTGATACCTGGTTAATATGGAAGCTGACAGGTGGAAAAGTTCATGCTACAGATTATACTAATGCAAGCAGAACCATGCTTTTTAATATAAATACACATGAATGGGACAAAGAGCTTCTTGCTGAATTTACTATCCCGATGGAAATCCTCCCTGAGGTAAAACAGTCGTGTCATATTTTTGGAAAGACAGATATTGATCTTCTTGGATTTGAGATCCCGGTATCAGGTGTGGCAGGAGATCAGCAGGCTGCTTTATTCGGCCAGATGTGTATTGAGCCCGGGTCATTTAAGAATACCTACGGAACCGGGTGTTTTATGCTGATGAACACAGGTGAAAAACCTATATTTTCAAATGAAGGACTCCTGACAACTATAGCACTGGCTATGGATGGTAAGGTGACCTATGCGTTGGAAGGAAGTGTTTTTATGGCGGGAGCAGTAATTCAGTGGCTGCGGGATAATCTAAAGCTTATTGAAAGGGCAGATGAAACAGAAAGTCTTGCTTTTTCTGTTTCCGATACAGAAGGGGTTTACTTTATTCCATCATTTCAGGGTCTGGGAACACCCTATTGGGATATGTCTGCAAAGGCAGGAATTACTGGACTAACAAGATCTGCAGGGAAGGCTCATATAGTCAGAGCTGCCCTTGAGTCCATAGCATACCGAACAAAAGATGTTGCAGATGTTATGACCAGGGAAGTAGGTATGGAACTTTCTTCTATGAGGGTTGACGGGGGGGCATCTCTGAATAATTTTCTCATGCAGTTTCAAAGTGATCTGCTGGGAATTGATATTATACGACCTGAAAATATCGAAACAACGGCTATGGGAGCAGCATACCTTGCCGGTCTTGCTGTGGAATTCTGGTCCGGAATAGATGAAATTCGGACAATATGGCAGAAAGGCCGGGAATATAAACCTGAGATTACAGGAGACAAAATTACAAAACTCTATCAGGGCTGGACGGAAGCAGTTGGCAGGATTCTCAATAAAGAAGCAAAAACAATCATTTAGATGTTGAAAAGATTCATGAATAGTGCAGAAAAAGTTTGACAGATCGATTTGACGGATATAAACTAGTTTCTTAATAGTATTTGGGAGATATATGGGATTGAATATTATACCTGCTGCAAGACATTCAAGAATTATGGAACTTATAAAGAGGGACGGTCTTGTAACAGTTGAAGCACTAAGTAAAAAGCTGGATGTTTCTGTTATAACGATTCGGAGGGATCTGACAGTTCTGGAAGAAAAGGGGTTTCTTGAACGTACCCATGGTGGTGCGGTTCTCATTCATCAGATAGAACGGGAGTTTAATTATTCCGAAAAAGACAGAACAAACAAAGAACAGAAAGAGGCCATCGGCAGAGCTGCTGCGGCTCTGGTTGAAGATGGTGATACTCTGTTTATTAACAGTGGTTCCACCACCTATCAGGTTATCAAATTTCTGGAAGGTAAAAAAGATATACATATTATAACCAATAATGTAGCTGCTGTTGCAGATTT
>JAJRQE010000087.1 GCA_024280415.1 Spirochaetota bacterium | reverse complement strand
TTATTGTTTCGTTAAAGGGAATAGTTATAGAAGGGTTGGTCGATGTTCCCAGAGAATTTACTCCGGATACTCTTTTATTAAGAACATAGACACCCTTTGCATCAAAAAGGTCTATGTTTGCATTATATTCATCTACAAGATCCCAGGAAGTACCGTTAAATGACATGATCTTACCTGCAGAAAGATTGTTCTGATCATTATTTACAACACTGTACAGGGTTCCTGAATTTTGAACTATACTGTTCATATAGTTGCTTCCACTGATATTAGTCCAGTTAGTAGCAGACTGTTTCCATACTGAAGAGCCTGAAAGGGCATAAACTTCACTCCCTATTTCCAAAACCTGGAATACCTGTGATTCTGAAATATTGGAATCTGTTAAGTCTACTTCTTCACTAACCTGAAAAAATATTCCAATTCCATCTGGATTACATGACAGAGTCAGTATAGATAATGTTATTAAAATAAAAGCATAAAATATTTTCATATATAAGTCCTGTTTTGATTTTAAAAATGAAATTTTGCCGAAAGTCCAATATCCATAAAATTGCCATAGGAGGTTTTATCAGCCTGATCCCCAAAATATATTTCTGGTACAAGCCAGTATTGAAATCGAATACCCATGCTCCATTGTGCGTTTACATTATAGAAAAATCCAGTACCTGCTTTTATCAGAGGACCGAAATAGACCTGCTTATCTACTCTGTTTATACCAAGTCCTGCACCGAATATAAAAGGGATTTCAAAGGAGCTGAATAGCAAATTATAGGTCAAATTTGCTGTAATTGGTATTAAGGAATAGGTATTATTCTGTCTGGTAAAGGCAAAAGATCCTGCAAGCCCTATACCTAGAGAAACTCTGTTATTGATAAATGTTGACCATTCCAGAGAACCCATGCCTCCCAGTGATAGTTGTACTCCAAAAGGAACAAAAACAGTACTCTGGTTTGGGAAGATGATAAACAATGGCAGCAACATAGCCCCGTTTATCGAGAATGTCTGACTGCCCTTATCATATGGTTCAATAAAATTCTCTCCATTATCCTGAGAAAAAAGTAAAACCGCTGCAAAAAGAAAAACCAAAATACCTGAAAATATTTTTTTATTCAAGAATATACCTCACAATCTCTATGAGTCTGTATATTATCACCCTAATTCTTATTTATCAACGCTAATTGAATTAATTATTTCTATATAAATCACACTAAAATTGATTTACTTTTAATTAACTTAATTTTGGAGATTTGATATAATGTGTTAAATACTGATTAGCCTTGTAACTTTACACAGCTTATTCAGGGGTATATAAGTAAATTTATATATACTTAATAAATAAATAGGAGAATATAATGGCTGCCGAAATAATTGATGGGAAATTGATTGCAAATGAAATTCGTGAGGAACTGAAAAAAGAGGTTCTGGATCTTAAATCATCGGGAATAACACCTGGACTTGGAGTCATCCTGGTTGGAGATGATCCTGCGAGTAGATCTTATGTAACTGCAAAAGAAAGAGCATGTGATAATTTAGGATTGTATTCAGAAAATGTTAAACTTCCTGTTGAAACAACAGAAGAAGAATTACTAAAACTTGTCGATACCATGAATAATAATCCTAAAATAGATGGAATTCTAGTACAATTACCCCTTCCGAAACACATTGATACCGATAAAGTTATAATGGCTATAAATCCTGATAAAGATGTGGATGGTTTCCACCCCCAAAGTATTGGAAAAATGATAATGGGTAAGGAGACATTCCTTCCATGTACACCTCACGGAATTATTAAACTCCTTCTTCGTTCAAATGTAAAAGTGGAAGGAGCTAATGTTGTTGTTGTTGGCAGGAGTAATATTGTTGGTAAACCTGTAGCCAATTTGCTTCTTGATAAGTCTGAAGGTGGAAATGCAACTGTAACTATTTGTCATTCAAGAACAAAAAACATGGCGGATATTACTAAAAATGCTGATATTCTTATTGCAGCTATCGGAAAAGCAGAGTTTATTACTGGGGATATGATTAAAGATGGTGCAGTTGTAATCGATGTAGGTGTTAACAGAGTCGAAGATAGTTCCAGGAAAAAGGGATATAGACTGGTAGGGGATGTCAAATATAGTGAAGCTGCGGAAAAAGCTTCAAAAATTACACCTGTTCCCGGCGGAGTAGGTCCCATGACGATTACTATGCTTATGTATAATACAGTATATTCAGCAAAAAACAGATAATAATACGAATTGCAGTGGGTTTCTTAAGTAGGAAACCTGCTGACATCTTTGTTAACTATCTTTCATTGATTTTCCGCTGCTGTCTCTTGAAAAAAATTAGATTTAAAGGTTATTCTCACGAACTATGACAACAAACAAAAAATACAAACTTTTACTTTCTATCTCAGTTTCCATAGTAGTTTTACTGTTATTCTTTTCTTTTATTAATAATATTTCTCAGAATAGTAATTTTAAAAAGCAGAATGAGCGAATTCTGAATCTTCTGGATGATAATAGAAAAAAAATAGATCTTTTGGAAAATGACATTCAGAAAGTAAATTCCTCTAATAATAAGGTGCGTTCTCTTCTTTCTCTCCCCTACATAACCCTGGAAAGAGAAAATGAACTGAGTTCCAGGGAGGGAACCGACCTTAACAACGAAAACATATCATTTTATAATGCAATAGATTACTTTACAATCCATCCGTATATAGTGAACAGTGAGAATAAATTAAATTCTCTTTTAAATTCCACAAAATACAAAGAATTCTTTAAATCAAGAAATATCATCTTAAAACGTAAAGATTCTTCCACCTATTTGCTTGAAAAAAATGGAAACAGATACTTCGATATAAGCATAAAAGATCCCGAGCAGTTACAGATATTGATAAGTAATTTTTCCGAAGTAAACAGGGAATTCCGATTAAATGATATTGAAGAAAATGATAATGATTTTTCTATATACTTGAATTCCGAATCTTTAAATGCGGATAATCACTACAAGGAATATAAATCTTTATCCCTTAAACTGGAAAATATGCTGAATGAGCACTCTTTTTTATTGATTTTAAAGAATACCAGCCTTGAACTGAGTGAGAAAGGTCTAACCGGAAAGGGTGTAGGTTATTCTATATTTAATAAGGATAAGACTTTTATCGCACGATTATTTTTGGATAAAAGCAAGCTGTTGTTTTTTATTGATAAAGATGAATATGCTTCTCTGGATATTTTAAAAAAAGAACTTCTGACTTTGCTTGATAAATCAGATAAACGAACTGATGAAATCCGGATAGTTGATGAACAGAAGATTAAAATAGAGAGAGTTCTTTCCGATGAAGCCTTTAAAGCATATCTTGATAAAAATAAATTCACTGTAAATATGATTCCCAGAGAGGATAATGACTATTTTTACTATGACATTGAGAATTCTGAAGGTAAATTAATAGGTTCTTTTGGGGTTCAGAAAATAATAGGAGATATCTATCTTCTGGATTCTGAAGATATAATGATCTCATCTCTTAAATATTTTGAAAATGATACTCATGATACATTGATTCCGGAAATGGAAATACCTGGAAATATTGCAGTTATTGCAGATAAGTATTCCAGAAACAACAGTACAACTTTCGTTGTTATCGGATCTCATGAAAATAATGCTGATACTATTATTATTGTTCACGCAGATGCTGCTTCCGGAAAAACAACACTTGTTGCCATACCCAGGGATCTTTATTATCAGGGTAGAAAAATTAATGACTATTATCGAAGTTTCGGGGGATCAAGGTTTATTGAGATTCTTTCTGATATTACCGGTTTATCGATCAGTGGATATATTGCAGTTGATATGTATGCATTCATCGATTTAATAAATATTCTTGGTGGAATAGATGTATATCTTAAATCAAATCTTATCGATCCTACCTATAGGGTTAGAGATAATGGTAAATGGAGTACTCTTTACTATGAAAAAGGTATTCATCATTTAAATGGTATAGAAGCCCTCAGAATTACACGTTCCAGACATACAAGTTCAGATTTTGGCAGGACTTCCAGGCAGCAGCTTGTACTCCAGGGAATTAAAGATAAAATGACTGAACTTGATATCGGAGATCTGGGTACAGTATTAAAGCTTTTCCAGACATTGGATAAATATATGGAGACTAATTTTTCACCTGTAGAAATGCTTGGATTATTTATGAAGTACAGGAATACAGAATTAATAAAAAAGCAGGGATTAAGTATATTTAATGTTCTATACAATACCTATACAAATATTTACAAACTTGAGGATAAATCAAAACAGTATGACGAGGGTTTTTATAGAGGCTATTGGATACTCCTCCCTAAAAATAATGACTGGAATGTTATTAAATGGTATATTCGTACTCTTATTAGCGGAGATGAGGAGTGAAATACTATTGGATTGAAACCTATGGATGTCAGATGAACTCTGCAGAATCCAACGCAATTATTTCAGATTTAAAAAGCAGAGGATGGGAAGAAGCAGAATCAGAGGAATCGGCTTCTTTTGTATTACTGAACACCTGTTCTGTCAGACAGACTGCAGAAAACAGAATATGGGGACGAATTGGATATTATAAACATCTGAAAGAATCCAGAGATTTTACTTTGGCAGTGACAGGCTGTATGGCAGAAAGATTAAAGGGTGATTTAAGTAAAAAGGGATCCCCTGTGGATATGGTCATTGGGAATTTTGAAAAAGAAAGACTTGCAGATTATCTTGACTCCAATTTATTTTGGAATGATAATCTGGTTAACAGTGGTGACTATACATTCAGAGAACTTCATTTATCTGAAAATGCATTTAAAGCCATGGTGCCTATTATGCATGGATGTAACAATTTCTGCACCTATTGTATTGTTCCTTATGTGCGTGGAAGAGAAATTTCAAGATCTCCTGCTTCAATTGTAGCAGAACTTAAAATACTTGAAAGTAAAGGGGTAAAAGAAGTAACTCTACTTGGACAGAATGTGAATTCCTATTCTTATATGGATAGAGGAATCATGATCGATTTTACTGCTCTTTTAGAAATAATATTAAAAGAAACAGAATTAATTGGATGGATAAGATTTATGAGTTCTCATCCTAAAGATATTTCAAAAGATCTCATAAATCTGATTGCAGAAAATGAACGTATCTGCAGTCATATACACCTTGCTGTTCAGCATGGATCAGACAAAATTTTAGAAAAAATGAATCGCAAATATACACATTCCCAATTTTTATCTTTAGTAAATTCAATTAAAAGTGCAATACCCGATGTTTCTATTACAACAGATCTTTTAATAGGATTTCCCGGGGAAACATTAAAAGATCTTGAAATTACAAAGGTTCTAATGAAAGAAATTGAGTTTAATGATGCTTTTACATATTATTATAATCCAAGAGAGGGTACAAAAGCATTTGATTTTGCCGATAATATAGAGGAGAAAGAGAAACTTAGACGACTTGACGAAGTGATTGGGATACAGCGATCAATTTCCGGTAAACTTAAGAGGGGTAGAGTAGGTGCCAGGGTATTGGTACTAGTGGAATCAGTTTCCCGTAAGAATAAAAATGAATTACTGGCACGCACAGCAAAGAATGAAATGGTTGTATTCGGGGGATCATCAGAATTGATTGGCACTTTTAAGGAAATACAACTTGAGAGTCTTAATGGAAATACTTTTAAAGGTAAATTAGTGTAGTGTTTAATAAAAATCTAATACTATCGATTTTAATCCTGTTAATATTATATATTCCTGTTTTTGGTAATATTGAAGAAGCACGGAATTTATATAACCTTGGTAATTACAAAGATGCTTTTTTACTTTACAGTGAATGGCTGGAAAATAATTCAGGTTCAGAAGATGTGTTTACTATTCTTAAAGAAATATCGTCAAAAAAGGGAAATATTGATGATATTGTACAGATTTTATCAAAGTATACCGAATATTTAGGCAATATCGAAGAGAAGAAGCTGATACTTATTAAAATTGCCGAAATCTATTCTTTAAACGGAAGTTTGGAAAAGGCACAGAAATCGTATTTCGAGGCATCCCTGGTGAATCTTGAACAGATTGATTATAAAAATTTATTGAATTCAGCAAAATTGCTTATTCTGCAGGGAGATGTTTTGTCTGCTGAGGCGCAATTGAAAGAGATTATAACTAAAGCCGATGATGAAGTAATCATTTCCAGTGCCAGATTATATTATAGAATTTTGTTTATTCTGGATTCCAGAGACTATAGTGACAGGAGTGTTTTGAAAGTTAATACTCCGGATTACACTTACCTGATCTATCTTACAGCAAAAGCTGAATCCGATAATTCTTCGATGGAAATATTGAAAAACTATCTTCAGAAAAATTATCCGTTAAGCCCTGAGAACTTTTTATTAAATGGGCAAATCAAACTTTATCCCAATATAATTAGTTCTTTAGGATTACTTAATAGAAAGATTGCTGAAAATTATCCATCTGCAGTGGAAAAACCGGAAAATGACGAGATCTCTTTAAATTATATGGTTCAGGCTGGTTCTTTTAAGGATGCTGAAAATGCCGAATATTTAGCCGTAGATTTGTCGACAAGGGGCTTTTCCCCTGTTGTAGAAGAACAGTTGATAAATGGAACAACATACTATAAAGTTCTTCTCTATTTTAATACCCAGACAGAATCTAGAGAAGCGCTGCTCAAATTAAAAAAAGCTGGTTTCGAAGGATTTCCTGTGTATTGAACTTTTTCGGGTAGTTCGATTTGTTCTATCTGCTGGAATCTGATAAAGTTCTCTCCATTCGGCTTGAATCCTGTAATAGTCAGTTCCCCGGGGAAAAATATAATGGTCCGAAAAATTTCAGTTTCATTCATTTCTTCGAAATAATCATACTTATAGACAGAATTTTTGATTAAAATTCCGTTACTGTCAAGACTTTTAAATTCAGCTATCTGCAATCCATTGTTATAGAGGTAAAAACCACCTTTAATAACCTCACCATTGGTTTTTAAGGTATAGTCAGGGGTCGCAAAAAACATTTCGTCTCCGGTATCACTTCTGTAATAACCAGATAAAACAGGAATATCATTCCCTGCATCAATTGAACGGTAATTATTTATAATATCATGTTGAACAGCATCTCCAAGCTTAAAATAAGTACCAGTCCATGCCTGATTGTCTGAACTTCTATTATTTCTCAGACTATTATCTCTGAATCGAACAAGAATTGTATTCAAATCTATTACCCTTACAAAAATAGAAACATCAAGAAATGGTACAAGTTCATTTTTACTGGAAATCAGCAAGGTATTGGAAAGTGTTTTACTCGAATTTTCCCATATATATATCTCCTGATAATCATTGTTATAAAAAATAATTTCCTCTTTTTCAGGATCAAAGTATACAACAGGATTATTGTAGGATATGTCGTTATCTACCCTGGAAAGCATCCATGGACCCTTTAGGAAGTTTTTAAAAAAATGTTTTCCTTCCCGATAAAGTTCCTTCAATTTAATATTTTCGATCTCTGCTCCGGGAATTTTATCAATACTAATAAGTTTATATTTAGATTCTTCGTTTCGCCAGAAAAAAGTTCTCTGGGTTAGATCAAGTATATTCTCTGAATCAGGATCTCTGGTTGTAACAACTACTGGAAAACTAATACCTCCGCTTATTCCAGACTGATAAGCCTGAGATCTCTGTTTCTCCTTAATTTCAATTGTACCATCTGCTTTTAGTTTTATTATCTCTGAAAAATTAAGAGCGAATCTGTTAACAGACGGTGTTCGTCTGAAGATATTGAGAGTTTCCTGTCCTTCAAGATCATTCCCTTGGCATACAATTTCCAGATTGTGGTCACCTGTTATATCGACTAAATTAATAGTGAAGAAGGAATATTGTTTGATTCAGTAACTCCTTCCCATGAAAGGGAGTAGGAATCCAGAACATCATCAAAATCAGCCACCAGTATTCGAAGAGGAGAATCATTCACTGAGTTGTTTTTTACTATAAGAATTTGTTCATCATGACTGTCCAGGTCGAGATTAGTGTCAATAATGTTAATAATAGAGTCATTTGGATTAATAGTAATTTTAGGATTTAATTTTTCAATATCAGGATTTTTATCATCCCTTATATTTTCCGATTTGGAAATATTTGTATTATTAACAGGATCAATTTCAATAGCCTTATTCGTTTCGTTTTTTCCACTTTGGTGGCAGGAAAGAATTAAAAAGAATACCAGCATTAAAAATATATGCTTCACATAGTTACCCATAAGATAAATAATCCGGAAATTTTAGTATTCAGTTGAAATAAACACCAAGTTTTTTTAACACTTTTTCCTGTATAATATCAAGAGGATATTTACTTTTAAAACCAGCAGCTGTTTTATGACCCCCCCCATCATAATGCTGTGCAATAGAAGAAACATCAATATTACCCTTGGATCTCATCGAACAACGAAGGATCCCTTCTGGATTTTCTTTAAAAAATACTGAAACTCTTATAGTTTCACTCTTTAGAGGAGTATTAATAATGGAATCTGCTTCTTCGTACATCGCTCCGCACTCTTCTATTGTTTCTTTTAACATTATCTGAACTGCTACATGTTGATTATAGTAAAGCTTCAAAGAAGCAGAAACCTTAGAATGCAGTTTTAATGCTGATACAGAGTTACTATCGTATATACGACTGTATACCTCATTTGGTGAAACTCCCTTTTTTACCAGAGTATGAGCAATTGAAAAGGTTTTTGCACTTGTTTTTGGGTATATAAAGGAACCAGTATCATAAACTATACCAACAAAGAGAGCCTGGGCAATATTAAAATCTATTTTAATATTAAGGAAATTTAAAAGATCATATAGTATTTCACATGTTGATGATGAATTGCTTAAAATAAGCTGATTGTCTTTAAATATATCACTTGATTCATGATGATCAATTATCAGATACTGTTTTACTCTGGTCAATATTTTTTCACAGACAATACCTATATTGTCTATATCATTAGTATCCAGTATGACCAGAAGATAGTCCTCAATGTCCTCAGGAATATTGAAATTATCATCGAGTACATTAAAACAGTTATCATAATCTAAAAAAAGATAATGCTCGGCCATAGGATCTGCATTTACAACTATAACATGTTTATTTAGTTCTTTAAGTGCCAGGTAAAAGGAACTTTCACTTCCAATAGCATCACCGTCAGGAGTTTCATGAGCCGTGATAATAATTTTATCATGCTTTTTAATAAGATCGGAAATAAACTTAAACTGTGAATTATATTGGCTCATTTGCATTACCATTATCTTCCATCCGTTTTCTTCTAATTATGCGTAGTGTATAAAAAATTATAACAAATAATAACACAATCAGGGAGATAATCACGATATATTTACTATAACTGCCTTTAGTTTCGATCATGATTGGTTTTATTGCAGGAGTAAATGCATTTTCACCACCAAAAATAAAAATAATATCTCCTTTGTAACTATTTTCATCTATTATCGGCAGAGTTACAGGAATTGCAATTTCTGAACTACCTATTGGATCAACATCAAATACAAAGGGGTTCTCTAAGATGTTTATCGATGGAATATTATCAGAAATAAACTGTATCTCAACAATATTAACCTTTTCTCTATTTTCATAACCATCACTGGTTATTTGGATAGTTAGAATTGAATTGCCTTCATTATCAACTGTCAATTTTTCCGGAAAATCTTCCAGAATTAAATTTCCAAGAAAATTATCCATTGTACTTTCTATTTTATCAGAACTTATATTATTTTTAATAACTGAATAACCTGCAGAAAGTCTCTGGGCTATTTCTTTTGCAGCAGAATCGGTACCTATTCCAAGAACAATAACTTTCCATCCTGATTTCCTGATTTCTTTTGTATTTTTCAAAAATTCATGATTAAAACTTCCATCAGGTGAATAAAATGGAGATTCAGGAGGAGCTTCCTGTTTTCCATCGGTAATTAGAAGCATATATTTTCTGGTACTATTATTCGTTTTGTTAATATTGGTTCGAAGAGTTTCAAGGGCATTACCGATATCTGTAAATCTTCCATCGGCTTCAATAGTTTCAATTTTTTCTTTCAGATCTTGAAATTCAATGTTTGAATTAATATAACCATTGAAAGAGGCTGAAGATTCGCCATAAAAAGGTATTAGGGTAAAATAATCACCATTAATAACTATTTTATCCAGAATTTCAGTTAGTATATATTTCTTAACCGAATCTATTTCCTCGACCATAGACAAAGATTTATCAAGAACCACGTAAATTTCTATATTATCAACCCTGTTATCCCCAAATAAAGGAATTAAAGAGAGCAATAATAAAAAACTCGAAAAAAATATAAAAATAGCTTTTTTAATCATGATTTTACCTCTATAATGTAATGATAACATGTATGATTCTGCAGCTAAAGCATAAAAGTAAAAAAAAAAAACATGCTTTACATTTTTTACAACATGTTGATATTATTACAATATAGTCATATTCGAAGGAGAGTGTAATGGGAAGTATAGATCTACCGAAAAGCCCGATGGTCTTTCATCCAGAAAAGAGGAGCGCGGTGGGTTCTCGAAACTCCCTTGCCCAGGAGAGTAGAGATCAGCAAGCTGAAGTTGATAATCTTCTAGAGGAAGAAGTCGACAAAGTAATGAATCATGTTTCTAGTAAGTTACCAGATGATGTACTTAAAGAACTTGATGTAATGGGTGGGTTAAAAGAAAAAGTTTATAATTACTTTAATCAGAATTATCAGAACATGTTCAACAGGTATATTGTAACCACCGAAGATGAAATGATTAAAAAGGTTAGAAATTTTGTTGACCGTGAGGAAATGAAAGTTCTGACCAGATATACACCTAAAGAAATTGCGACACTTCTTGATGAAATTGGTGGTATGGATCGTTTTAATACAGGTGAAATTGAGAAATCAATTGTAAATATGTATGGGCATCTCCAGGGGCATATTCAGAGAGGTGTAAATGATCTGGAAAATCTTACCAATTCACTTTTAAGACAAAAGACAGATGTTGGTGCTTTTATCAGAGGTGAGAATGCTTATTCTGTGGTTAAATGTGCATTTAAAGATAACTTAAAAAGACCTAAAACTGTTACCGAAGTAAAGTTATCTGTAAACATTCTTGATTCTGAGCTAATAAGTCCTATATTCCATTATCAGGTAACTGTAGAATATCTAATTAAAGATCTTATTGGAAAAAATATAATTGATCTGATAGATAAAGAGATAGAACAGGTTAAAGATGATAGAATTGACCAGGGTATGGAAGAATTTGCAGACAGCGAAATTATCTTCGAAAAGATGAAGAAAGTGGAAACTCACACATCTGATGACTCTGATAGCCCTAAATCCAATCGTTACAAATATATGGCTAAATCTCTTATGAACAGACTTGAAGGATTGAGGGCAGAAATAGATCCGGATGAGTTTGATCAGTTAAATATTAGGGAGAATCTGAAGAAAATTATTGATCTTGAGAATATTCGAAACAGAGGATACAATACTGCTATTAATTCTATTACTTCAATTCTCGATACTTCTAAAATGGGATATCAGTATATCGAAAATCTTAAAAATGGACGTGAACTTATAATCCGTGAATATGAAGATACAGACCCTAATGTTCTGCCGGATGAGCGTTACAGTATTAAAATGAAATATTATGACAATGCTCAATTAATGGAAGAACAAAAGGCTTATGACGTTCAGATTGCGGCATTTCAGGTCGAAGTAGAACATTTGTGGGATGTCCTTGAGATGGTTTATGTAGACAGAAAATTTTTAAAACGTGTCGCTGATTATAATGATCTTGCAAAAATATATAAAAACAAGATTAAGAAACGAATAAAATTAAAAACAAATGATCCTCTTTATGAAGATATTGATAAGGTATGGAATGAAATATCATTCATGAAACCAGCTGAAACAGAAGTAGAACAGCGAAACAGAACTTACCTTTTTGAAAAAGATGAGGTTAAAAAGAGAATTGTTCTGATGAAAGATAAACTTCAGAATATGTATGGATATAAATATCCTGTACAGAGACGTGTAATCGAAGAACGGCTGGAGTTTCTCGAACAAGAGTTTAATAAATTTGATTATATGATAAATCCCTACCATATACAGGTAGGTCTCTTGCTGGATGTGGATATAACCTCAATAAAGCGTAAAAAAGCTACTCTGGATGGTATGGCTAATGTTCTGAATGAATTCCTTCATGGTGTTTCGAAGGGGTTTCAGGATGCTGCTTTTGCTTCATTCTCCAGAAGGCGTTCAACTCTGAGAACGGACATTGACCAGCATTTTGGAGCATCTCAGAACATTGAAGCCCCGGATACTGCGCCTCAAAAAAATAAAGAACAATCATATCTGGATATGCTCAATACACCCGAAGAGACTCCTCCTACAACAATTAAAAAAGAAAAAGCTGTTCCTAAAGCCAGAAAGAAGAAAGGTGTTGTAGACACAGGAAAGAAGGGACGGGGTCGTCCCAAAAAATCAAGTCGCGGATTGCGAACACTATAAAATAATTTAAAATATGAATCGCCCTGTATTTCAGGGCGATCTTTTTTTACGGGGAGCATCTAAATGACTGATCATTTATATGAATTTGAAAATCTCTCAACCAAATTAAGTTTTAATAGGGCTCTTGGACATTTTCAGACGGTAGCGGATTTATTGGGATCCTTTGAAGATTTTACCAATATTGCAGATTATCTTAATGATTTACTCCTGGAAAAAGAAATAGATCAGAATCAGTTACTTCCAACTGTAAATGCAATTCTTTTTGATAAATTTAATTACACTTACCAATCTTACAACATGGTTAAAACAATTGAAAATTTTTCTACTTTAACAAATGAAGTTAAAAATTGGAATGGTATAGATATTGTTATGGTATACTATCATCCTGATCTCGGGCCTATGCTTGTAAATCCTAAGAACAGTTCCCATTTTGATTCAATTCATACTTTTAAGAGAAATGAGCTTATTACCATATACGCAGGAAGTTTCTCAGCAGAGGCTGATACTAAAAAGAATGAAAGAGCTATTTCTCTGATATTGAAGTTTTTGGATGGACGTGTTATAAAAACACCTGATATTCTTAAAAAAGGTAAATTTAAATTAAAAGAAAAAAATGTGGAAAAGCCTGAAAAATCAAGAAATAGAAAAACTTCCACTGTCCGTACCACGAGAAAAAGTACTGCTGTAGAGGAAAAAAGTATTGAAGTTGTTATTAATGAGGAGATACCAAAGAGAATTACACCTTACTATTCAGTACCAGTAACAAATGAACTTTTTCATAATGGAAATGTTGAAGCCTGGAAGAAAATCATCCAGAGTTATAATACAAAATACCCTTCACTTGAAGTCTATATATACTATGATGGGGAACGAATTCATGATATTCATTCTCTTTTTAAGTGGGGTAAGGTTAAACATGGCAGTACAATACTGTTTGCAGTTGCAGGAGACGAAATAAGAGATGTAGCAAAACTGCAGAGATATTTAAAACAGGGTGCCAGCATAATGTTTGAATCATTTCTGAATTTCCCTGTTAATAAAATTCTCAATCTGTTCTGATAAAGAGGCAATTATGAAAAAAAATATACATTTTTTTAGCAGAAATTTATATATTAAAGATAATGAGTTACGAAATAAGCTTGGGATACGTGGAAAAGAAGCAATGGATTTTGCTGCATTGAACCTACCAATTTTACCCGGATTTATTCTTGACTCACAAATATCTTCTCATTTGGAAAATTTAGATATTATATCAAATATTAAATCCTATATGAAGAGATGTGAGAAAATTACCGGTAAAATATTTGGTGATCCTGACAACCCTCTCCTGATAAAAATAGTTATAAGTCCCAATCTGGCAATTATGAATTATCCCGCTCTTCATAACTTTGGATTAACAGACAGTACCATTATTGGTTTTAACAATTTCGTAGGTGAAGATTTTGGTTACCATGAAATATTATTTCAGATAAAAGGTGTACTTCAGATTGAACAGAAGATAGCTGAATTACAGAAAAAGAGTGCAATATCAAAGTCATTTACTAAAAAAATTGATACCCTGACAAAATATATTAACACAGGTATAAAGGCAGATAAAATAAAAAAAGTATTAGCCGAATATAAAAAATATCTTCCCGATGATTTCTATTCTGACGTTTACAGACAAATTGAAATAATATTAAAGCGTGTTAGTTTAATGCTTTCTCTGGATGAACTGGATGATAATGATACTGCTTTGATTATCCAGCCTATGGTCTATGGTAATTATGGTAAGGACTCTTCAAGCGGTCAGTTTTTTACCAGAGATGTTGTTACGGGTGAGGATAAACTTGCAGGTTGGTTTGAACAAAATAAATTTAATTCTATTGAAATCAAAGGAAAGAGTATAGAAAAAATTACTCCTGAGTATCATAAAGAGCTTAAAAAAGTTGCAAGGATTGTAGAGGATCATTTTAAAGAGATACGTTCAATAAGATTTACAATAGAAAATGGGCTTGTCTGGCTTATAGATCAAAGGCCTTTAATGTCTAAATCAACTCAGGCAGATATTAAGACTCTTCTGGATTTATATAAAAGAAAAATAATTGATAAAAAATATCTTATAAATGCAATAAAACCTGACCAACTCAATGAAATACTCCACCCAATTATTAATCCGGTTTCTGTAAAAAAATTAAAAAAGATAACTGGTGGTGTTGCAGGAGCTCCTGGAGCCGCAATTGGTAAATTATATTTTTCTACAAATGCACTTATAGATGCTTATAAAATTGCTCATCAGAAAGGTACTGATACACGTTTAATTCTGTGTATGACATCTACCTTTGCCGAGGATGTAAAGGCTATAGAAGTTGCAACCGGTGTTTTATCTGCTGAGGGCGGCTATGCGGCACATGCTTCGGTTGTAGCACGTCAATATGGGAAGATATCGCTCGTATCACATGATCTGAAAATTACAGGTAATAGAGCACTTATCGGTGGGAAGTCCTTTAAAGAGGGCGATATTATAACTCTTAATGTACCCCATTATGGAGAGCCCAGCATCTTTTTTGGTGAGGCTGATTTAATTGAACCAGATCCTGAGAAGTCGGGACTTCTTGAATTTGTTAAAATTATAAAGTCAACAATCAATAATTTTCATGTAAGGGTAAATGCAGATAAAGCCCGTGATGCAAATCTTGCAATAAAATTTGGAGCTGAAGGTATTGGATTATGCAGAACTGAGCATATGTTCTTTGATTCGAAACGAATTAACGTTTTTAGACGTATGATAATTTCGGATACATTTGAAGAAAGGGTAAAGGCTTTAAAGAAACTTAAAGCAATGCAGAAAGATGACTTTTACCAGCTTTTTAAAATTATGGATGGCAGAGAAGTTACGATAAGACTACTGGATGCACCTTTACATGAATTTCTGCCCCATAATAAAGACGAAATGCAGTTATTTATTGATTATATGAAGAATGAACAGGATGCAAAAAATATAACATCAAAAGAAATTACTGCAAATATGGAAAACTTACGGGAATTTAATCCTATGCTTGGGCACCGAGGCTGTAGAATAGCTGTATCATATCCTGAAATTTATGAGATGCAGATGGAAGCTATTTTTGAAGCTATATATAAACTGAAGAGTCAGGGAGTTAAAGTAAACCCTGAAATTATGATTCCATTGATCATGAATGAAGATGAACTTAAACTTCTGATTTTTGGTAAAAAAATTGAAGGTCAGTCCTTCAGAGGTTTAAAACAGACTGAACTGGATTTACGTACTAAACTAAAGGCTCCTGCAGTCCCTTATCGATTCGGAACTATGATTGAACTTCCTGTTGCCGCTTTGGCGGCTGGAGAAATTGCTAAATATGCTGAATTCTTTTCTTTTGGAACAAACGATCTTACTCAGACTACAATAGGATTATCCAGAGATGACTATACATCCTTTATGCCGGATTATACTCTTTTTGATATTATTGATGGAAATCCCTTTATTAAACTAAATAAGCACGTAAAAGAGCTTGTACGGACTGCTGTAAGAAGAGGTTCTATGACCAGGCCGGGACTCACAAAGGGCTTGTGCGGCGAACATGGTGCGGTACCTGAAAATATTAAGTTTTGTATGGATGCAGGACTTGATTACGTTTCCTGCAGTGTCTACTCGGTTCCAATAGCCCTTCTTGCAGTTGCACAGGAAACAATTAAAGAAAAATAGCAAGCTCCCTGTATGGGAGCTGCTCTTTGAACCACCTGATTTTCGGGTGGTTGCAGTTCTACCAAATCCCGAAATTATTGACAGCATCTATAATTTTTAAAGTTGCTTTTCTTGCATCTGATTTTGGAACTCCTGCTTCTTTATTTAACGAATGGGTAAAAAAAGTTTGC
>JAJRQE010000086.1 GCA_024280415.1 Spirochaetota bacterium | reverse complement strand
TGATGCATACAAAAAAGCCTACGAAGGAGACCCTGTTTCTATCTTTGGCGGAATTGTTGCAGTGAACAGAACACTGGATAAAGAGACAGCAGAAGAGATGACAAAAACCTTTCTGGAAGTAGTTCTTGCTCCTTCTTTTACAAAAGAAGCTTTAGAAGTGTTAAGCAAAAAGAAAAATTTAAGGCTTATTCAATGTGGTCCAGCAATTGGAAGAGATAAGGAATTTCTTACAGTAGACGGTGGACTTCTTGTTCAGGATACCGATGTAAAATCCCATGAAAAGATGGAAGTTGTTACAAAATCCAAACCCGATGATAACCAGATTTCAGATATGCTTTTTGGAGAGATTATCTGCAAGTATGTAAAATCAAATGCAATTGTCATTGTAAAAGACAAACAGGTTCTTGGTGTCGGTGCTGGTCAGGTGAACAGGATATGGGCTGCGGAACAGGCTTTGGAAAGAGCTGCGGATAAATTTACTGATAAAAAGGCCAATGGAACAGTGCTCATTTCCGATGCCTTTTTCCCCTTTGCTGATGTAGTGGAAACAGCCGCAAAGCAGGGTGTAGCAGCAATAGTTCAGCCTGGAGGATCTGTTCGGGATAAAGATTCCATTGATGCCTGCAACAAAGCAGGAATAGCAATGGTGTTCACAGGAACACGCCATTTTAAACATTAGACATATTGGGGATGTTTGTCTGTAGGGGCACGATGCTTCGTGCCAACATTTTCTAATAGATGATATTGGAAGGAGATACAATTTATGAAATTCCTGATTATTGGCAGCGGAGGAAGAGAGCATGCTATAGCATGGAAGCTTTCGGAAAGTCCTCAGGTAACAGAGATATTTATTTCTCCGGGAAACGGCGGAACAGAGAATGCAGAAAAGTGTACGAATATTCCAGGAATGAATCATGCTGAATTGCTCTCTTTTTCAAAAGAAAAGGGAATAGACCTTACAGTTGTAGGACCGGAACTTCCTCTTGTGGAAGGGCTTACAGATCTGTTCCGGAGAAATGGTCAGAATGTTATTGGACCCAGCAAGGCTGGATCAATACTGGAGGGGAGTAAGGTTTTCTCAAAAAACTTTATGCTGGATAATGGGGTAAAGACCGGATACTACATCAATTTTGATGATTATGAAGAGGCTGTTGATTTTCTTGATGAATGTGCCTGGCCTGTTGTAATAAAAGCAGATGGCCTTGCAGCAGGGAAAGGTGTAATTATCTGCAAAGATGTTAAGGAAGCGGAGAAAGCACTGGAAGATATAATGGTTAAAAAGGTTTTCGGAAGTGCCGGAGACTGGGTTGTTATAGAGGAATATATTGAAGGAAAGGAAGTTTCCATTATTGCCTTTATAGATGGGCGAACAATTTTACCTATGCTTTCTGCTAAGGATCATAAACAGATTGGAGATGGAGATACTGGTCCCAATACCGGTGGAATGGGGGTTATTGCTCCAAACCCCTGGTATACATCTGAAATTGAAGCTGATTTTACCGAGAATATTTTAAAACCCACTTTAAAGGGGATAAAGAAAGCTGACTGGGACTTTCGGGGAATCATTTTTTTTGGGCTCATGATAACAGAGGTAAGTGGTATTTTTTTACTGGAATACAACGTAAGAATGGGGGACCCTGAGACACAGGCTCTTCTTCCTCTGATGGAAAACGATCTTGCGGAGATTTTTCAGAAAATTAATTCCCGGGAACTAAAAGGCTACTCTTTGAAATTTAAGAATAAAAGTTCCTGCACCGTTGTTGCCGCATCCGGGGGGTATCCCGGGGACTACAAAAAAGGGTTTGAAATTTCCGGTGTGGAAAATCTAACTCAACCACTTTTTGTAAGCGGTGCAGTGAAGAGGGAGGAGAGTCTTGTTACAAATTCCGGAAGGGTTCTCTCTGTTACAGCTATTGCTGATACTCTTCCCGAAGCATCGGATCTTGCATACCGGGAAATGTCAAAGATAAATTTTAAAGATATCTATTTTAGAACTGATATTGGAAAAATTGAAGAATAAAAGGAGATTTTTGTGCCGATTGATAAAAGATTGATAACCAGAGAAGTTTTAAATAATACTCTTGCAAGGGAAGTTTATTCTGAAGTAGAAGTTGTAGCAGAGCCTAAGATGGGAAAGGTAAGAACTGTCTATGATTTAGAGGATGAGAGAATGATCATGATCTCAAGTGATAACCTTTCAACTCACGACGTAGTGCATAAAAGACAGGTTTATGGAAAGGGTGCAAATCTGGACGCAATATCAGAATACTACTTTAAAGCGACAGAACACATTGTTCCCAATCATCTAATAGAAACACTAGCACCAAATGTATGGCTGGTACAGAGAGCCGAACCTATTCTGGTTGAAATGGTATTTAGAAAATATCTGACCGGTTCCGGGTGGAGAGATTATAGCAAAAAAAATGGTCCTGAAAAAGGATCTGAATTCTGCGGTGTGGAACTAAGACCAGGGTATAGAAGAAATGAGATTCTCGATGAAGTAATTTTTACACCAACAGGAAAAGGCATTGCAGGCGATTTTAATATTCCGGAGTTTCAGGGTTTGGATCCGGAGATAGATGACCCAAATATTACAATAGATATAATTAGAACAAATTATAAAATATTCGGCCTTAGAAAACCTGAAGATCTTGACTATGTCATGGAGAAGGCTTTTGCATTGTATAATTTTATACACGAAGATTTAGAAAAAAAAGGGCATCTTCTTGCTGATACCAAGTGGGAATTTGGTTATATGCCGGATGGCGGGATTGCACTAATTGATGAGTGTGTAACTCCCGATTCCTCCAGGTTCTGGAAAGCGAATGATTATCTGTTTAATCCTGAAAAAAATGAGTTTACTATTGTCCAGGACGATAAGCAGCATTTCAGAGATTATGTAGAAAAACTTGGACTACAGACTGCTGACATGAAGGCAGAGCTTGCTGCTCACGTAATGGATGATGAAGTACTTAAGCAGGGTGTTGTAAAGTACTGCAACATAAGGGAAGAGATAGCAGGAACATTACCTGTAATTACAACTTACCCAAGAAAAGAGGCTGTACTGTCAGCTTTAAGTGATGCCGGGTTTTTAAGGTAGCAGGTGAAAATAGGAAACATTTCTATGATGGGTGAATGTTTTTTTGTTAAGCTTAACAAATTACATTATTATGGATGAACTGACCCAGGGTGTTATAAACAGCCAAAGCGAATTGAAAATGTATTGGAACAGGTCGTTATTACGTCCTGCAAATACCTGAAGTTGCCGGATGCTTTTTATGAATCATATTTTATTGCCTTTGAAATAATCCTACAAGTATAAAAACTCCGGCAATTTGGGTGGAGTGAAGCGGAACCAGGTAATTTGCTGTTAAGTGATGTGTCCGACGAATTTATTCCAAACTTTCAAAAAGTACATGGACGTACTTTTTGAACCGCATTATTGGTAACCTCTACTTTTTTCTATTATTCTCCATTCTTCAAAAATAGTGAAAAACTAAGTTGCTGTCTTTTATTTTGTATTTTAAGCTACTTCTAGTTTAAGACTTTTTCCCAAAGCCTGTGCATAGTTAACAAGAGTAGACAAACGAATATCTTCAGCATGGTTTTCAATTCTTGAAATTGCAGATTTACCAGTATTTAATTTGGTCGCAACTTGTGCCTGAGTAAGTCCTGCATCAAGACGAGCTTGCTTAAGTAGAATACCAATTTTAAACTGCTCATAGCCTTTCTCATAATTTTGAGCAAATTTTGAACTCTTACTTTTCCTTTTCTCTATATATTTATCTAAATCATCCATGATTACCTCCTGCTTAAATAATCTTTCTTTCTCTTTTCAGCCAATTTTATTTCACCCCTTGGAGTTTTTTGAGTTTTCTTTTGAAAAGAATTTGTCAAGATAATTAATTCCTTATTATGTTTGAAACCAAGAACACGAAAATTATTTTTACCAACACCAATTCTTACTTCCCAAATATCATCTGTTTTGACTAGCTTCTTAAAATATTTAGTTGAGATATTTCGTGTTTCACGTACCAATTTTAGAACCCATGTAATTTTAGTAATTTGGGTGTCAGAGAGAGTATCCATATACTCTTCAACAGGGCATCTCCCTGAGGCAGTCTTATAAAATGATATCGATCTCATAATTACAAAGTATACATATGTGTGAACCTAGTCAAGTGTATTATTTTCAATTCATACAGAAATATTTGAGTTCCTTTACATAAGTCTTCAAATATTCTATCGATTGCAAAATATCATCAGTTTCTAAAGAGTGGTCACCTTCTTTTAGTGAAAGTATCTTAATATTTTCAGATGCTTTTAATTTATCAATTTGGCTATTTTGAGTGTAAGGGTCTTTATCTCCATATACAACAAATGAGGAAATAGGTAAATCGACTATTGCAGAATAAATTTCCTCAGCCTTTGTTCCAGGTGTAAGCCAAATAATCTTTTCGGTTTTTATCCTCAATTTTTTTTCTTTAAGAAGATTATATAAAACAGTTGTTCCAAGCGATTTCCCAATTAGCCAAAATTTCGAATAATCTGTTAATTTATCAATGCTGTCCTTTATTCCTTCAAAATCATTTTTAAACCATAAATCTTTTTTCTCATCTGATATTTCAGTGAATTTATCTAGTTGCCCATAATCAAGATCAATTACTAAGACATCAGAATCCAATTGATAGGGAATGTATTTAGAATAATAAATATATGGAGCATCCATTGTATATCCAAATCCTGCTACAATTATTGTTAAAAGGTTTGTTTTTTCTCTGTGTGAAAAAAATCTATTTTTAATATTTCTCTTATTGTTTCCAACAATTTCTATTGACTTTTTTGTCCACATTTTACACTCCTTTATTAATATTATTTCTCCGAGCCATGGATGGCGAAAAACAAAAAAAACATAGTTGGACATTTCACTTAACTGATAGGTATACGAGTAAAAAGTGAACATTGCTTTTGAATTGTTTGTTGCATACTGAAATAGGACCAAGTTGCAAAGTAAATTCCCCAAAATTGCAACCCGGATAGATTATATTGGTAGTATAAGGAGGTGGTAATTATGCCGATGTCAGTAGAGGAATTATACACAGAAGCTCAAATACTTCCCAGTGAATCCAAAGCAATCCTTGTTGAAAAACTTGTTGAGAGTATATAGGGAAGATATAAAAAAACAAGTTAAGGGATAAATTGACTTTTGACTTCAAATCTCTGGTATTTTCCCGGATTTAGGGTAAGATAAAGAGATGTTATTGGATGTGATACATTCGTCAATTCTAAACAGGAAAGCAAGGTGATTTGTGTATTTTGAATGGGACAATAAAAAAGCAGTTGCGAATTTAAAGAAACATGGTGTTTCTTTTCAGGAAGGGGCTACAATTTTTGTCGATCCTTTGGCAATAACTTTTGAAGATCCGGATCATTCGATTGGTGAACACAGATTGTTAACATTTGGTAATACAAGTAACGGGAAATTGGTTATTGTATCCAATGTAGAGACAAACTTATCAATGAGAATTATTAGTGTTCGTCTGATGACAACGCAGGAGAAAAGAATATATGAAGAAGGATAAAGATATTGATGAAATGAGATCTGAGTATACAAGAGAGGATTTAGGCCCGGGAGTTCGGGGTAAATACCTTAATGAGTATAAAGAGTCTCATAATTTAGTATTGCTCAAGCCTGAGATAGCAAAAGTATTTCCAACAGATGAAGCAGTAAATGAAGCATTACTATCATTAATCAAATTGGCTAAAGCTTCAGTTGAACCCTCTACGAATATAAGCGGATAGCTGCAAACCCAGGTATTGGCTCGATGCACAGCGAGCTGTAGATTTATGGGATGCCGCTCAGGCTGTTGGACTAAAAATAGAGGGTATTAAGCCATTGGTTGTCGCATAAAACAAGGCTTATACCTCCGTCCCCCAATTTTTAAGGGATCTATTATATACGTGGTATTGGAAAATGAGAGGATAATTATTACAAACATAATATTAGTTAATAAAAAAGATCAGGAAATTGGCCAAAAAGAAAAAATGCAGTCGCATATTGATGGAGATTTGCATCGGGCACTTTCAATTCAGCTTTATAATTCGAATGGAGATCTGTTGATTCATAAAAGAGCATCCTCCAAATATCATTGCGGAGGATTGTGGACAAACACATGCTGCTCACATCCATTTCCCGGCGAATTAACGATTGATGCTGCCAAAAGAAGATTATATGAAGAATTAGGATATAAACAAGTAGATTTAGCAGAAAAATTTGTATTCCAATACAAAGCAAGTTTTGAGAATGGGTTAACTGAAAACGAAATTGATCATGTTTTTGTTGGACATACAGATCTGAATCCTCCGGAAATTGATCAGAAGGAAATTGAGGACTACGAATGGATGTCTATAGATGAATTAAAAAATGATATGCAAAATAGTCACTCAAAATACACTGTTTGGTTCAAAGAAATAATGAAATATCTCCATAGTTAGATGTTCTTTATCAAAAACCTTCAATACAGAAAATCACCATTGTGGAAAGCATAAATACCGATGCATACTTAAATAATACCGAATTGATTTTCTCCGATGGTTTAAAGAGTGCAGCCAGCGCAATAATTAATAGTCCGCATACAAGAAATCCTATGAGTCGCATAAAGCCTACTGTTATTCCTATTTCCACTGAACTGACTATTAATGCGGCAGCAGATAGAAAGCTTGAGAATACAATGATTTTCCTGTTAAAACTAAATCCGTATACCTGGGCTATGGTAGGGACTCCTGCATTATTATAGTCATCAATATACTTCATATTGAATGTCAGTATGTGTGTAGGAATCCAGAATAGAATTGAAGCAGCCAATAATATACCAATCCAGTCGATTGAACCCAATCCAAAAACTCTTCCTGCAAGTACAGGCATTCCCCCGGAAATGCCTCCAATAACAATTGACCATGATGTTCGTCGTTTTAGCAAAATTGTATAAATAACAACATCGAAGAACAATCCGGCAAATATAACCAGACCGAATAATACAGAAAAATAAAATGCCATACTCGTTCCGGCTGCAGATAAAACCAATCCAAGAACTAAAGCTTCTGAAGGGTTTATTTCTCCTGATGGGAGTGGTCGTCTGCATGTTCTGTTCATTTCTAAATCAATGTCTCTGTCATACCACATATTAAGGATTGTACTGCCACTGATTGTTAAAAACAGACTTGTTCCTAAATACAGGAGCTGATTAATACCAATTACCGGACATTTTACGCTCATAAAACCAGCAAGTCCTGTTAGTAACAACAGTCCGGTCTGGAGGCTTTTAATTAGAACCCAATATTTTTTTAGCTTTTTAATCATAATAGTATCCTTAAGGAGTCCGGACACATCGAAAACCAACACTGGGGCTGGCATATTCAGGGCCGGCGCTGTTGGATCTCCAGATACGTAAGTCAGGAGTATGATCCATTCGGCTTCCGCCTCTCATGTAGCGTAAATGAGTTTTGTCCCTGACTTCTCCCATCCACTGCCATACATTTCCAGCCATATCATAGATACCATAGGGACTATTGGAATCAGCTGTTTCAAACCCGCCATAGGTATTCCCGTTATAAAATCCTACAGGTGTTGTATTGCCGGAGTTAAAAGTATCTTTTTCAAACGGATCTCTGGATTTGTAGTAGTTCGCATTCCTGCCACTTATTCCGGAACCCCATGGATATGGTCGGTTATCGAAATCCCCTCTGGCAGCCTTTTCCCATTCAGCCTCAGTAGGTAGACGATAACCGTAAAATTTTGCATAAGCATCTGCAGCAAACCAGGATACATAAACAACTGGATGATTTTCATAACCCGAGACAACTTCAAAATTCCCATTATTTTCTTTTATTCTTGTTCCCGGTTCATCCAGAGGAAAATAGATCCAATCACCTGCAGGAATTTCAACCTCATGTTTATAGCCGGTGAACTCATCTCCTGGATAATAACCTGTGACCTTCCCATCCTGTACTGATATGGCTTTTACTTTAAGAGCGTCATTCAGGAATTTTGCAAACTGTATATTTGTAACATCTGTAATCATGATCTCATAGCTGTAATCGATATTGGTTTCTTTATCAAACTGACCTTTTAAAAAGCTGCCTGAAGGTATTAACACCCAGTCATTGTAATTTATCCCTGTATCTATATATGATATTGGCTCAGTGGTCTGGATTTCAGCACAGGAGAAAATAAAAAAGCTGCTGATAATTAGTAGTATGATATTTTTTCTCATTATTTTATCTCCTGCTCTTTTGAGTCTTTCAATTCCTTCATCCAAATCCCCTTGTTCTTAAACAGATCGATAAGCCTCCACACCATTAGAGCTGCCAGAACAACCAGTACAATAGGTATTCCCAGCTCGGTGAGTTTTAATGTCCATTCAGAAATAAGATTTTCTCCGGATTCACTCACAAACATCCATCGGATTCCATAGATAGTTACAGATAGAAATGCAAGGTCAGAAAATATAATAATAAGCCATCCGTACCAGAATCTTATTTTGCCTTTTAATCCAATTAGGTCGGCATAGTAAAAGAGAATAATTGTAGCTATTATTCCAGATAAAATGTGCCAGTGTCCTGTAAGGACAACCCTTTCAACCCTCCAGGGCCACACACGTATTATTTCAGTAAGCTTGACAGCCATAAAAATACCAATACCGCTTACGGTAAAATTCATAAAAACCATCTGCCAAAGGGGACCGAACTTAACAGGGTCATGAACCAGAGCTGCTATAGACTGAAAGAAATTTCCTTTTTTAATGCCCTGCTCATCCAGCCTTGTACGGATTAGCTTGCCAAAGCCGAATATTACCAAAAACAATGCTGCCACCATAACCAATGTCGAACCAACATATATAATGGTATGTGCCCCTTCCAGAAAGACAACCGACCAGGCTCCAATGGTTATGGTAATAGTTCCGATAATCATCAGGGGCATAGCGATTTTATGGAGTATACCCTTAAATTCAAACCATCTTCCTACTATGAGAGTTATTGCAATTCCTATAAGAGTGAGCATTATATGGAGATGTCCGATAATGGATTTCTGCAGTATTGTTTTTTCAACCAGACGTATCGTATCTTCTGCAAGGAATGTTTCAAACCCATTTCCGTAATAGGATCCTGGAATTGCTCCGAACAGAGCCGAGCCCAGTGTTGCAACAACCATTGTAAAAAATGCCGCTCTCTCGAGGTTCATGCCTTTTTTTGTCCTTGAATACTCTGTGTTCAAAGAGTAATATTCCTTCCTCCATGGCCAAAGGGCGATGGCAAGGACGGATCCTGCAAAAAAAACGAGCATTTGACCGGAAATAAAAATCAGGTGAAGTACCCAGTTCTGACCAAAGTAGCCAAACCCCAACCCTCCTATCATGGTAGACAGGTACCCAATAGTAATGGTTGTGTTTATAAGTGACCTTTGTCTTTTCTTCATGGGAATCATTCGGGTTATGAAATATGTTTCAATGGCAACAACAGCAATGGCAATGGCATGATAGAGTGTAATAATTCGTGCCTCCCTTTCAGCCTCCACGAGTTTAAAACCAAGTATTTTTACAATATCTATGCCCATTTCGGCCATGGGACCGGAAAGCATTCCGAAAATTGCAGTCACAAGGGATATCATTGCTATAGCCAGCAAGGTTAATCCCCTGGTTGTCTGAAATAAAAAATAAAACCTGTCTTTGATTAATGGCATAATTGCCTCCAAATATAATTAATTCCAATATATTAACTGGTTGTGATTAGAGATTTGTGCAATCAACCAAAGTCAATTGCACAACATACAGTACATGGAAGAGTCTGTTAAACTTCTTCTTTTCCACCGGTATCAATTAATCTTTTGGTTCCCGGAAGCAGAATCACAACAAGTAGAATTGTCGCAATAATGGGAGCCGGCAGAAACATTGAAAAGCGTCCGGCTTCTATTACATTGTTAATTCCCATGGGGTATCCTCCAATCATTGACATTGTTGCAGCGGCAACTCCTACCGGGACAGACCATGACTTTCTTTTGAGTATTGAAAATATGAAAATGGCCCAAACTGCCGAACCCCACCAGTTGATCTGCTGTGACATTACATAAACCCCATTCCATAATCCTGTTGATGTCTGGTATTTGGAAATTGGAGCTACACCATCTATAAATGTAAGTACATATGCCAGACCGGAAACAAACGCCAGAGTAATGATTTTTTTACCCACACCCCCAATTAGAAGCATTGCGAACCAAAGAACCCCGACAATCATAAAAACACCCACTGTGGGGGTTCCCATTCCGCCATCAGCTGCAGGAATCATGGGAAAGAAGCTTGCAAGCATCTGAATTGTTGCCGCAATTAAGCCCAGATACCATGCCCATGATTCTTTTTTCCTGAAACCGTAAAGAACAGCAGCCCAGAGTGCACCTGCGGATATTCCAAACCATCCGAGAACTGCATACACTATTCTTACTGAATTCCCTTCGTCCGATTCTCCTGCGAGAACGTGGGCATCTATAACGGGGTTGTATGAAGCAGCAAGAGAGTAGAACAGCATTAAAGCAGCTACAATTCCCATAATTGCAAAGAGGGAACCCAGATTGTTTTTCATTTTCATTTTCATTTTTTTCTCCTCATTCAAAGACTTGATATCTGATGATTCAGATTGCTCTTTAATGCGGTTATACATGAGAAAAAAGCAGGTGTCATTGACTAAAGTCAATTTCATTCACAATATAAGTAATAAAGGGGAAATAAAAAGAAGATTTGTTAATCGCAGTTGGCAATTTTGGCGAGAATATCTTTATTGATGACTTTTATTTCAAAACGACTGGTGTCGATAAGTCCACGGTCTTTAAGGGATTTCATTGCTCTGCAAAGTACTTCCGGAACTGTTCCTATTCTCTCTGCAAGTTCCTGTGTAGAGTGGTTCTCTCTGAAAATGGTATTACCATCCACTGGACTAAGCTCAAGAAGCAGTTTGGCAAGGCGTCCATGAACGGTTAGAAATGAGATATCTTCGTACTGGGAAAGAATAGATCGGTTGCGTTTTGCCATCATGGACAGCAGTCCCAGTGCAAGGGAAGAATTTCTACTGATTATATTCAAGAATTTTTCCTGATTGATTCTCCAGATTGTTGAGTCCTTACCCGCCAGAGCCGAAACAGGATTGTCCCCTCTGTCAAGGACTGAAACTTCATTAAACATAGAGACAGGTGTCAGTACCTGGATTGTATGACACTGTCCTTCCGGCCCATTTTTTTTAAGAAATACTTCACCTGAAATAAGGACAAACATTCCGGAGCATGGAATACCCTCATCAAAGACCGGTTCATTTGCCGAATATTGGATAATTGTACCTGCACGAACAATTTTCTGCTGATCTGCAGGAGACATATCGGCAAAATAGGACAACCTGCTCATTCTGGAAACCATGTATGGGATATCTACCATTATTAAATCCTTATATTTTTATAATTCTGAATTCTATATCAATAGAGATAATTGTCAAGGAGAAGATTTAGATTCCTTCAATAAGGAAATCTGATCTGTCGGACTTTCTCTCTGGATTAGTATGTGTGTTTGTATTGGAATAATACTATATAATAAAAATATTGATCTTTTTTCTGGCTTTTATCCGGAAGGCATGTTAGTGTGTTTAATCAAAATTTAGAACAATAAATTTTAAAAAAAGGGGTTCTCCTGGGTGTCAGGTTTGAATCTCTGCACAAAGGAAGTTTGATGGATATATTTAGCTGGACATTGCTGATTGTTGCCGGAGGTAGTTTTCTGGCACTCGGTTATGCACTCTTAAAAACAAAGTGGATTTTTAATCAGCCTGTAGAAGATCCTAAATTGAGAAAAATTGGAGGTTTTGTTGCGGATGGAGCAATGGCCTTTATGGTACGGGAATATAAGGTATTGATACCTTTTGTCCTTTTTGTTACTGCATTTCTTGCTATTGCAAATAAGGGTGCATTGAGGTATCAGGCAGCTGCATTTGTTCTTGGTGCTTCTGCTTCTGCTTTAGCAGGATTTATAGGTATGAAGGTTGCCACAGCAGCTAATACCAGAACAACCCATGCGGCACAGGGAGGATTAATTCCAGCTCTAAAAGTTGCTTTTACTGGTGGGAGTGTTATGGGAATGAGTGTTGTTGGATTATCCATGCTGGGGTTTTTTATACTGCTCTTTCTTGGAAAATCTATGTTTGGTTCTTCTGTTGAAGCCCTTTCAGGCCAGATTCTTCCTATAATTACAGGATTCAGTCTGGGTGCAAGTTCCATGGCTTTGTTTGCCAGGGTTGGGGGCGGTATTTTTACCAAGGCTGCAGATGTCGGAGCCGACCTTGTAGGTAAAGTTGAAGCAGGAATACCGGAGGATGATCCACGAAACCCTGCTACTATTGCAGATAATGTAGGAGATAATGTTGGTGATGTTGCCGGAATGGGAGCAGATCTCTTTGAATCCTATGTAGGTTCAATAATTGGCTCTATGGTTCTTGGAATAAGTATAGCCGCAAGCGATCTCTACAGGTTGAAATTGGTAGTTTTTCCTCTCCTTCTTGCGATTGCAGGTATAGTTGCTGCAATGATAGGTATAGGTTTTGTGCGGGTAAAAGAGGGTAAGTCTCCTCAGGCAGCACTTAATAAAGGAACATTTGGAGCTGCTGGAATCGCAGCAGTATTCTCTTTTCTTTTAAGTTACTTTTTTCTCGGTAAAACTGCTGATAATGGCGGCGTTGGCTATTTGAGTATCTTCCTTTCTTCTGTCCTTGGGATGGCAGCTGGTACACTTATAGGTATGATTACGGAATATTACACTGGTACAAATACCAAACCGGTAAATAAAATTGTAAAATCCTGTGAGACAGGAGCTGCTACAACTCTTATTACGGGAATGGGGGTAGGTATGATGTCTGCATTTCCTCCTATTGTAATAATAATAGCTGCGATAATATCAAGTTTTGCTTTTGCAGGTCTTTATGGAATCGCAATTGCTGCTTTGGGCATGCTGATGACTTTGGGTGTCCAGCTTGCAGTAGATGCCTATGGTCCTATCGCTGATAATGCAGGTGGTCTTGCAGAGATGTCAGAGTTTCCCCATGAGGTCAGGGAAATTACAGATGAACTTGATGCTGTTGGGAATACAACAGCTGCTATTGGAAAAGGTTTCGCCATTGGTTCTGCAGCTCTTACCTCAATAATCCTTTTTTCTGCATTCAGACAGCAGGTCGGGGTGGGAATTATTGATCTTATGAACCCTCTGGTTATTTCCGGGGTTCTTCTGGGTGCAGTTCTTCCCTACCTGTTTTCGTCTATGGCAATGAATGCAGTTGGAGAAGCTGCTTTTGCAATGATCGAAGAGGTGCGTAGACAGTTCAGGGAAAAACCTGGTATTCTGGATGAAACTGAAGAGCCTGATTATAAGAGATGTGTAGATATATCTACTTCTGCAGCCTTGAAAGAGATGATCCTCCCTGGAGTAATTGCTGTAATTACTCCTGTTCTGGTTGGTTTTATTGCCGGTCCAAAGATGCTTGCAGGAACCCTTATTGGTGTGACAGCATCCGGTGTAGTCCTTGCTATTTTTATGTCAAATGCCGGTGGTGCGTGGGATAATGCAAAGAAAATGATAGAAGGCGGAGCCAGTCAGGGTAAAGGCTCTGAAGCTCATAAGGCTTCAGTTGTAGGAGATACTGTTGGTGATCCTTTTAAGGATACTGCCGGGCCATCATTGAATATATTAATTAAACTAATGGCAATTATATCTCTTGTAATTGCTCCGATGTTAAAAAACTTCTGGGGGTTATAGAATGGATTATAAAAAAAGAATGTATATGGTACTTTATCCGAATCAGTCTCTAATTGCTTCTCATTACGATCCTGAAATGTTTGCAAGACATTACACTTCCGGTTCAAGCAGACATTATTCCGGTAAGGTTATATTTACAGAAATTGATATAAAATACAGACATGATTTTTTTGACATAGAAAATATTTTAAAGAATCTTAAACCCCATAGTGACGGAAGGGCTAAGGCAACAAAATTTATAGCTTCCTACAGGGTTCTTGAGCATGTGGATCTTACTGCCATTGGGAAACTGTATCTTTCCACTGAGGAGGGGCATTGCATAGGAATTGATAAGGGAGGATGTAAGGATCATCAGGAAGGATTTATTCGGGTTTATGCAGAGATTGCTCCTATGCATATGCTGGTTATGTCCCGATTAACACCTCAGAATTTCGGTAAACGTATTACGGATCCAACTAATCACAAGAGTGCACCGGCACAGTTTTTTACCCAGCTCGATTTTAATCCGGCTGAATTTGTAAAAGATTTTGAAAAAAATCCATTTATGCCATCTCCTGTTTCCTCCATGCATCCTTCGACTATACGAGACGGGTTTCATGAACTAATGGTTCACCCGGAAAAGAAAACGAAGGGAATGGCTCTTGATAGTAATATGGATTCCATTTCTTACCGTCTAATAAGAAATGGTTTTACATTTGCCGCTAAGGGAGAGTGTATGTTCTATCCCATGCCTGAGTTAAGTGAGATTGAAAGTATGAATTTTAAGTTCTGGCGAACCATGTAAGTGAAAAAGAGCTGCCTTGTGAATGTATTATAGGCAGCTTCTTTTTTTTAAAAGGTTTCTTTTTCTAAAAATTTTATAATAATTATTATAAAAATACTGATGACTCCAAGTATAGTAGAATATAAGTATGCAGTCTGGGTATTCCCGCTTACTACCGAATCCCAGATAGCAAGGGGAACAGTTCTTGTTATTCCCTTGATATTTCCAGCGACCATCATGGTAATTCCAAACTCACCAAGCCCCCGAAGGAATCCGAGTAGTATTCCTCCAAGGACACCTTGCCTGGAAAGAGGGAGGAGGATGAAAATAAATATCTGCCACCTGGAAGCTCCTGATATTTCAGCTGCTGAAATAATAGATCTGTCAACAGAGTCGAGAAAACTCTTAATGGATTTAAAGATAAATGGAAGGCTGGCAAGTGTAGCAGCTGCTACTACCGCCTGGAAAGAAAAAATGAATGTTTTTCCAAAAAGCAGGCTGTAGAGTTTTCCAGGAAGACTATTTTTTCCCATAATCTGAAGCAAATAGAATCCCAGTATGGTAGGGGGAATGAAAATTGGTATTGTTACAATAAAATCTATAGAAATAGAAAATATCTTTGATTTTGATGAACTTATCCAGATAAGCAGTAAACTAAGAAAGAATGCAATGAGAGTCGCAAGGGTAACTGTTTGCAGGCTTATGATTACAGCCATCAGGATTGGTATGGCAGAAAACCGTAATATTTAAAAATATTTTTGGCTCTTTCCGATTCAAGAAAAGCTTGAAACAGTTCTGCAGAAGAATTGGCCTCACCTCTAAGGGTTAGTATAGCAGGATAAAGAATTTCAGGATTCCTGAACGAGGAAAACTCACGGATGGTAGTAATTGCAGGATTTAAGCGGGCATCCGACTTGTAGATAAAAGCATATTCCACCTCACCGGATTCCAGCCATCCTACAACCTGCCGTACCGAGTTTCCCAGAATAAACTTTGCAGAATAATCACTGAACAGACCTTTTCCTGTAAGGAGATTTTTGGTATAGGAACCTGCAGCTACAAAATTGGGATTTCCAATACCAATCTTATCACTATGTTCCAGTATCTCTTTAAGGTTTAATTCCAGGCTGTTCTGAGATAAATTCCCAAACCCTGCAAGTATTAATGTATTTCGAAAAAGTATTTTACTTGATTCTATTCTTGCGATCTTTTTATTAATTAGTCTCGTCACATCTTTCTGATCGGCAGAGATAAGAATATCGACAGGAGCACCATTTTCAATTTGTGTTGCAAGGTATCCTGACCCTCCGAAAGAGACCCTGACAGTTATTTCAGGATAGAGAGAATTGAAACTTTCGATAGTATCTTCAAGGGCTGCTGTCAGACTCGAAGCTGCTGAGATCAGCACACTTTTTTCTTCACCCCTTTTCTGACCCGAGGTTGCCATTATGGAAAGTGCCCCTGTCATTAGAATAATGAGGAATATTAAAAATAGATTTTTATTCGCCACAGCCATTGTATATTTATATATATAATGGCTGTGGGGTGTCAAGTATTGATTGGGATTATTTCTAAAAGTTAAAATCCACCTGAACTCAAACTATAATCAGTTCTATTCCGTTTGCTTTACAGTATTCTCTGTATCTATCCGGTATTCTTTTGTCGGTTATCAAAATGTCAAAGTCGGTACATTTTGCGAAACTGGTACTTTTTACCTTATCAAATTTAGAGGAATCTGCGAGTAGAATCTTTGTCTCTGCTGATTTCATGATCTCTTTTTTTGTATCCAGTTCATACTCATTGGAACAGCTGACTCCCAGTTCAATACTGATTCCGCTGGCAGAAATGAATACCATATCCGCAGGATTCCCGGATATAAGATTTTTACATTCGCTGCTTTCAAACATAAGAGTATTCTTGTGGCAGTAGCCTCCGGGGAAAATAATGTTGGCTTTTTCAAGTTTTGATATAGGGATCAGAGTATTTAGGGTAAAGCATATAACTGAGATAGCAAGACCGTCGGGTAGTGATCTGGCAAGATACTCTGTTGTAGAGCCGGTGTCTATAATTATTGTATCGTTGTTATTTACAAGAGAAGCTGCCTTTACAGCAATATGCTTTTTTTCAGGGTTCATCTGCTTGTTTGCATAGGAGAGTGAATATGGGTGCTGGTTTTCCTTTATCCTGTCGTTTCGAAGGACTACCCCACCGTGGAAAATTTCAACAAGTTTCCGTTTTTTAAGGAGTTCAAGATCTCTTCTTATGGTCATATGGGAAACTTCCATTGCAGAAGCAAGGTTGTTAACAGTTGCAGGATTAAGGAGTTTGAGCATTTTCAATATTCTGTTTAGTCTTTTTTCCTGTCTGGAAAGCATAGTCAGATATCCCCTTTATACCCCGATGTTCTAGGGTGTGAGTGTTAAAAAATTAACACAGACTACCGGATTTTGCAAGGAATCTTTATTTAAAGTATCTCTTAGTACTGTTACATCTCTGACAGGAGTACAATACTACACAGGCTTTCCTGATATACATACATTCAGGATCTATTAAATGGATACTCATTCTTTATACTTTTCTGCTGAAATTCAGATTTTTTATTTTTTTCTTGACAGCTTCTTATATTTATGAAAGAATAGATGAAAGGATGTAAGCGTATACATGGCAACAATGAAAGATATAGCAAATAAAGCAGGAGTTTCGCAGGCCACTGTCAGCCGTGTCATGAGCGACAGTTCCTCTGTTTCTCAAAAAACAAAAGCTATGGTTATGGAATGGGTACGGAAGTTGGATTTTGAACCAAATTATTCTGCCCGGGCACTTGCATCAAGCCGATCTTATCTGATTTGTCTGGTTCTGCCTGATGTTATGAATCCCTACTTTGCCGACATTATCTATCATGTGGAAAAAATAGCCTCATTCAATGGTTTCAATATTCTCCTATGTAACTCAGACGGTGATCCCAAACGGGAAGTGGATATTTTGAAATCTCTGAAATCCCGTCAGGTAGATGGTGTTCTCATAGGGTTTTCCGATAACCACTCACCAGCCATAAAAATACTCAGAGACAGCGAACTGCCTACAGTTGTTATTACCCAGTTTCATGAAGATTTTGACTGTGTAGCTGTTGACCATTATGCAGGAGGTGAGATGGCAGCCAGGCATTTTATGGATCAGGGAGCCGAGTATTTTATCTACCAGGGTCATACGGATGACGATAAATTTCGTGGATATTATAACACTCTGAAAGATGCGGGTATTCCTGAGGACAGACTGGATATCATGGATTTGGGTCATGTCTGGTACCATACACCCCAGAGAGCTCATAAAGCTTATAGAAGAGCTCTTGAGTATTTACAGAATAGAAAATACGACTCGAAAACAGGTGTATTTTCCTATAATGACTTGAGCGCTTTCGGATTCATCCATGCCGTGCAGGATATGCATCTCACAATTCCTGAACAGTATTCCATTGTCGGGTTTGATGATACATTTATGTGTCAGGTCATGCGTCCTACTTTGACATCCATTGCCCAGCCGAAAGAAGAAATTGGTCAGTTGGCCATAAAGTATCTACTAGCAAAAATTGACAAAAAAGTGGACACCGGCAGAGAGAGTTTTCTCCTGACACCGAGACTCGTCCAGAGGGAAACAACATGATGATGAATTATATTTTAAACCTAAATGAAAGCGCTTACATTTATACATATCCTATTCAAAGGAACTATTATGTCCTATAAGGAAAACCTTAGGCCGCAGATACATTTCAGTCCTGAAAAGAACTGGCTTAATGATCCCAATGGGTGTGTTTACCACAATGGAATATATCATCTTTTTTATCAGTTTCACCCCTTCAGTACACAATGGGGTCCCATGCACTGGGGTCATGCTGAGAGTCGGGATTTAGTACACTGGGAAGAAAAAGATATTGCCCTGTATCCTGATGAAGAAACAGGAATGGCGTTCTCCGGCTCAGGAGTGGTAGATAAAGGCAACACTAGTGGTCTGTTTTCCGATGATTCAGGACTCGCTTTTTTCTATACCTGTCACAGGGAAGAACCAGGAAAAGAAACTGTTCAGCATCAGTGGCTTGCCATAAGTCATGATGGGGGGGGGGCTCTGGAAAAATATCCGGGTAATCCTATTCTCCATAATCCGGGTGTGAAGGATTTTCGGGATCCAAAGGTTTTATACCATAATGAAACAGAAAAGTGGATCATGGTACTGGCTGTCGGAGAAAAGATTAACATCTACAATTCATCCAACCTGATTAAATGGCAGGAGATAAGCTGTTTTACCAGGGAGATGGGAGATCTATCCGGAATATGGGAATGCCCGGACCTTTTTTCTCTGACAGACAGTACTACAGGAAAGAAGCACTGGGTTCTTGCATTCAGCATACTGACAAAGCCTGCCTACCCTACACAGATGTACTTAATTGGATCCTTTGATGGGTGTAAATTTCAAGCCTATGATCCTGGAACCCTGGGTATAGCTGACTATGGGTATGATTTCTATGCTGCGCAGTCCTGGTCTAATCTTCCCTTCAAAGATGATAGAAAAGTATGGATCGGGTGGGCTTCAAACTGGAACTATGCCCATAAAACACCAGACTCAGCTGGCTGGAGAGGAGTCATGTCCCTTCCGCGGGAAATTACTATTCACGAAAAGGATGGCAGGTTTATCCTGAATCAGAGCATTACTCCTTTCCTGGCTGGTTTGCGGCCTGATAAACCTTTTCTTGATCTTCTGTCAGTTACGGATGACCAGTCCTATGAACTGAAAGAAGCTGCGGCCTGGGAAATCATGCTTGAGATCTTTTCGAAAGGCAGAGAAACATCTGCAGAATTGATTTTCCACTGGGATTGCGGAGACTCTCTTGTTCTTACAGTCAGCAAGGATCATTTTGTGCTGGACAGAGGGAATTGTGGTTCCATTTTCCGACAAGTCCCCTGGGACAAAATTGAAGTACCCATTGCTGGAACTGAAGAGTTTTACTTTTGCCAAATCATACTGGACAACAGCATTATCGAGATATTTTTGAACGAAGGAATGCAAGCTCTGACAAATCTGATTTTTCCGAAAGGAAAGCTGATAAAACTGGATATTTCTCCGGCTCCGGGATGCCGGATCGGAAATATAAAAGGGTTCCCCCTTCGGAGTATCTGGAGAGGGAAATAGTCTGTGAATATCATGCTTTAAGCATGGTAATATATTAAACGGTTGCTTCTACAAAAGGCAAGCCGTAAAAATAGGAGGCATTTATGCCAAAGCGAATTTTCATTATTTTAATGGTACTTTCAGTGATCACCATGGCTGTGTTTGCAGGAGGCAAAAAAGAAGCTACAGATGGTCCGGTAGAAGTATCTTTATGGTTCCACTCTGGAAAAGGAGCGGAAAGGGATACCTTAAATGCGCAGATTGCAGATTTTAATTCAATGCAGTCTGATATAGTTGTTGTTGCAAAACAACTCCCTGAAGGTTCTTATACCGAACAGGTAAATGCCGGAGCGATGGTCGATGGGTTGCCTGACCTTCTGGACTTTGACGGCCCCTTTGTCTACAATTTTGCATGGTCAGAATATCTGATGCCCATGGATGACTATGTTGATTCTAAAATGATGGCTGATATTCTACCCTCTATAGTAAAACAGGGTACTTACAACGGACATCTTTATAGTCTGGGTACATTTGATTCCGGTCTGGGAATTTATGGAAATAAAAAATACCTGGAAGCTGCCGGGATCAGAATACCTAAGGGCGTAGATGATGCCTGGACGGGTTCTGAATTTGCTGATGCATTGAAGAAGCTTCAAGCTCTTCCAGAAGTTGAATATGCCCTTGATCTTAAAATGAATTATGGACGGGGTGAGTGGTTTACCTACGCCTTTTCACCGATACTCCAGAGTTTTGGAGCAGATCTTATTGACAGAAGCGATTATTAGAAATCTGACGGAACAGTAAATGGATCCGAAGCAGTTGCTGCAATGAAACTTTTTCAGAGCTGGTTTGCGGATGGTTATACAAAGTACAATCCGGGCGGAGATACTGACATGGCAGATGGTAAGGTTGCTCTCAGTTATGTTGGACATTGGATGTATAATGATCTTAAAGCTGCACTTGGGGATAATCTTGTGCTTCTTCCTGTGCCGGCCTTTGGCGGGAAATCTGCAACAGGTATGGGTAGCTGGAACTGGGGTATGACTGCCAATACCAAGAACCCTGAAGCTGCCATGACATTTCTGAAATACCTGATGGATCCCGACCAGATTTTGAGGATGACAAATGCAAACGGTGCTGTACCTTCAAGGGTATCTGCTATAGCAAAAAGCGATCTTTTCAAAGCTGGTGGTGATCTTGAAGTGTTTATTCAGCAGTTGGGCAAAACTGCTATTCCACGACCTGAAACAGCTGCATACTCAGTAATTACGTCAGCATTTGCAGAAGCTGTTGACAACATAGCTCAGGGTGCGGATGTCCAGAGTGAACTGGATAAGGTGGCTGCAAAGGTTGATCAGGATATTGCTGACAATAAAGGCTACAAGTAGAATTGTACTAATGATCAGGTTCCCGGGAACAGTGAGTTCCCGGGTTATTATTATGCAGGAGGTAATTAGTGTTTGTTAATAAATCAACATTATCGAGTATGGCAAGATATGAAACTTATTCGGCATGGTTGCTTGCTGCACCTGCTTTGATTTTACTGTCCCTTTTCCTTATTATCCCTTTTCTTATGTCAGTCGGACTGGCCTTTACTGATCAAAGACTCATATCCCCCCTGCCTACAGAGTTTGTAGGGTTGAGGAATTTTATTCGACTTTTTTCTGACAAGGTTTTTTTTAAGTCCATTGGAAATAATTTTGTGTTTGTACTCATTGTGGTTCCTGTTCAGACAACCCTTGCCCTATTGCTGGCAATTTTGGTTGACAGAACACGAAGATTTTCCAATTTTTTCAGAATGATCTATTTCATGCCTGTTGTAGTACCAATGATAGTTGTATCTGTTATCTGGTATTTTATGTATAATCCATCGATCGGTCTCATCAACAAGGCTCTTGGAACTATTTCCTTTGGAATGCTTGGAAACTCTTTATGGCTTCAAAGTGAAAGAGCCGCACTTCCTGCAATTATGATCCTTTCAATATGGCAGGGCGTCGGTTTTCAGATGGTAATATATCTTGCCGGCCTGCAGGATGTTCCTCAGTCACTGTATGAAGCGGCAACAGTAGATGGTGCATCCCCCTTAAAAACGTTCTGGAGTATTACTTTGCCACATCTGAGAAATACAACAATTTTTATTATTGTTTCAACGACCATACTTGCTTTTCAGTTATTTACCCAGGTTAAAGTGATAACTAACGGCGGACCAAATGATGCAACCAGTACCGCGGTTCTCTATATCTATAATCAGGGGTTCAAGAGCCTTAAGGTTGGATATGCTGCCGCCGCTTCGGTCTTATTTATTATTATTGTTCTTGCTGTTTCATTGATTCAGCGCCGTTATCTCCATTCAAACAGAGAGGTAGGCTAAAATGATAATTGAAAAACTAACTCGTTCCCGTAGGTTCATGAAAAGAGTGAGTGCCCTTTTAAGGTATCTTGGAATGGTTACACTTGGGCTTTTTTTTATCTTTCCGATTGTCTTTCTGTTGGTCTCTTCGTTGAAACCGGAATATCTTGTAGCCAGAGACATGAGCAGCTTAATGGCATTTATCCCCAGGGATATCTCTCTGAAGAACTATTTTGATGTTTTTAATGAGATGCCTTTTCATCGATTCATGTTGAACTCACTGATCATAGTTGGATCCATTGTATCGATTGGTGTACTCGTTAATAGTATGGCTGCCTATGCTTTCAGCAGACTCAGATGGAAGGGACGGGATCTGATCCTGGGTATTATTGTGGCATCGATGATTATCCCATTTGAAGCAATCAGTATTCCTCTTCTTCTGGAGGTAAATAAATTTAATTGGATAGATACCTATTTTGTGCAGATAATAGTATTTATTGCTATGCCCCTCTATATCTTTCTGTTCTACCAGTTTTTCCTGGGAATTCCGGAAGATATTGAAACAGCAGCAAAAATAGACGGAGCCGGGTATTTCCTCATATTTTTTAAGATTATTCTTCCAATTTCAAAACCGGTAATTGCAACGGTAGCTATCCTTAATTTTATTCAGCAGTGGGGGAATTTCCTCTGGCCCCTTATGGTAACCAGAGGATTTGAAGTTCGTCCTCTCCCTGTTGCAATGCAGGCTTTTTTTGGAATGAACCCACGGATATGGGGAGATATAATGGCCTTTGCCTCAATGATCACTATTCCGGTACTGATACTTTTTCTTGTATTTCAAAAATGGTTTGTAAAATCAGTTGCCAGTTCAGGCATAAAGGGTTGATTCCAGCTAAGATACTATTCTTCTTAAAATCATACCCTTTTGAATTTTCCCCTTGACATCAAAACTTATGAGCGTATAATTGAGTATAAAATGTTAAAATTATAACATTCCACAGGAGGAAATATGGCAGATAAGCAGGGGAGTGCGTTAGGCATGATTGAGACACGGGGGTTTGCGGCTATGGTTGAAGCTGCAGATTCTATGGTTAAGGCGGCAAGAGTCGAATTAAAGGGACATGAGGAGACAGGCGGCGGTTACGTCACAGCTATTATCCGGGGAGATGTCGCAGCAGTCAGAGCCGCTCTTGATGCCGGCAGTAAGGCTGCAGAAAGAGTTGGGGAAGTTATTTCTGTTCATCTTATTCCAAGACCGGATGCTTCCGTTGATGCAGGTCTGCCTTTGAATGAACCCGGAGCAGAGTAATGAACGGAGTTGACCTTCGAACCTATAATTTTATAGATTCACTCCAGCTTCAGATGGCATCATTTATGTGTACAATTTCACGGGGATACTTTCCTGTAGGCGGACAGTCATGCGGAATAGTGGAGATATCTCCAGGGATTGAGATAAACCGTCTGACAGATATTGCCTTAAAATCAACTGATGTCGTTCCCGGTATTCAGATTGTGGAGAGATCTTTCGGACTTCTGGAGATGCACTCAGATGAGCAGGGGGATACAAGACAGGCAGGTGAGGCTATATTAAACGAGCTTGGATTGACTGAATTGGACAGGATGAAACCGAAAGTACTCACAAGCCAGTTAATAAAAAATATTACAGATTACCATGCACAGCTGATAAACAAAGTACGCTTTGGAAATATGGTATTAAGGGGAGATACTCTTTTTGTACTTGAACTTGACCCTGCAGGGTATGCTTTTTATGCTGCCAATGAGGCGGAAAAGGCTGCAAATATCAATATTATCAATGTAACAGGTTATGGTAAATTTGGAAGAATTTATATTGCCGGAGCCGAATCTGAAGTATTGGTAGCAAAGGAAACAGTAGAATCAAAATTAGCTGATATCGGTGGAAGAGTAATCTAAATATAGAGTAATTATAAGGAGATACAGATGGCAATTACAGATAATGCCCTTGGAATGATAGAAACTAAGGGATTCTCCGCAATGGTGGAGGCTTCAGATGCAATGGCTAAAGCTGCAAATGTAGATTTTATAGGATCAAAAAAAATAGGCGGTGGTTATATTACAGCCATAGTTCGGGGTGATGTAGCGGCAGTTAAAGCTGCTCTGGATGCAGGAAGCCGGGCTGCGGAACGGGTTGGTGAGGTGATTTCTGTGCATATTATTCCAAGACCTCATGAAAGTGTAGATGCAGTTCTTCCTCTTGGCAGAAACAAGGGTAAAAAATAGATGGTACTTGCAAGAGTTGCGGGATCAGTCGTATCGACTGTAAAAGATCCACTCCTTGAAGGAATTAAATTTCTGCTTCTGGAAAAGATCGATGTAAAAACTCTTAAGGGAAAGAATGATTTTGTTGTAGCAATGGATTCTGTAGGAGCCGGAGAGAATGAGATTGTTTTTTATGTAGGCGGCAGCAGCAGCAGGCAGACTGAAATTACTGCAGGTAAACCCAGCGATGCAGCAGTAATTGCCATTGTGGATAGTTTTAATATTGATGGGAAATCAGTCTATTCAAAGAGCAGTCCGGACGCAGGAGTGGGGAAGTGATTCTGGCAAGAGTTGCAGGTGCTGTTGTTTCAACTGTCCGAGCTGATAGAATTCAGGGATCTTCCTATTATATTGTTGAGCCTGCGGGTTCGGCAGGAGATCCTGTAGGTTCAGGTATTGTAGCACTGGATCTTGTGGGGGCAGCCCCGGATGAACTTGTAATAGTATCCCAGGGAAGTTCTGCAAGGCAGACCGATTCCACAAAGGATAAGCCGATAGACGCCGTTATTGTTGGTATTGTGGATATTGTTGAAGAGGATGGAAAGGTGGTGTTCAGGAAATGAATGTTGATGTAATAGGAATTCTTGAGCTTTCCAGTATTGCTGATGGCTTTATGGTACTGGATAGAATTGTAAAGGAGGCACCTGTATCTATTCTTAAAGCAGAGGGTATAAACCCGGGGAAGTATTTAATAATGATAACAGGGGATGTTGCTTCGGTAAAAATAGCTATAGATGAAGGAGTTTCAGCTTCCGGAGATAGTCTGATAGACCATGTTTTCCTTTCCAATCTTGATAATCAGGTTATTCCTGCCATCAAGAGCTGTAGAACTCCTGAAAAATGGGATGCCATAGGATTACTTGAAACCAACTCTGTGGCAGCAGCAGTGGAAGCTGCAGATATTTGTGTCAAGGAATCGGATGTTCGTATAGTGGGTATTATTACCGGAACAGAGGCGGGAGGAAAGGCAGTGCTCAAAATCAGTGGTGCTGTTGGAGATATTGAAACTGCAATGAATTCAGCAGTCGTAGTGGTCAGTGGAAAAGGGCAGCTTTACAGGGATATAATAATTCCCGGTCCTCACAGTGATATTAAGGGGTTTGTTTGTGGAGATTGATGAGAATGCTATTCGTAATATTGTTTCAGATATCCTGAAGAGCCATACTGTGAATCTGAATGAATCCATGAAGATTCCAGGTGTTTTTTCAGATATCAATAAGGCAATATATGAGGCTAGGAAGGCATTTAGAAAATTCCAGGATACCTCTCTCGAAACCAGACGCGCCATTATTAAGGCAATACGAATAGTTGGAGAGGAGAATGCTGAGCAGTTTGCTCGTCTGGCAGTGGAAGAAACGGGAATGGGCAGATATGAAGATAAGATACGGAAGAATCTGCTGGCAGCGAGAATGACTCCCGGGGTGGAAGATCTTGGACCATCCAGTTTTTCGGATGATCATGGACTTACTATTACAGAACGTGCACCCTATGGTGTAATTGGGGCTATAGCTCCAAGTACAAATCCAACAGAAACAATACTGAACAACTCAATCAGTATGGTTTCTGCCGGAAATACCGTTGTTTTCAATTCTCATCCAGGTGCAAAAAATGTTTCAATTTTGGCAGTAGGACTGCTTAATGAGGCAATCCTTAAAGCCGGCGGACCTTCAAACATAGTTGTTACTGTCAATGAACCAACAATAGAATCTGCCAGGGAACTTATGACTCATCCTATGGTAAATCTTCTTACAGTTACTGGTGGGCCGGCTGTGGTGGGGCAGGCAATGCAGTCAAGAAAAAAGGTTATTGCCGCAGGGCCGGGAAATCCACCCTCGGTAGTTGATGAAACTGCAGATATAGAAAAAGCCGCTAAGGATCTGGTTGCCGGGGCAGGGTTTGATAACAATATTGTGTGTATCTGTGAAAAAGAGATTATAGTTGTCAGATCCGTCGCGGACAGACTGAAATCGGAGATGAAAAAAATAGGAGCTTTTGAGCTTTCCGGAGATCAGGTTAAAGCTGTTACAGATCTGGTTATTGACAGACCTGGCAGAAAGGGGGATGAAGGAGCTGTAAATAAGCAATATGTAGGTAAAAATGCAAGTATAATTGCAGCTTCGGCAGGAATTACTGTTCCGGCAGATACTAAAATACTCCTGTGTGAGGTGGATAAATCCCATCCTCTGGTGTGGACAGAACAACTTATGCCTGTAATTCCTCTGGTTCGTGTTGATAATGTGGACGAAGCAATAGATTTTGCCGTGGAATGTGAACATGGATTCCGCCATTCAGCATCCATGCATTCACTGAACATATCAAAACTCTCGAGGATGGCACGGCTTATCAATACTTCACTCTTTGTAAAAAACGGTTCCAATTTCAATGGAATGGGTTTTGGAGGTGCCGGGTATACCTCTTTCACAATTGCCAGTCCTACAGGTGAGGGATTTACCAGGGCAAGGACTTTTACCAGAGAGCGCAGATGCGCCATAATAGATAATTTTAGAATTGTATGAAAAGGAATAAATGAGGATTTTATTTTGAAGATAGGCAGGGTTACAGGTACTGTTGTAAGTACTGAAAAACTGGAATCTCTGGAGGGAATCAAGCTGCTTCTGGTTCAGCCTCTGGATGAAAATATGAAGAGCAACGGAAGCCCTCTGGTGGCATGTGACACGGTTCAGGCTGGTACAGGCGATCTGGTAATCTATGAGGGGGGGAGAGAAGCTGCTGTTGCTCTGGATAACTGGTTTAATCCCTCAGATGCAGCGGTTATAGGAATAATAGATCAGATTGATCAGGTGGGAAAATGATTCTGGCAAGAGTGTGCGGAACTGTGGTATCGACTGTTAAGATAGAGGATCTTGAGGGGTTGAAGCTGATGATTGTACAGCCTGTCAGCCCTGGAGGAGAGGCCGCTGGAAAACAAATAGTTGCTGTGGATACCGTTCAAGCCGGTGTTGGTGATTATGTCCTTGTTATTGATGAGGGCGGTTCTGCAGGAATAATGCTGGAAATGTCTTCACAGGCCATACGGACAGTAATTGCGGCAATTGTAGATAGGATAGATGTTGTTAAAGAGGGAAAATATGTACGCTGAAAAAAACTTTCAGGAGAGTAATTTAAGGGATAATGTCTCGAGGGTTGTTATAGGCTCTGACCATGGGGGTTTTGTATCCAAGGAGATACTTAAAAAATACCTGGAACTTATTGGATATAAGGTGATCGATCTTGGTACCTTTTCCGAAGAGAGTGTTGATTATCCTGATTTTGCAGTTAAAGTGGCTCGCAGTGTTGCTGCAGGAGAAGCTGACAGGGGTATTATGATCGATGGTGCCGGGATTGGATCTTCCATAGTTTGCAATAAGGTCAGAGGTATCCGTGCTGCCCTCTGTTATGATATAAGGACAGTAAAGAACAGCCGTCTTCATAATAACTCTAATGTCCTTACTCTCGGCGGGTCAATGCATACTCCGGATAAATTATGTGAAATGGCAAAAGTCTGGCTTCAGACCCGGTTTGAAGGTGGTCGCCACTGGGCACGAATTAATAAGATGATGGCTGTGGAAAGAGGTGGAAGGTACTGATTATGGATGAAAAAGAATTAATAGATAGAATAACAAAAGAAATTGTTGAGAAATTGAAGGGAGAGAAGTCTATCAGCAGTGTTGCTGTTCCGGTAAACACTCCTGAAATAGAAAACAGCAGTTCGGTTCTTGTTCCCGGGGATGTGGCGCAGTACATTGACCATACCCTGTTGAAACCCGAGGCTACTGCTGATCAGATAGATACCCTCTGTACTGAAGCAAAGGATCATGAATTTTATTCTGTTTGCGTAAATACTACCTGGGTATCAAGATGTGCGAAAAATCTTAGAGGAACCGGTGTCAAGGTGTGTGCTGTTGTAGGTTTTCCCCTGGGCGCAATGAGTGGCAGAGCCAAGGGATTTGAAACAAGACATGCTATTGAAGAGGGTGCTTCGGAAATAGATATGGTAATGAATATCGGAGCTTTGAAATCAAGAGACCTTAAACTTGTGGAAGAGGATATTCGATGGGTCAGAAGAGCCTGCGGGCAGAGAGTCATTTTAAAAGTTATCATAGAAACAGCCCTTCTTACAGACGAGGAGATAGTTCTTGCCTCAGAGATAGTAAAAAAAGCAGAGGCGGACTTTGTTAAAACATCAACCGGTTTTTCGAAGCATGGAGCGACTGTTCAGCATATAGCACTTATGAGGAGAACTGTCGGACCCAAAATGGGAGTTAAGGCAGCTGGTGGTGTCAGAACCTTTGATGACGCTGTTGCCATGATAAATGCGGGAGCAACCAG
>JAJRQE010000085.1 GCA_024280415.1 Spirochaetota bacterium | reverse complement strand
TCCCGATCCCACTGCATCCCAACTGCAAAATGGGTAGGATTTGTTATTACAACATCTGCTTCCGGAACTTTCTGAAGCATATTCTGAGTCATTATTTCTCTCATCCTCTCACGGAGCCTGTTCCGGACAAGAGGATCACCTTCTGTAGTCTTCCTTTCTTCCTTTATCTCCTGCTTAGTCATTTTTAATGAATCTGTATGCTGTTTTTTCTGAAAAAAGTAATCCGGTATGGCCAGAACAAGCATAGCAAGTGCAGCCTCTATTAAAATTTTGAAAGATATAATCGAAATTGCTTTGAAAGAATAAGCAAAGGAAGAAGAGAGAAACGCCATTATATTTTCTATCTCTTTATGAATATTTATATAGGCAATTACAGATATTACTGCAATCTTGAACAATGATTTCCCAAGATTAAACAGGGCTTCTGCTGACAGAAATGATTTTTGAATAAACTTAACAAAATCAGGTGTAATTTTAGTAAAATCAGGTGTAATGGGTTTTGTTGAAAATAAAAAACCAACCTGAAGTACATTTGAGATAAAAGCTGCAGCAAAGGCAACAATGGCCACAGGAGCCACAAGTTTAGCAAAATATATAAAAAAAACACGAACCAGTCCGGCTTCCCCTGTTACTGTAGATTCTACAGAAATTGTAAGAAAATATTGCATCATCTCGCTCATTTCATTCAGCATGTAAGGACTTAGAATCCCTATGGTAATTATGGGAAAAAGTAGAACTAGTGCGGAGGTAAACTCAGCACTTTTAGCAACCTTTCCCTCTTCCCTGGATTTCTTTATCTTCTGTTCAGTCGGATCCTCAGTCCGCCCCTCATCCTCTGCGGCAAACCATTGAATATTAATGTCATATTCTGAAGCTCCCGGAGAAACAAGATCATCCAGCCACCATACTCGCAGTTGTCGGGTATTATTAATCATCCTGGTGCTCCGGACATTGTATTGAGAAAATTCATCAGTTCGTAAAAACTCGAATCAATTACCCTGTTAAAAGTTTCCATTAAAAACGGCATTGCAAGGAAAAGCATAAGAAAAGCCATTGATATTTTTATTGGAAAGCCAAGCATCAGTAAGTTCATCTGAGGAGCTGCCTTCGCAAGAAGTCCCATGGAAACAGATATAAGAAGCAGAACCCCCAATATAGGAAAAGCTATTATTAAAGCCTGTTCAAAAAGTATTGTCATACTCTTTAACACAAGTTTTAACAGAGGCTCTCTTATATATAAAAGATCTACAGCCTTTATGGTTTCGAATGATCTCAGAACACCCATCAGGAAGATTTTCCTGAATCCGCCGACTATAACAAAAACAAACATGGCTATAAGATTGATAAACTGCCCCATAAGGGGAATTTGTATTTGTGCAAGAGGATCATACACCTGAGAGGCTCCAAACCCCATCTGCATTGAATACAACTGCCCGGACAAAAGAAAAGCAGCATAAATGACAGTAAGCATGAAGCCCAGAATCAGACCGATTACAATTTCTCCGATCATTACAATTGTATAGGCAACACCTGACTGTGGAATTATATATCCCTGTTCTGCAATCCATGGGAAAACAACAATAGCTGTAAAAAGAGCCAGACCCACTTTGGCAATACCCGGAATACCCCCGGAAGAGAGGAGGGGAGCAATGGAAATAAGTGCAAATATTCTTACAAAAATAAGGAGAAATAATTGTAAATTCTGTACTATAAAGTCACTATTCATTAAACCTTTTTTAACCTACCATATCTGGAATCATTCTAAAAATATTAAAAGTAAATTCTCTCATAGAAGAAAACATCCATGGTCCAAAAAATGCCAATGTAAGAAAAATTGCAATAATCTTCGGAACAAAGGTAAGTGTCTGCTCCTGAATTGATGTTGTGGCCTGAAAAATTGAGATTACCAGCCCTACACTCATACCAATCAGTAAAACAGGAGATGCAATCATTAATATCTGGAAAATACTGCTTCTCATTATAACCGCTGCAAATCCAACACTCATATATCGCCCCTTTTATCACTTTTTTCGAATAAACCAGGTTCCCGCCTCTTCGTGCCGCCTAGTTTATCGCTATCTGCGAATAAACCAGGTTCCCGCCTCTTCGTGCCGCCTAGTTTATCGCTATCCAAAACTAGCAATTAATTGCTGCGTTATAAGTCCCCAACCGTCTACCAGTACAAATAGAATTATTTTAAAAGGCATTGAAATCATTACAGGAGGAAGCATTATCATCCCCATAGACATGAGAGTTGAAGCAACTACCATATCTATGACTATAAACGGGATAAAGAGAAGAATACCTATTTTGAATGCAATTGTAAGTTCATTTAAAACATACGCCGGAATAAGAATATAGGTGGGAACTTCAGAAAAATTTGCGGGCTTCTCCAGTCCTCTCAGACGCATAAACAGCTGAATATTTTCATAATTACCCTGCATTTGTCTATACATAAAAATTCTCATTGGTGCCAGAGCATTGGTGTACATCTCCTCAAGTCCAATTTCACCATCCGAAAAGGGTTGAAAGGCATTGTCGTTAATCTCCTGTACTGTAGGCCACATTATAAACAGTGTAAGAAAAAGAGCCACTCCCATAAGAACCTGATTAGGTGGAACCTGCTGCAGTGATAATGCTCTTTTAATAAAATCAAAGACTATTGCAATCCTCAGGAATGGCGTCATTAAAATCAGTATTGAGGGAGAAAGAGTAAGAATAGCAAGAAATATAAGCAGCTGAATACTTAGGGCAACCTCGGTATTATCATTGGGAGCCCTTACTGCGAGGTCAATAAAAGGTATATTAATCCCGTTATCAATCTGGGTGTTGACAGCTTCAAATGTTCGCTGCAAGGTGTTTACTGCAGGAGTATCCACTTCCTGACCAAAAACAGTGCCACTAAACGTCAGCAAAATGATGCTGAAAAGTACAAGAGTCCTTACCATCTCCCCTCCCAAGGATAAAACAAACTAAAATTCCATTGTAGCAATACGCTACATTTTCTTCAATCTTTCCCTCTGATTCCGCAGGAAACCAGAAGCTGGCAATTCTGTTTTTGAGTCAATATTTCCACCCTTTCTAAAGAGACCCAGAAACGTATCTGTAAAAGTCCTGCTGCTCTCATTATTCACCGATTTATCAAGTTTTATAGTATCAAGAGCCTCTTTGTCAGTGATCTCGGAAATAAGCCTAACAGAACCTTCACCAGATCCAATAAGAAATACCTGGGGTCCCACTTCCACCAGGTGAAGAGACCTTCCAGACTCCAGGTTCTGGGATGAAAGAACACTAATTGTACTACTGGAAATTATCCTGGGACTTCCTGCCTTTTTAAGAATAAAAAAAATCAGGTAAATAAATGCAAGAACCCCCCCAAGAACAAGGAGCATCCTTATAAAATCCCATGCAGAAAATGTATTCAAAGTAGATGTTTCGCCTGGTATACCCTGATTAGCTGTATCTGTTATTAGCAGAGTTTCCTCATCTACTGCCGCTGCAGGGTTTTGAGGATCAGGTTTAGCCTGAGGAAATAGAAAAACGCCAACTATAAAAAAGAGAATAATCAGAATTCCTGATACTTTATTTGTAACCACATCCCCTCCCGATTGTGTGATCATATTATTCGGTTTATGTTATTTCACTGACCCTATCCATAGGAGAAATAATCTCGGTTACACGAACACCGAAATTTTCATCAATAACAACAACTTCTCCTTTGGCTATGAGTTTATGATTTACAAGAATGTCAACAGGCTCACCAGCAAGTTTATCGAGCTCAATAATGGTACCCTCTCCCATTCCGAGAATATCTTTAATAAGTCTTTTTGTACGTCCCAGTTCAACGGTCATCTCCATATAAACATCCATAAGAAGACCAATATTACCCTGTTCACCCGTAGAAAGCTGAGGAGTCAGACCTGGGAACTGAACGGACTGAACATTTGTCTGGTTAAATCCCTGCCCCATACCCATCTGTCCCATTCCCATCTGACCCATATCCATAGCCATTCCGCCCTGAGTCTGATTATTCCCCATTCCGGCCATACCTGAGTCACCCATTCCCATTCCGGCCAAAGGATCTGAAGCAGAAGATCCTCCCATAGTGGAGGTAATCTCATTTACAACTGAAATATCAAAAATTTCAGTAAGAGTTGAAGGTTCACCGCCTTCAATTTCAATAGGGAAAGTAGCCTTGAGAACATAAGCGGAACTGATATCCAGCTCACTACCGGACATAACTGCCGTCTGTCCGGGTGCATTCATAACTGTAACACCCATAAGATCTCCAATGGATGTGGCAAGGGACCCTGCAATTGTATTCGCGGCTTCCTCCAGAGCCGAAAGAGCCGCTTCATTCAGCTCAACTTCACTCTGACCCATCATTTTACCAGCCATAATACCGGCAAATTTTTCATCAAAAATATATGAGTGAAAACCCTTTACACCATCAGTATAATCCATTTGAATTTCAACCAGATTTCCACTGAATCCGGAGCCAAGTTCTGAACTCTTAACTACTTCTATAGAAGGTGCTTTTAAAGTAAGCGACTCACCAACCATACCTCCAAGATTAGCCTCTTTTGAGGCTACAGTATCGTTAAGAAAACTGGTAAAATCCATCTTTGCTTTTGCAGAAAGACCGGAATCATCTCCTGCAGGTGCTTCTTCAAAGTCCATGCTACTACCCTGCAATAAAGCATCAATCTCGTCCTGAGACAGCGATCCATCACTCATTTCTATTCTCCTTCTGCTGTAAGTTCTTCAAATTCACTCTTAGGAACCTCTTCAAGTTTCTCTGTAATCTGCACTGCCATTTTATTACCAACGACACCTGGACGACACATAAACTTATCACGTGTACCAATTTTCAATACCATGGGATCACCAATCCTGACATTAGGCAACCTTATAACATCACCCTTGCTAAGAGATAAAACATCTCTGACAGTAAGATTCATGGTACCTATCTCCGCACTTACATTGATACCAATCATTGATAAACGCTCTTTTAAAATATTAAGATTTTCAGTTGTACCGCCGCTTCTGACTGATGAATACATATACTGAGCTGATAATTTGGAAATAATAGGTTCAATCGTAAGATATGGAATACAAAAATTCATCATACCTTCCACTTCCCCGACCTTTGTTTCCAGGGTGACAAGTACAACCATTTCTGTAGGGGGAACGATTTGTGCAAACTGAGGATTCGTCTCAATCTGACCGAGACGGGGTCTTAAATCAATAACCTGACTCCATGCCTCCCTGAGATTACCGAGAATTCGTACAATAATATTTTCCATTACCGACTGCTCAATATCTGAAAGGTCTCTGTTTACCTTCGTCCCCTCACCCTTACCACCAAAAAGTCTGTCAATAATCGAAAAAGTAATTGCAGGATCGATCTCAAGTACTGCAGATCCCTTTAGAGGATCCATATTTATTATACCAAGTGTTGTTGGATTGGGAATTGAACGAATAAACTCCTCGTAGGTAAGCTGATCAACAGAAGCCACATGAACATTAACCAGACTTCGAAGCTGTGCTGACATAGCAGTAGTTGTCAGTCTGGCAAAGGTTTCATGCATGATCGAAACAGTACGAATCTGCTCTTTGGAAAACTTATCCGGACGCTTAAAATCATAAATTTTAATCTTCCGCTGTTCCTGAGTCTGGCTGACTGATTCTGTCTCAATCTCACCGGTAGAAATTGCAGTTAAAAGCTGATCAATCTCATCCTGTGAAAGTACTTCATTCATCTGTTCTCCGTTAAAATTCTATAATATTAAAATCGAGAAATATTATTTCCTGAACAGACTGTTTTTCCACAAGCTTATTAATAGCCTGTTTCAACTCATTCTTAATCAGTTTTTCCTTATCCGGTGTTAGATCCACAGCCTTTTTATTCGCAAAAAAAGTTCTTATTCTGTCCAGTATTATCTCTCTTCTTGCAATTAAATCGTTCTGAACAGCAACATCGTCCATCTGATATCCCAGTTTGGGATGAACTATAACCGTAACCTGCCGATCATCTGATGTTCTGATCCTGAGTTCATTCAGATCATACCACTGAAGAATCTCGGGCAGTTCGTTATATTCAGGGGAATCAGAAGGATAAACAACATTCTGGGGACCCTTGTTGAGGATATTAACTGTTACTATAACTATCGTAACTATAAAAATAACAGCTCCCAGCCCAAGAGCAACCCATTTCAGAAGGCGTAATACGACAGCAGGAATAAACCCGGTTTTCCCGCCAAGCTCCTGTCCTTCTCCTCCGGCTATCTCTTCTTCAGCAAAAACTTCTTCATCGCTCATTTACAACTCCCGAATCCCAGACATGGAATTTTATCAAAATTGGTGGAATTATGCAAACAAAATATGTCTACAAGTGTCCATCAGTGAGTATTATTATATCAACCCTTCTATTATATGACTTTCCCTCTTCAGTTTCCTCGGAAGCAAGGGGAACAGTATCGGCAAACCCCGCAACCTGAAACTGATCCTCATTTACTCCGAAGTCTACCAGATAATGAAGAACATTTGTAGAACGTGCCGTCGAAAGTTCCCAGTTACTGGGCCATGGGCTGTCAGGTCCTGTTGGCGAAGAATCCGTATGACCTTCAATTCTGAAAATATTTTCGGATAATTCCGAAGAACTAAGAAGGAGCGACACCTTCTGAAGGGTAGCTCTGGCTTCTTCTATGTCAATATCGGCAGAGCCGGCATCAAAAAATGAATCGGCAGCAAGACTTATAATCAGCCCTCTTTCATCTTCCTTTATACGAACCTTCTTTGTATTGATCTCTGGTTTAAAAATACTGATCGCTCTTTTTCGGGCAGCTGCCAGAGCCCGCCCGCTATCCATGGAGGGAAGAGACATTACGTTATTTCCCAACTCCGCAAGTTTTCCGACTTCAAGGGTATTCCCTCCGGACTGGATTCCAAGACCGTTAAATGCCGCAAGAATAAGTTTAATTCTGGCACCCTCCTCTATTGGAGGAGAGTAGAGGAGTACAAAAAATGTAAGCAGCAGAGTTACCATGTCACCATAGGTAAGCATGTACTCAGGTACTATCTGTTCACATTTGGGACATTTTTTTGCTTTACCAGCCATATCTACCTCTAATCACCTGCAAGCTCTTCCATCATTGATTTCCGCTTTCCGGGATCAAGAAAAGAAACAAGTTTAAATTTCAGGATATTTGGATTATCGCCCGCCTGAATAGAAAGTATTCCCTCGATCATAATCTCCCTGGTCAGACGTTCCTCCTGATCCCTGTCCTCAAGTTTATTTTTAAAGGGTATCAGTATAACATTGGCAAAAATTGAACCGTACATTGTAGATATCAGCGCAAGAGCCATACCGGAACCGATGGCATCCGGATCATCCAGGTTTGCGAGCATCGCTATGAGTCCTGCCAGGGTCCCGATCATCCCAAAAGCCGGGGCAAGGGATCCCCAGTCAGAAAAGAACTTAATGCCAATTGAATGCCTGGCTTCCATTTGCTCAAGATCACTGTATAAAATCGCCTTAATTATCTCAGGATCAGTCCCGTCCACAACCATCTGAATACC
>JAJRQE010000084.1 GCA_024280415.1 Spirochaetota bacterium | reverse complement strand
GCCGAACTAAAAGCCCTGGAGGCTACAACCATAGAAGAAGCAGGAGCCATAATTTCTTCAACCATAGACCTGAAGACAACCCTTGAAGCCATACTTGACCAGGCCGAAAAAGTAATCCCCTTTAATACCTCTTCTATTCAAATACTTAATAAGGACAGACTTGTTATAATCGGGGGAAGAGGATGGAAAAATCCGGAGAAAGTAATAGGGTTTTCCTTTTTGTATCCAGGAGCCAATCCGAATACAAAGGTCATCAGACTTAAGAAACCTATTATTATTGATGATATCATAACAGAAAATTTAAATTTTACTCTAGTTGTAAAGGAGTACAAAGGAAGATCATGGCTGGGGATCCCCCTGATTTTCCGCGAAAAAGTAATTGGAATGATGACTTTTGACAAAAACGAAAAGGACTTTTTTACAGCGGAACATAAGAGGATAGGTTTGGCCTTTGCCAGTCATGTTGCCAATGCCCTGGAAAACGCACGACTCTACGAAGAGCTTAAAGAGATGGCAATGACCGATCCTCTTACGGGAGCTAAAAACCGCCGGGCGTTTTTTGAATTCGCAGAACAACATGAAAAACTGTTCAAACGATATAAATCTGACTTTGCTGTTATAATGCTTGATATTGATTTTTTTAAAAGAATAAACGATAAACTGGGGCACCAGGAGGGGGATATTGTACTTCAGAATCTTGTTAAATATATCTATCAGGAACTTAGGGATACCGACATATTAGGTCGCTACGGAGGGGAGGAGTTTGTTATACTGCTGCCCCGGAGCAGCGAAGCTGATGCCTATGAAATAGCGGAGCGAATACGAAAGAAAGTAAAAAAACAATCCCGCCTAAATAACAGCAAAGCCTCCATTACCATAAGTTTGGGCTGTGCAAATATGGGAAGTTCCAATATTAAAAATATCGACAGTCTTATATCCATGGCTGATAAAGCGCTGTACTATGCCAAAGAACATGGCAGGGATCAAAGTCAGCGTTTTTCAAATCTTTCTTCCTGAAATTATCCAGGTTAGTACCCAGGAATTGAAATAATACTTTGGCGATCTATACTTATTCAAAGGGAGTAAAATTATGGGTAGAGTAATGCTTTCAGTCCTGTTCTCTTCTGTTCTGTTAATATCATCATGTTCCACAACACCAAACATTCCTGATCTTGATTTCAGACAGGAGATGAGAGATTTTGTAGTTATTATTTCAAATACTGCAAAAAAGGTAAATCCGGCATTTATTATAATTCCTCAGAATGGGCAGGAACTAATATCCCTTACAGATAATCCGGAAGGCCCCCTTGCAACAGCCTATGCTGCAGCAATTGACGGTACCGGCAGAGAGGATCTATACTATGGCTATACAGGAGACAATACAGAAACTCCACCTTCCGAAAATAACTATATGCTGAAATATCTGAACCGTTTTAAGAGGGAAGGAATTGAGGTGCTGACAACCGATTACTGCTCAACACCCGGCAATATGGATAATTCTTATCAGTATAATTATAACGAAGGATTTGCCTCTTTCGCAGCTGACCAGCGGAATTTAAACAATATTCCTTCCTACCCTGCAGAACCCTGGAATGTAAATACTAATAATATAACAGATCTGTCCCAGGTGAAAAATTTCCTATATCTGATCAACAGTGAAAATTTTAATTCAACTCAAAATTTTATAGATACTCTAAAGCTTACAAATTATGATTTAATAATAATAGATCTGTTTCATAATGAAACAGAATTTACCAAATCTGATATTTCCAGCCTAAAAACAAAATATAACGGCGGGAAAAGACTGGTTATTGCCTACATGAGTATTGGAGAAGCCGAAGACTACCGCAGCTTCTATTGGAATAATTCATGGAAAACCGGAAGTCCCATCTGGCTGGACAGAGAAAATCCAGACTGGGCTGGAAACTACAAGGTACGATACTGGGAAAAGGAGTGGCAGGATATAATCCTGTCAGGAAGCAGTTCATACCTGGGGAAAATCCTTGCTGCAGAATTTGACGGGGTCTATCTGGATATAATTGACGGCTTTGAATATTTTGAGAACTATCCAGGTTTTTAATGTCTTACTAGTTCATGGTATTTGAGATCTGCTGATTCCGCTTCTGCTGTCATCCCGAGCTCCGTATAGGTATCCCTGAGGTTAAACCATGCATCAGGATCAGAGCTGTCTGATTCCAGGGCTTTTTCAAAATAATCCCGGGCTGTCATATAGTCCCCGTTTAAAAAGTAACTGACTCCAAGATTGTTCCAGGCATAAGAGAAAAAAGGATCCCTGTCCAGGGCTTTTTTGTAATATGCCCGGGCAGCAGGTAAATCTTTATTTTTTTCATAGGCCAGACCAAGCTGATTATATACTTCCGGCTCATTGCCCCCTAGTTTTATTGCTTCTTCCAGGGCATAAATTGCCTCTATAACCATTTTTGCCTTATAATAAACAACCCCCAGATTATAGTTCACAAGAGGATTGTCGGGATATTTTTTTCTGTACTTCCTAAGCAGCCTTATTGAAGATTTAAAATCACCATGATGCATTAAACGGTCAGCATCATGAAAGATGGCCTCAGGGTCTTCATTTGTCATGACTCTAATATTCAACTTTCAGTCTTGAAGCCAGAGCTCTTAGAAACAGTCCTACATCACTGACAATTCCTACTGCCTGGCTGGTACCTCTGTCAGAAAGCTTTGTTACAACTGATGGATTTATATCAATACATACTGTTTTTACCCAGGAGGGAGTCATATTCCCTGTTCCGATTGAGTGGAGCATGGTGGAAAGCATGATAATCATATCTGTATTCCTGATTATCTCGCTATAAGCTCCCTGGGCTTTTATCATATCCATTTCTGTTTCAGGAAGAGGACCATCGTCCCGGATTGAACCTGCAAGACTGTAGGGTATCCCTGCTTTCACAATCTCATACATCAATCCACGCTTCAGTGCCCCTGCTTTTACAGCATTTTTTATAGATCCAAAATGGTTTATTCTGTTTATTGCCCTCATATGATGATAATGCCCACCTACCGCCTGCTTCCCTGTCTCCAGATCCACTCCCAGGGAGGTACCATAAAAACAGGATTCAATGTCGTGAACTGCAATTGCATTTCCACCAAGCAGACCGTGAATCCAACCGTCCCTGACAAGCCCCGCCAGAGCACTCCCGCCACCTGTATGGATAACAACAGGCCCCGCGACTGCAACGACCTTTTTACCCTCTTTTTTTAATGCAACAAGCTCTTCTGCAATTTTGGATACAGCAATATTATCACTTCTTTCAGAGGAAACTTCATTGGACATAAACCCAAAACCGGAATCCCTAATATCTGAAACAGGGGGAAATACGCGAACAGACTCACTTCCGCAGAGAATAGAATCTCCCTCTTTTACATCCCTAAGCTTTACACAAACGGGTTCCCCGGATTCCATCACAATTACCGCATCCATTCTTTGAGACTTCACACCATGCCATTTCCCGTTAACGAAAATTTCAGTCCTGTGATTGGAAGTAGAATAGAACTCTTCCGGTACATTTGCATTTCCTGGAGCTGGTCTGAATATCGATTCAACTGCACCCTTTTCATAGGCTCCGAGTTCCGTGAGTCTGCTGGATAATATTTCCAGCTCCCGGGAGGTTCTGCATTTCAGAATAAGTTCCATCCTCGATTTTTCACTTTTCCGTTTGCCAATATCGAAGGAGACCACCTCGTAATCAGATCCTTCAGTCATAATTGTATTTAGAATTTCCGACATAATTCCGGAATCAATCAAATGTCCTGTAGAAATAAATGTTCTTGTTTTCATGGTTATATTATTAATATCAAATGAAGTTTATGTAAAGAGAGAAAAAAGCTTTTTACCAATATCATATTTGACTATAAAAAACTCCTGTCGTGAAGAGTTATGGATACCCGGAGGGAAATACCTTACCTAAAACATTTTAAGAATATTTTCGGCCAGGATTTTCAGTTCTCCGGTAAGTTCTTCAACCTTTTCCTCTGTAAACCTTGAGGGAGATCCTGAAAAACTAAGGCCTCCGTAAAAATTGATTGATTCTATATGAAGAGGAACTGCTATACAGGAAAGCCCTGGTTCAAGTTCCTCAATTTCAAGGCTGTATCCATTGATTTTAACAAACTCAATCTGTCTTTTAAGTTCGGGAATGCTTGTTACAGTATATTCTGTATACACTCGAAAATCGAGAACATTTATTATTGAATCAACTTCATTTTCCGGCATAGAGGAAAGAATTGCCTTACCAAGAGATGTACAGTGGAGGGGAAGATGATCTCCAAGCTTTGATCTCATCTGTAGTTCCCTGGTACTCTCTACCTTGTCCAGATAGAGAGCTGAATTATTATACATCCCGACAAGATTAACAGTTTCATTCAATCTGCGGCTGATCTGCAGCAGCTTCGGGTGTATTCGGTCTATTATACGGCTCTTCGCATCAACTTTATGCCCCAAAGAAAAAAGCTCAATACCCAGATACCAGTTTGAGTCACGCTTCTCCAGAATATTGAGAATTTCCAAAGTTTCCAAATACCGGAAAAGAGTTGTTTTATTAATATCCAGTCTTCGCCCAAGCTCACTCAGGGAGAGCTTCCCCTGATTATTCGAAATAAATTTTATAATTTCAAACGCTTTCCGTACAGATGTACTCACCAGGGTTCTCCAGAAGAATGTTCCAATATCTGAAATAGTGTTCAACTATTTGTAACATTATACCATAGAAAACTAACTTTTCAAATCCAATATTAAATTAATCTAACCCCTGGGGAACCTTTTTCTGCCGCTCAGAAGGATCAGATCCCTAACATGATCGATATTCTTTGCGGCTATCCACTGATTCTCAAAGTCTTCCTCCTGAACCAATGTTGCAATGGATGCAAGCAGTTTTAGATGGAGAGATCGTTTCCCTTTATTTCCTACAATCAAAAATATAGCTTTAACAGATTGTTCTTTCTCCGAAAACTTAACTCCCCCCCGGCACCTTACAATTAAAAGATGGACAAGATCTGTCTCTTCCAGAATTACATGGGGTATAGAAACAAATGAACTAATTGCAGTAGAACTTTCATTCTCCCTTTTTTTAAGCAGGGATTCTATTTGCTCAGAATCCATTCCAACAACCTCTCCCAGGGGGATAGAAATCTGCTTAAAAAAATTATCCAGAGTAAAAGAACCTTCAAGATCCAGAACCCTTGACTCCCGAACCATCGAGTCAAATTTATCATCCGGGATCCCCTCCCTATGGCGAATTACCTCCCTAAGTTCAGATTCAAGACCATGCTGGGGCATTCTGCTGTCAATTATACGTTTTAAAAGATAGAGGAGTGCGAATTCCTTATCGGCTCTTTTCCTGCCATAAAAGATATAAACAAGAGTACTCACAAGGATAAAAACCAGACTTATCTCTATAGCTTCCATCCCAAGATCCACCAGTAAAAACAGGTAAACAAGAATACTTAGTATTGGTACATAGGGATAAAGAGGTACTTTAAATACAGGTCTGTAGTTTTTCAACCGGCTCTCACGAAGAATAATTACAGATATATTTGACAGAATATATGCAATAATTATTACAGAAGAAGCAGATTTAACCAGAATCTCAAGATCGATCTGCAGAGATAATAGAATGAACAATCCGGTAACTACAATTGAAACAACTGGAGTATTAAACCGCTTTGATACACCGGAAATGGACGCAGGTATTAGTTTATCCCGGCTTAAAGCCAGAGGATATCGGGATGCTGCCATAATACCCGCATTGGCAGTTGTAATAAACGCAAGGAAAGATGCTGTGGTAATTATCAGATAACCCGGTCTGCCGGCAAAAATTTGTGCTGCATCGGAAATGGGAAAAATGGAGCTGGCAAAATCTGCAGATTCCAGAACTCCGGTAGTTACAAAAATCATAAGCACGTATAGAATTGTGACAACAACTACAGAGGCAAACATTCCCAGAGGAATATTTCTTCCTGGATTTTTTACCTCTTCTGCAACACTTGCAATCTTAAGAAGCCCCCCAAAGGAGATAAAAACGAAAGCGGCAGTCGATAAAATAGAATTATAACCCCTGGGGGCTAAAGGTAAAAAACGGGATATATTTACACTTGGAAAACCCATAATTATATAGGCAATCATTATAGAAATTAAAAAGGCAACAAGAATCAGTTCCAGTAAGGCAGCTTCCTTTACACCAACAATATTTATAAGAACAAAAAACAATGTAGCCAGAACAGCAATCAGTGACATATTGATACCTGTTAAGAGAAACAGGACTCCTGACAAACCATAGATAGCAAAGGCGCTTTTGAGGGAAAGGGCAAACCAGCTTAAAAAGCCATTTACAGTGCCCAAAAGAGGCCCAAAACTCCGGGAAACAAAATAATAATCCCCTCCGGCCTTGGGCATAGCACTGGAAAGCTCAGCAACACTCATAATACCCAGAAGAGCAATTACACCACCAATAAAATAGGAAATAAACAGAGAAGATCCGACATATCCGTATGCAATTGCCGGAAGAACAAAGATTCCCGAGCTTATCATGGCTCCTGAAGCTATACTGAATACATCCAGAAAATTTAGTTTTCTATCCATTAGCCTGGTCCTGTAACTGTGCCATAAAAACTATCTCCGGTTAATATTTTCTTCATATTCTCTACATCCGTCCCGGCTGCAGTTATAACCTTCAACCCCAATTCTGAAGCCCTGACGGTTGCAACCGGATCAAAAGGGACATTTACTCCAGGCGTCCATTTATCCCCTACAAGCTTTTTCATATCTGACCAGTTTATGGTATCCAGAGGTTTTGCAGAGGGATCCAGTCCGGGGTCTGCTGAGTATATTTTTTTTATGTTGGAAAGATTGATTACTGTATCTGCACCAAGATTCTCTGCAAGAAGAACAGAATCATTATCAGTGGAAAAGCCGGGTTTCCATCCTGCTGCAACCAGAATCCTCCCTTCGAAATTTTTAATAGAGGTAGGATCTGTAACTACCTGTTCCGTACAGTATCCAGCAAAAATACCCCTTAGAAGTTCAGCATTTAATCGTGTTGCCATTATACCGATCCAATCCTGTAAATCAGGATCAGGAACTTCAACAATTTCTCTGTAGGATTTCTGATAGGCTCTTGCAGGACCGCCCCCTCCTACTACAAGAACAAGTTTTCTGCCCGTATCTTTATCAAGATATTCCAGAATAGTTTTTCTGAATTTTATAAGGAATTGCTTGTCGACTGTGTTCGGAGCAACAATTGAACCGCCTACAGATAAAATTTTTATATCTATCATAATACAATGATACCTGCTAATTAACGGTATTGCAACCTTCAGGACTTTAGATACTTTTGCTCTTTGTCACATATTAAATAAAAAAAACAGCTCCTAACTGAAAACAGAGGAGATGGATCTATTTCAGTTCAGCATCCAGCATGCGGATTATAATAAAATCGTTATCCTCCATCCCCTCATGACAGGATATACATCCCCCTGGAGCTCCTTCGGCCTGAACATCACCTTCTGGTGAATATTTTGCCCAAAACCAATCCCCTGCTTCGGGGTTAAAATCCTTTACTTTTGCCATAACAGTTATGGAATCAAGAATCTTCTCGTTGGTAAAGTTTTCTTTAACGATTATTGTACCATTCCCGGCAATACGTTTTTTTACAGGAAGAGCCTCTGCAAGAACTCTGTTAATATAGATTTGATGATAAACTCCATGAGGTGCCTGCCCCGGCTGAATCCCCTCATGCCCAGGCCAATAGGAGTAGGTTTTATAATCTGTTTCAGCTGAAATTCGATTCCAAAGGGACAAACCACTTATTTCCGTTAAAGAAATCGGAGCAACCTTATTCTCAACAGCTTTTGAGCATGACCCCAGAATGACAATGATCATAATTACTATCAATTTTTTCATCTGTTAATTACTCTCCATTAATACCTGGTAGTTTTATAATAAATTTTGTTCCTCTATTCTCTGTAGTAGCTATGGAAATAGTTCCTTTCAGCTGCTTTACAGCGTCCGATACCACATCAAGGCCAACTCCCCTTCCGGAAATCATTCCAACCTCTTCTCTGGTGCTGAAACTTGAGGAAAACAACAGCTCTGCCAGCTCCAGGTTCGATACTTCCCCATTTTCCAAAATTCCCCTTTCAACAGCACGTTTTTTAACAGATTGAAAATTAATCCCCCTTCCGTCATCCGAAACAACAATTCTGTAGCTTCCATCCCGGAGGATTCCTATTTCCAGCTCTATTTTGGCAGTACCCTCTTTCCCGAAACCCAATCTTTCAAATTTATCCTCAATTCCATGATCAATTGAATTTCTAATAAGGTGGATAACCGGATCCTTCATCTCATTCAAATAGGGAAAATCATTGACATTACTCCTGGTGCTGAATGAAATATCCTTCTCCATATCCCCTGCCAACTGCTCAACCATACGTTCAAGGGTCTCAAAAAACTGCTCAATTCCAGACAGCTGTAGAGTTTCTTTTCCGGAAAATCGACTGAATCTGTCTGTAATGCCCTTTATCCCTTCCAATTCACCAGCCAGAAACCCAAGTTGTTCTTCAATAATTTTAGAATCGTTCTCAGTAAAACCATTCTCCTTCATGGAAACTATCATACTCTCTGCTTCATGTACTTTTTCTGCCAAAATCTTCAGGTCCATATATCCTGCTGACCCTTTCAGAGTATGGAGATTTCTCATTATACTGTTGAGAGATTCAGATTCGTTTATAGAGGGAAGTGATAAAAGGGATTCGCTGATATTCTTCTCTGCACCCTCTACAAACTCAAGAAAAGATTCAGGACCAGCTCTAAGAATTACCGAAATCTGCTCCAGTTCACTCTGACTCTTTCCTCTGGCAGCTTCCAGTTCTTTTTCAATATTAATAATTTTGGTTCTGTCTTCAAAAATAACCATCACATTCTCAACTGAATCTCCATTGAAAATACGTTGAAAATGAGCATCAACAATTATTGAGGACTGCTCTCCAACTG
>JAJRQE010000083.1 GCA_024280415.1 Spirochaetota bacterium | reverse complement strand
CTCCACTCTTCTGTCGCTCCTGCTTTAGTCCATATTCTAAGAGTTATCTCTTTGGGACCATCTGATGTTTCTTCCTTATCGCCTCCTGCAAATGCAAAAAAAGGGATAATTAGAAGTACAACTAAAAAAAATGAAATCTTTCGCTTCATAAAAGCCTCCTATATTTTTTCCGGTAATATACCGGTTAATGCCATATTTTTAATAAAATTATTCTTTCTTCCTACAAGAAGACTTACAGCCAGTGTTGTAATTGAATAAAGACCCATATTTAAATAGTCATCAGGATTATCATTCTCTGTTAAAGTCCAGATTGAGATCGGAAGGAAGCGTTTGTGGGCTGTCTGAATAAGCTCCCTGGTTAGGTACTTATACTGAATATTGATTCCACAACATGTTGCCATTACAGCTCTTTGACAAATTTCATCTGCGATTGAAGATGCTGACCTTTCATTAGAAAGAAACATTTTTTCATTCAGATTGAGAAGTACCTGTAATTCAGGAAAATTTTTCTTCAAAGAAGCAGCTCTTTCGTATTCACATCCAGAAATAATGACTGAATTAATCATATCTGCTTTTTTAACCTCTTCTATCATGGGAACTATACATCTGTCATCTTTTACATCAAGATTTAATTCTCTGCCAAAATCCTTTGCAATAAAAAAAGCATCATTTAGAGTAATGATTTCCGGTATGTGAATACCATTACTTAAATCAATTTTAATAAAGCTGTTTAGCTGATCCAATGTATAATCGCTAATCTTGACCACTCCTCGACTCTCAGTTTTTAAAAAATCGTCATGAAATAGAACAGGAAGATCATCTTTTGTAGCTCTGACATCGACTTCAACAAAATCAGCTCCAGATTCCATCCCTACAACAATTGATTCCATAGAGTTAGGAGGTGTATTTTCACAACCACTATGAGCTGTTATTAAAGTATAGCAAGTATCCATGGCAATTCCTTATAAAAGATTCGTCAGTGTATACCTGGTTTATAAAAACTGTCAAAATTTTAATTACTAAAGCTTATTTGCCATATTTAGCATAATATGCACTAAATGCCTAAATCGGAAAAATGTACTAAAAATGAATTTCAGAGAAATAAAAAGAAAAACCATGATATAGTTATAAAAGAGATAATCAATAGGAGAATTTAATGTAACAGACTCCAGGAAAGCACAGGCTTCGAAAAAAAGAACTAATATCAAATATTTTTTCACTTTTCTCAGAACGGTACGATTCAATAAATCAAAAGTCGATTTTTGATCTTATTATCCCGATTTCAGATATACAATCTTATCTTGAAGAGAGACATAGTATTAAATATACAAGCTGCACCTGGATATATACTCAGATTAAGCGATATGAAGATATTTTGGGAGTTCATCTCTTTAAAAAAATTAAATCAGAAGAAGACCCTGAAAGTTTTGATCTTACCATCTATCCAGGCATGACCTCCTATACACAATTCCAACATCTTTACCTTACCCACAAACTTAAAATAGCCAACGGTATTTACGATCAGATAATAAACAGTATTGAAACATGGAAAACAAATGTTTCCCTTAAAATACTACTTGGATCCGGTACTAACATCTATCATCTTGCAAGTATTATTGCTGCACGATCAAAGGAAGACAAAATACATTATCATTTATATACACATAATCTTGGAGTCATAAAAAATCTTATGGAACCGGAAAATAGTTCTGACCATATAACACTCTACACACCTGCAGGGAAAATTGATACTATTGGCAATACAATTGTAGGAGATGATAATAATTTTTATCTTGCTACTAAGTTTGACTTTATTATTCAGTCTACAAATACTATTTATGATAAAAAACTCTACGTACATACCAAAGAGGAAAGTGAGAGAAAACATATTATTCTAAAAAAATGCAGAGGTGTCAAAATTCTTGCATTGGTAATGGATGAATTTAAAGCCAATCCGGACGAAAGCATGTTCTGTTATGGAGAACTGTCCGACAATGATTATATAGTAGTTCCCAAAACAAGAAGCAAAAGAGAAGCTGAGTACGAAAATATGTTCAAAAAAATGGAAAATTTTCTGGTTCCCGAAATAGTCCACTGGAACTATGTAATATATAAAATAAAAAAATAGTTACGATTATTTTAGAATTTTAATTTAATAAATTCTAGTTAACTTCTTTTCCTTAATATGCTTTATTTGCATATTAAACATTTTTTTTACTACCTGTTTATTTCTGTTACTCTTATTTATAAGGAGCGAACATGAATGATATAACAATGATTGGCCACATATCAAGAGATATTATGATTTACAAGGAAGATGAAGTCAGACTTACCGGAGGACCAGTTATTTATTCGTCAGCGGCAGCAGCCGGATCCGGTAAAAATGTCCTGGTAATTACCAGAGCATCAGAGGACGCAGACAAGGAACTGGACGGAATGAGAGCAGATGGGGTTGATGTAATAAGACTTGAGTCAAAAGCCACTACAAGTATAGAAAATATCTATTTCTCTGCAGATAAGGAAAAAAGAAAGGTTACACTGCTTTCACAGGCAGATCCTTTTACTACAGAGAGTTTACCTGAAAGCGACAGTAAAATATATCATCTGGCAGGGTTGTTCAGGGGAGAAATCCCGGATAATTTTATTCCTTATCTTAATAAAAAAGGCAAAGTGGCTATTGATGCCCAGGGTTTACTCAGGTGCAGTGAAAATGGGAAGTTACTATTTAAAGACTGGAACTCAAAAAAGGAGCTTCTTCCATTAATAACCTATCTAAAAACAGATGCTGCGGAAGCTGAAATACTGACTGGAGTAAAAGACAGGGAGAAAGCAGCCCATATACTTGCAGACTGGGGTGCAAAAGAGGTTATGGTCACTCATAACACTGAAGTTATTGTGCTGATGGACGACAAAATTTATAGAGCTCCCTTCACACCTTCAAATCTATCAGGACGAACAGGGCGTGGAGATACAACCTTTGCCGCATATCTTGCATGGAGGCTTGATCATGATCCTGAAGAATCTGTTCGCTATGCAGCGGCTCTGTGTTCAATAAAAATGGAGACTCCAGGCCCTTTTTCAGGAACCATTAGAGATGTTAAAGTAAGGATGGAGAAAGACAGGTAATCTTATACACATACCAAATGAATAAGACTTAAACAGGGGAGCTATTCCAATTTAGAGATATAGTTGTCTTTACTGCGCCAGGTCTTGCAGACAAGAAGGGACTTCATTCTATCTCAGGAGCTTCATACTCTTTTATATAATCAAAGACTCTTCTTTGAACTCGAGCCTCATTTAATTTATATCCAAGATTTTTTGTCTCAATTTCATCTATACGATTTTGCGTAAGTATTGCAGATAACTGCGCTTCAAGGGCTGTCCTGGCTGTCATGGGGTTGTCGAGACCTCCTTTCATATTCTCTGCCCGAAGTTTTTCACTTCTTAGGTCTTCCTCTGTTACGGAAGGGCAGTACTTATAACTACTAAAATCTTCGTTAACACTGTCATCTTCCAGTATCTCAGCATTGCAAGAAGAAGGAGCAAAATCCATTCGGTCAATATCAATTTTCATAGTAATAATTTTTTTGCCTTAACTTCAAAAGAAATATTATTCCCTTCTACCGTCAGCTCTTCTTTTTCCCTTTCAAGAAGATTGGTAAAACATGCTCTCTCTATTCTAAAGAATGATTCCAAATTAACATCTATCCTGGTTTCACTGGAATTAAAACCCCTTATAATTACTGATCTACTATCCTCACTTCTCTTGCAGGATGTCACTTTAAAACTATTTAAGGTACTGGAAAAATTAAAAAATGATTCTTCTTTATCAAGCACACCTTCGTGCCTGTCAGTTATAAGACTGATAACCGGAGAATTAAAAATATCAGATTCCCTGCAGACATTACCGCTATAGACATCTCCCTCATGAGGATAAACAGCATATTCAAATGACATTTCTCTTAAACACTGAGCTCCTGGTGTAGAAATCATAGGCCCGGCATCTCCTATCCGGGAATTAATATCCTTTGCTACCCATCCTACAGATCGAAACAGGGTAAGGGCAATTATGTTCTCCTTTTCAACCACCTGGTACTCAGGCAGACCTTTGGATAAAACCGCAAGACCTTCTGCACCATCATTCAGATCTACGAATTCCCTGTTAAGAAAAATAGTATTGGGTTTTGCCTCCCGGGCTCCAACTATTACCTTTCTTACATCTTCCGGAATTGAAGATTCATCATAATCCTCAATATGGATCGGCCTCTCTGTAATATCAAAGGGGCTTCCTGCATATGAATAATCAGTTTTAATATCCGATGGAAACAAAACCCTCATTATATGGTCTTTTACCGTGTTTCGAACAACAGTTCTGCACTTAACAACCGGAGAATCAGCATCTAACGTTAAGTAAGTTACAATGGGTAGTTTCCTTAAAACCTTACTTCGTTCTGTATGATTATCCGCATCCGACTCGGGAAGTTCCATTTCAATTTTAATTCTAAAAACAACCCTGATACTACTTTTTTTACTTATTGAAATTTCTGCTTTGGTACAGGATGTTGTTATGGTACTGTCAAAATCAGGGTATGAATAATTGTACTCGTCCCCTGTATCTGCTCTGTCTTCAATTACTCCAAGATTTTCAAAAACTCTGCCGCTATTTTTATATTCAATGTTAAATGAACCATTTGGATTAATAGAAAGTATAATCAAAGAGTTCTCAACCCTATATCCATCCAGTACTAAATCAGAATCCGGTTTGGAAGATTTCTCAATAACTTTATAACCCATAGGGGGCAAATTAACAAAGAAAGTTTCATCTTCAAAGGTAACAACTTCGCCACGTTTGTAGAAAGCAGTATTAAAAACAACGTTTACTTCTTCATCTTTCATATCTGATGTATTTATCAGCCCTGTTAACTCTTTAAGCTTCTGCAGAATCTGGGAAGATGATAACTGATTCACATATCTGGTTCTTTCCTCCATGTCAGTGTGGACATCATCAATACTAACCCCGCAGATACTGTCATGGGGATGATTTTTTAAAAGAGTCTTCCATGCTTCAGTAATAAGCTGCCCATCATATTCTCCCCCCAAAGCCCAGACGAGTGTGGAAAGAGGTTCAGTTCTTTTTTCAAGTGCTTTCTGCTGATCATCATTCTGCAGTTTCAGATACATTCTGGCTGACATAACACCTGGAAAGACCGCAATAAACCTACCGCTGTAGAGACTACCTTTTAAAGTTTTAAGGGAAGGCTTCTCTTCCATAACTGCTTCCATAAATCTTTCAGGACTGCTCTGGAAAACAGTTAGATCATCAGTATCCATTTGTCTATTCTTAATAAAAGGCTGAATATCATCAGGTACCATCTCCTGATCGTATCCATTCATAAGGAGAATATTGCGCGTTGTTGTAAATGGTTTCAGTTTAACCACTTCAGCATAGACCCTCTTCTCCATTATATCTTCATACTCAGCAAGGCGCATAACATTTCGATAACTGTCGAGGAGATAGATGGAAGGAATAGTTGTTCCATCGGGAGATTCCCACAGGAACTCTGACTGAACATCTTCGGGATCCATCTCGACTCCACGCCAGACATAGAGTCCCTTCATGCCGAATTCTTTATGAATCTGTGCTGTCTGAGAGATCTGTCCGAAATTATCCATCATCCAGCCTACATTCATTGACCCCCCTAAATCGGATGCAATCTGATTACCAATCAGCATATTCCGTACCAGAGATTCCTCACTCAACAGCTGCCAGTCAGGTTGAAGGTAGTATGGACCAATAAAAAGCCTTTTCTGTTTTACACATTCCCTGATTTGCTGTCTGTATATATTAGAACTGACACCGGACTTATTCAGTTCTTCAAAAAAATCCTCAATCATGGACATCTGTCCATCAAGGACAAAGATATAATCACTTTCTTTTTCCAGCATGGTAAACAGATTATTAAAGAATGGGACAAGCCATTCAGTTGTATACTTGCTGTTTAAATACCATTCCCGGTCCCAATGTGTGTGGGAAATAATGTGGGCTTTATATTTTGTTTTCACAATCTTCTCCAAACTGACACCTAAGCTTATAGTTTATTTTAGTCCAGACAAACACTTGCCATTAATGAAATGTATTTATATAAACATGAAACATTTCATTTATACTTTGTATAATTGACATTATATTCAATATACACCATTTAGTCAAAGTATTTCGATGATTTTTGCAGAAATTTTCATTCATTTTCATTATTTTTCATTGACAACAAAAAAAACCTGATTTAGAATAAATAATATTAAAAGAGTGACCAATAGAAAAAAACCTTTACAGGTAATCATTCTCACTTTGTGAGATGAAATATAAAAGGAGGACTTTATGAAAAAGTCAATCGTATTATTACTACTTTCCATCTTCCTGCTGTCATTTTCAAGTTACATATTCGCAGGCGGACAGGAGGAAACTGCAAGCTCAGAACCTGTGGAACTGGAATTCTGGACAAGACAGACACAATCTGATCGCATGACAACTATCCAGATGCTAATTGATACATATACAGCTATGAATCCCGATATCAGTATCAAACTGGTTCCCGTCGATGAGAATGACATGGCATTGAACATGCGGGCAGCATCAGCCGCAGGAACATTACCATCAATAATTGAAATAGATGCAGAAATAGCAGTAGCACTGGGATCTGAAGGGATTTTGGATACTGATGCATCTTCTGCCCTTCTTGACAGAGTTGGAAAAGATAAATTTTTCGATGGTGCTTTAAGACTGTTTGAAGCAAAAGATAAAGGCACCTATTACGGAGTACCTTATCACGGAATGATACAGGGTATATGGTACCGTGCCGACTGGTTTAAAGAAGCAGGTCTGGAGCCCCCTACCACCTGGGATGCAGTTGCTAAAGCTGCAGAGTACTTCTATAACCCGGAAAAGAATATTTACGGGATCCTTCTGGGAACAATGGAAACAGAATCATACGATGAACAGTGTTTTACACCTATTGCAATGTCAAACAATGCAGGACTGTTTGATAAAGATGGAAAGCTGATTTTCAACTCTCCTGAGATGAAAGAAGCAGTTGAATTTTATGCCCGCCTTGCAAAAACCACACCTCCCGGACCTCAAACATGGAGGGCAAGAGATTATTATCTTCAGGGAAGAATGGCAATGTTCTTCTATTCAACATACATAATGGATGATCTGGCCGTCTTTGAAGTTGCCATGGGATCGCTTACATCTGATAATTTTGAAGGTCTTAAGGGTGCGGAGTTTGATCCTGATCTGGTTAAAAATACAAAAACTGCAACTATTCTTACTAATAAAAAAGATGCAGGTTTTGGAGCAGTTGTATCCATGGCCATTCCAAAACTAAACAATCCGGATGTAACAGAAGCTGCTCTCGATTTTCTCAATTACCTCTATTCACCTAATGCCTATATAACATATCTTCACATGGCAGTTGGCGGTATGATGCCTGTATTTGAAGGTGTTGCCAATACCGAGCGCTTTCTAAATGATCCCAAAGGTGTTTATTCTAAATATGGGGCAGAAAAAATAATAGAGATTACGGAAGGTCTGAATAAGATTGAAAGTTTTGGAATTGTTGAAGGCAACAGAATTGAAGCTGCAAGTACAATCTATTCCAAAAAAATTATTCCTCAAATGATTTATAAAATTACTCAGGAAGGAATGGATGTTGATAAAGCAATGGCATGGGCAGAAGCTGAAATGAAAAAACTAATTAACTAAAACCATATTCAAAACAAGGTAATGGGTTCGTTTGAAACCCATTACCTGCAATTACATAATTGACTAATATCTGATAAGCACAGGAGGATAAATGAATAGCGATAGTGTAATATCTAAAAGTATATTTACCAGAGGATCTATTCTGGAGGACAGGGAAAAGAAATTTGGCTGGTTTCTTATTCTCCCTTCACTAATCATAATTGTATCATTAGTACTTTATCCGATTGTTTATAACATCTTCCTGAGTTTTTTCGAAGTAAAAGTTACAGGAAATAATGAATTTACTGGTATTCAAAATCACCTGAATATAATTACAGATCCTGCCTTTTGGCAATCTGTAACCACATCAATCGTGTATGTACTTTTCACAACACTGGGCACAACACTTGTAGGCCTTTGTGTTGCACTGCTGATGAACAGAAAGTTTCCACTGAGAGGCCTTGTCCGCAGTCTGATACTCTTACCCTATGTTGCTCCTGTTATTGCGGTTGTTTACTCGTGGCAGTTTATATTTGATCCAGTTAACGGGATCTTCATGCACATAGCCTACGACAAACTCCATCTCTTTACAGAAAGAATAAATCTAATAAGATCTCCTGACACATCAATATATGTTGCTATACTTTTTGGAATATGGAAAAACTTTCCATTCTCCTATTTAATGATATTAGCAGGTTTACAGGCCATCGATACAGGATTATATGAAGCCGCGGAAATTGATGGCTGTAAAGGATGGCAAAAATTCAGATATATTACATTCCCCGAAATATATTTTCTTCTGGGTTCCATTATTCTTCTAAGAGCTATCTGGAATTTCAATAAATTTGAAGAAGTATTTCTCTTAACACAGAACGTAAAAGTACTACCCATATATACATATTTAAAGGCATTTACCGGAATTATGGATATTGGTCATGGTGCTGCAATAGCCATGATACAGTTTATTTTATTAATTGGATTTATCTTAATTTATGTAAAAAGGGTATTAAAATGGTAACCAGCACAAATTTGTTAAAAAAGAGTATTTTTGCTTTATCTATATTCATTGTTGTTTTATTTGCAATCTTTCCTTTTATCCAAATGCTGTCAACCTCTCTCAAGTATCAATGGGATTGGGGAAATCCATCACTTATCCCAAGCAAATTAAATATAGATGCATATAAAGAATTACTGAATATTGGTCAGGCTGAAAAAGAGGTGCCTCAATCTGTACTTAATTTACTCGAAGAGAATACAGAACTTAGTAAAAAACAAAAGAAAGAAATTCTTGATAAATATAAATCAACAGGAGATGTATTTCCGTTTTTCAAGTTCTTCTTTAATTCCTTAATCCTGGCATTTTCATCCGCCTTCATTTCTGTACTAATAGCAATTTTTGGTGCCTACTCTTTTAGCAGGGTCAGATACAAAGGTCGCGGAATCATCCAGAGAAGTGTACTGCTTGTCTATATGTTCGGCCCCATACTACTACTTATTCCGCTATATATATTGTCTGCAAAATTTGGACTTATCTCGACTTCCGTTGGTGCATTTATTACATTAATGACGATTTATATGGTACTTACTCTACCAGTATCATTATACATGCTGGGGAATTACTTCAGAACTATTCCGTATTCCATAGAGGAATCAGCTCTTATTGAAGGATGTTCAAGATTTGGAGTGATTTGGCGAATAGTTATTCCATTATCAATCTCAATAATAGTTACAGTGTTTATTTATGCATTCATGATCGCATGGAATGAATATCTATTTGCTTCAGTATTTTTAAAATCATTCGCTGAATTAAATACCCTGCCACTGGGGCTACGTCAGCTTTTTGTATCTAAAAACGCAATTTGGGACAGAATAATGGCAGCTTCCATGCTATCGGCCATTCCTGTTATTGTCTTATTTATGCTGATACAAAAACAACTTACAGGAGGAATGACTGCCGGGGGCGTTAAAGAGTAGACCCGCGAATTACAAGTCGGGGAGTAATGCATACTTCCTCAGCATTGGGAGTTTTTATTCTTCCCGACAACCTGTCCAGTAAATAAGATACAGCCATTCTGGTTTTTACACCAATAAATTGCTTCATTGTTGTAAGCCCGACAACAGAGGCCATCTCATAGTCATCAAATCCGACTATTCCAATATCCCCGGGTATTGATAACCCGGAATCTGTAAAATATTTATACCCACCAAAAGCCATACTGTCACACGTATAAAAAATTGCATCAGGTTTTACTTTTTCCAATAAGGTTTTCGTAGCAGCATACCCTCCATCTACACTTAGAGGAGCATAGGCTGTCATGTCAGGATTAAATACAATCCCGGCTTTTTCGATTGCATTTTTATACCCATAAAAACGATCATTTAAATGAGTATCCTCGGGTTCCCAACCAATAAAAGCAATCTTTTTATATGCTCTGCTTATAAGATACTTAACGGCATCGAAAGCTCCAAGATAGTTATTTGTAGAGATAGATTTTTCCTGACTGCATCTGTTTTGTATTATAACAACCGGTACATTAATAGCTCTGAAAAAATCTACACCTGCTTCATCCATTATTGCAGAAAAGATAATTATAGCATCAATTTTCTTCCTGTAATTTGTATTTTCAATAAAAAATTTAGAGACAACCCTCTCACCCTTCATATTGATAAGTAGAAGATCATATTCTGTGGCTGCCAGCTCAGAGTTCAGATCCCTGATGATTCCACCAAGCATAGGCAGATTAATATCAGGAACTGCGAGTCCAATAATTGATTTTTTTTCCGAGCCACTCTGTATTGATGCCTGAGGAATATACTCTAACTGTTCTATTGCACTAAAAACAGAATCTCTGGTTTTCCCATTTACAATATCAGGGTGATTCATAACCCTTGAAACTGTACTGGGGCTTACACCGGCAAGAGATGCTATGTCGTGAATAGTTACTTTTTTACCCATAATAATTATTATCCTACAAAGCAAGTAGATAAATGTCAATCTGCACTGAAAATTTCAGAAAAAAGATTAGTCCAGATCTGACTAAAACAGTCTTATTGTCAAAATCTCAAAAGCAGTAAAATCCAGCTCAATCCTTCCCTCCTTTACCGCTATTTCACCAATAGATTCTTCCATCAGGTTGACGAGCAGGGCTTTCGCAACCGGGAAACTCAACTGCAGGAAAGTATGACATGGATCCCCGGCACTTTCATAAAGACGAATTATTATTTCGCGGCCCCTTTCAGCTTTTTTAACCGTTTCAATAATTACCGACGGAGATTCAACTTTCATATAGGAGAAAGTCTCCGGTAAAGAGCCTTTTTCAGGAGAACAGGAATGGATTGAAAGAGGGATATTCAGCTCATATCCTTCCTGAACAACACCTCCCTCAACATAATCACCGGAATGGGGATACAGAGAATAGGTAAAGTTATGCACACCCAGATCTGTATAACCGGGGATTTTGCCTGTAGAATCCTCCTTATGGATTAATGGACCAGGATAGCGGACACAACGCAGCAGGGTCAATTCCAGTGTATTATCTTTAACCCGATAGCCATATTTGGAATCGTTCAGCAAAGCTACTCCGTAATTACGACCGGAGATATCAACCCATTTTTGAGCAGGGATCTCATCTTTGGCCATTTCCCATGTTGTATTGGAATTGGTCGGTCTTTTTATACTTCCAAACTGGATTTCACAAACTGCATGATCTGACCTGACTTCAAGAGGAAAACTGGTTTTAATCATTTTCCCCGGTTCCTGCCAGTTGATCCGGGTAATAAAATCAATTCGACGGCTTCCCTGAGTAAGAACAATCTGCTGTTTCATTTCTGATTTTTGATATCTGTAGTGTTGAGTAATACTTGCCTTCGGACCATCAATTTCAGTCTCAGAACTATTTAAAACTAAGTAATCCGGTTTATTGTCACGGTAGTTAAGGGAAAAATCCCAGGCATCCCCGCCATCTTCATATATGGAAACACAGTTACCCGTTCCCGATGGAGAAAGAATTTCCTTCTGGAATTCCTTATCAAAAATACTTCTTATACTTCCATCCTCATTGAAATTGATTACAAGAAGTTCATTTTCCAGTCTTTGGATTTGTGCTGTCAGATGATCTACAACAGGGGTACCATCTGAAACCTCATCAATCGCTGTATAACCCATCCCGGGAACCAGAATTTTCTTCCAGGTATTCTCCACCTTCAGCCATTCTTCCCTATCCCAGGAAAGGGAGTTTTGGAGAACATATGGCTTTTTATACCTGGAGGTATCAATATTCTTAAGGATTTGAGACTCAAAATCTGAAATCAGATCCTCTGTTTCTTTAAGCATAAGAGAATATCTCTCCAGAGATTCATCATAAACTCTTTTAATTGATGATCCCGGGAGAATATCATGGAATTGATACAGGAGGACCTCCTTCCAGATACGCTCAAGGGATTCTGCAGGATATTCAGTTCCCGACACAAGCCCTGAAAGAACAGCTTTCCATTCCAGTTCCCGCAGTCTTAGCTCCATTCGGCGATTATACCATTTGCTTTTACATTGTGTCGTAAATGTCCCCTGATGTCTTTCAAGATAGAGTTCACCGTCCCAGGTTGCGAAACGTTCCTTATCTTTTTCCCATATTGTCAGAAAATTCGCAACCGTCCTCTGCTCAACGGGACACAGGCCTGCAAGGTTTTGCATTCTTTTAAGTCTTTCCAGATGTTCAGCCCCCGGGCCGCCACCGCCGTCACCAATGCCGAAAGCCATAAGGCATTGATCAGAGATTCCCTTGTCCAGATAATTATCCTCTATCTTCACAATTGAAGCAGGGGATGCAGGTCCGTTATAAGTCTCCTCGGGGAGCAGGTGGGTTAACACTTCCGAACCATCTATTCCTTTCCATTTAAATGAATGATGGGGGTATTTGTTTATTAAGTTCCAGGATAATTTCTGGGTTATAAAATAATCTACCCCGCTTTTTTTAAGAATCTGGGGAAGAGCAGCACTATAGCCGAATACATCGGGCTCCCATAGATAGTTCATCTCTTTGCCAAATTCTTTTCTGAAAAATTCTTTTCCATAAAGCAGCTGACGGATAAGGGATTCTCCCGAGGGGATGTTTGTGTCAGCCTCGACCCACAGGGCTCCCTGGACTTCAAACCGTCCCTCTTTTATACGTTTTTTGATTTTTTCATACAGAGAAGGATAAGTCTCTTTCATCCACTGGAAAAGCTGAGGCTGACTTGCCCCGAAAATATAATCGGGATAGCGGTTCATCAGATCGAGAACAGTCGCGAAAGTACGAGCCCCTTTCCGTTTGGTTTCCCTGATCGGCCACAGCCAGGCCAGATCAATATGGGCATGTCCAACAGCACTGACAGTAAGGGAGGGATCACCTCCCTGTTTTTCAAGTTCAACCGCAAGGATATCCCTTGCTTTTTTTATTTCATCCTGAGAAAACGTTTTGAATATATAACCTGCTTCCATGAGTACATTATGTATCCGGCTATATCGTGCAGTTTTCGGGTCAAGTACTTTCATAAGATCATACAAAACCTCAAAGTCGTAATAGAGGCTGCGAACATCTACATTACAGATAGCAATGACCGCCTCTTTAACAGTTCCATTCTCTTTTAACTCACCAAACAGATCATTGCATCCGGCATCTGCCCATATATCTATCTTATCTCCCCCTGAAGATTGATCTAAAATATGAAAAACTCTTTTAGTTGGGGCTCCAAGTCTTTTATCAAATGTTGATGATTTATTTGTAAGACCTCTTACCGGGGTTCCACCCTCATCATAAACACATAATTCCCCATTTACATCGATAAGAAGTACAATTTTTTTATTTGTCTCTACCTCAGGTACATTGGCAGTAAAATGAAACCATGCACAGTCGAACAGATT
>JAJRQE010000082.1 GCA_024280415.1 Spirochaetota bacterium | reverse complement strand
TAATGAAATCTAAATTATTTGGTCACGGTGCCAATGACCTGTACTGGTTTATACTTCCCCTTGTTCTTCCATCTTTGCTGGTAAGATATAATCTGAGTTACACACAGGCCGGAGGAATACTGACAATCTATCTCGCTGTAGCGGCAGCTGGATCTTTTGTTATGGGTAAACTATCAGACCGTTTTTCCCGTAGAAATATTCTCAGTTTGGGTTTTATATTGGCTTCAGCCGGATTGATTGCTTCAGGATTTGCCTCTTCTCTTCCTGTTTTCATACTGCTGATTTCTATAACTGCAGTCGGAATGAGTACTTTCCATCCCGTCATGTATACAATAATTGATGAAAGCTATTCTGCAAACAAGGGAAAAGTACTGGGATATTACGAAGGCTTCGGCACCGGTGCTATCCTGTTGATGTTCCTGATAAACGGTTCTCTGATCCAGTGGATCGGTATCCGTGGGATTCTTATACTGACAGCAATACCGGCATTGGTAATGGGACTGATATATCATTTTACTTCTGTCATTCCTCCTAAAATTAATAAAAATAAAGACCAGGAGAATCGTTTAACAAAAACCGGTAGAAATGAGATCCTGCAATTCAATCTATTCCTGGTTAGTATCATTCTAAGAATGATGAGTGTGTCGGCAATTTTGAATTTTCTACCCACCATTTTTGTCAATTTTTTTGGATTTGGAGAAAAGATAGCTGCCTATGGAACAGCATTTTTCTTTTTGGGGGGTATTATCGGATCCCTTATAGCTGGAAAAATTTCGGATCGTTTTAGTTCGTTCGTAATTATAATAGCAGCATCGATTCTAATAATCCCATCTATACTTATCCTGTCTTTTAATCTGCCTGTATGGATTTATCCTATAGCGATTACACTGTTCGGAGGTTTTGGATCGGGTTGTATCATTAATCAAAACCTCATGCTGACCCGCATGGGGGCTCATCTTGGGAAAGGAGAGGTTTTTGGCATCATGATGGGAGTTATGACTATTACAGCTTCACTTAGTCCAACTCTGTTTGGAATGGCTATTGACTATGCGGGGTTCAGCAGAGCTATGATAATATTTACGTTTCCACTACTGCTGAGTGTCGGTATTTTGATATTTCTGGTAAAATTGGACACAACTAAGGCCAGTAGGATTATGGAAACACTGCCAGCTCAGGAGTAAACGGTGGACTGAAAGTGATTCTTATTTTGACTTTACAAATAAAGTCAATTTTCCGGAATCATTAATGCGGGGAGATTTATACTATCCTCACTTCAATATTCTCATTTAGATAATCCCGCCATTTCTCCCAGTCGGGATACACCTTTGTCAGTAATGTATAAAATCTGGAACTATGATTATACTCTACCAGATGGCAAAGCTCATGAAAAATGACATAATCTATACAAGGTTTTGGTGCTGCAAGAAGACCGGGATTCAAATAAATTTTCCCTTCTTTTGTACAGCTCCCCCAGCGTTTAGCCATACTCTTAATTTGCCATACTGGTTCTTCATCAATACCTATAATTATAGAAACTTTTAGGCATTCAATAAACCGTTCCTTAAATATTTTCTTTCCTCTCTCCCTAAACCAATTTAAAAAAAGCTTTTCTCTCTGCTCTGAAGAGTAAGTATTTGGTGATAAAAGCTGAAATCTACCATTTTTTAACTTTAATGAAGGCTCTCCATCAAAAACATTAAGTCTATACTGCTTCCCGAGATATCTAAAAGTCTCACCTGTTCGATATTTAGGTTTTGGCTGAGCCGGTTGCATTCGGGAGAACTCTAATTGCTTCTTATATATCCAGGAGGAACGTTTTTTTACTTTCTCAAGAATCTTATCCATTAAAGCATCTTCCGGAGCAATAACCTCTACGTGTTTATCCGGATAAACATGAATGGCAAGAGTCTTCCTGTTTCTACGATCCAGGGTAAAACTTATTTCTGTCTTTCCATACTGAACCTTATAATTCACGGCTTTTAGCTATCTCCAAAGCTTGTTCAATAATCCTGTCGATAGCTGAGAAATCCCAATCAAGGTCAAAACGTCCTTTCACCTGAAACAGATAATCTTCTATGGCATTGAAAATTTGGTTATGAACTTCTGAGTCTTTAACCCAATCTCGTTTTTTATATTGCTCAATAATTTCATCTACTTTAATGGCTGCATCAGTTGCGATGTAGGCAGGGGCTGTTTCTTTGATAATATTATTCGACAGTTCCTCTGAAATAACCCGATAAAATGGTTTGGCCTGCTTATGCTTTTTCATTCTGTCAGGTATATCACTGCTGCCCTCGGATCGCATTTCATCCATAGTTTCCCGAATTTTTTTTAAGTATTCTGCATCAGAGAGTCTTTTTGCTCTATGTTCAGCAATCGCCTCATTGATAACTTCTGATAGTTTTTTATAAAGAAGAGGATCTTCCTGCATTTTTTCATGGATTGTTTTCTTCATCCTGGATGCTATAGTATCTGCTTTGGCAGCATCACCTTCAATTCCTTCTAATTCTCTCTCAAAATCATCTATACTAAACAAATCTACAAGGTCTATGATATTTTTAACCGCATCAGCACCAATGTATTTGTTAACCATATTGCGAATTTGTACTTCATAAGACGAGTAATCTACAGTCTCACCATAGCGTTGTTTCACTGCGTTCCTAAGGGATAGGAACATTTTCAAATCTTCTTTATATCGCTTAATGGTTTCAGGTAATACTTGCTCCTGAAATCTTACATTAGTCAGAGCTAAACGAAGGGTATTAATATAGAGTCTCAGTGCTTCATAAAATTTTTGTCTGATGTCTTCTGGCCCTCAATGAAGCTGCATTGCTTCACTATCTGACTTATTCGCTACCTCACTGAATACACTCCAAAGATTTGTATGATATTCAGGAAGCTTATCGATCTCTTCCAGAACATTGACTACAGAGCCTACAATATCATCTTTATCAAAGCCTTCAACTTCCAGAGCTTTATACAGTTCAATGGCTTCGTTAAGCTGACCAAATATACCCCGATAATCGATAATAAGCCCATGCTCCTTCCCATCAAAAAGACGGTTTACCCGGGCTATGGCTTGTAGAATGTTGTGCTCTTTGAGACGTTTGTCTATATATAGAACTCCATTCCCTGGAGCATCAAAACCTGTTAAAAGTTTATCAATAACAATAATAATCTCCGGTTCATCAGACCTTTTAAATCGGTCAATAATGGTATCCTGATAAGCTTTAGCTGTGCCGAATCTATCCATCATTGATTTCCAAAACCGCTGTACTTCAGGTATTTCTGCTTCATCAACTTCTGTATGTTCTTCTCTGGTATCCGGAGGTGACATAATAATCTCAGTGGAGATATCTCCAAAATCATCAAAGAACTTCTTATATTTAATGGCATCCTGCCTGGAGGAAACTGCCAGCTGGCCCTTGAGTCCTGAATTCCTAAACTCAGAAAAATGCTGGATTATATCATAAGTTATTTCCTGAAGCCGTTCTTCTGACTTATTAAGCTCTTCTTCCCTGCGGAACTTTTTCTTTAAGTCGAGTTTTTGATCTTCTGTGAGGTCAGAAGTAATTCTGTCAAACCATTTATCAATCTGCTGTTGATCACCCCGAAGCTCACTCATCCGTCCTTCATATATTAAAGGAGTGACTACTCCATCAGTAATAGCCTGGTTCATTGTATATGAATGGATAAAGCCGCCAAACTTAGTGGCTGTACTTTTTTCCTTTTTAAGAAGTGGTGTTCCTGTAAATCCCAGATAACAGGCATTAGGGAAAACCCGTTTCATACTTGCATTGGCAATTCCATATTGAGACCGGTGACTTTCATCTACAAGAACAAAAATGTTTCTATTCTCTGATTGTAATTTATTCTTTCTAAGACCAGCTTCAAATTTATCAATAATGGTGGTGATGATGGTGGCTTTATTCTCTGCAATAAGACGAAAGAGACCTTCCCCGCTGGTGGCCTTCTCTACCTCTTTACCACAGTTTTTGAATGTCTTGTAAATTTGATCATCTAAATCCACGCGGTCGGTAACCAATATAATTTTGGGATCAACAATAGAAGGTTCAAGACTGATAGCTTTAGCTAAAAGTACCATAGTAATGGATTTTCCAGAGCCTGTTGTATGCCAGATAACACCACCTGGACGAACTGAATCTCCCTTTACCTGAGTAATACGGGAAATTGTCTCTTTCACAGCAAAATATTGTTGATATCTGGGTACTTTTTTAATCTTATTATCAAAGACAACAAAACTATGGGTTAGTTCAAGAAGTCTTTCCGACCTGAGAAGACTATAGATAGTTTTATCCTGTGCAGAAGGAATCCTATCCCCAGCAGACCAAATTTCCTCCATTTTACTCTTTTGCCAGTCCTTCCTCTCTGAAAATAAATTATGCAGGATTTCGTCATTCAATTTTTTATTTATTGAATGGTTAAGCCTGGTTTTATCTTCCTGACTAAATTCTTCTTTCCAGACAGACCAAAATTTATCAGGTGTTCCAGCTGCTGCATAAGAAGCCTGATTTTGAGCTATCGATAGCAGCAATTGGCTGTAAACAAACAGGTGTGGTATTTCATCGACACCCTGGTTTCGTATTTGCTGACTTATACCCTCTTTGATAGAATTTGGTCTATCCGGGCGTTTTGCCTCAATTACTGTTAGAGGAATACCATTCACAAACAAAACGATGTCTGGTCTTCGTGTCTGATGGCTATGTCTTCTTTCGATAACAAACTCATCACAAACATGAAAGATATTGTTTTCCGGATTCTCCCAATCAATGTATTTAACTGAGAAGCTGCGTGTATACCCCTGAATTGTCTGTTCAAAACTTTTTCCCAGAGTAATAAGATCATAAACCTGTTCATTTGTAGTAATAAGACTATCAAAGGGAATATCTCTAAGTTCCTGAACGGCCTTTTCTATATTTGAAACTGTGAATTTATGAGTTTCACCTTTGAATGTGAAGGAATTAATATTATGCAGCTGATTCTTTAGTACTGTATCAAGTATAGGCTGGTTGATTTTGCCTCCACGAAGTTCTTCTGCCTGAGTTGGAGATATGTACTTATATCCAAGATTGATAAGCTGTTGGAGAGCTGGAATGAGGGAAATAAAATCTTCTCTGTATTCTGATACGGACACTTTATAGCTCCTGTATTTTATTAAACACTTCTTACGGAACAGCTACTTTGTTTCGTTAGCATGTTTTCTAACTTTCCAATTTGGCTGGGAGATAGCTTATATTTATTTTTCCCAAACATCTCAGTAAATTTTTCAGATGCCTCCATCAAGCGGATAAGATCACTAACGGCCTTCGAAGTCAAAGTTCCTTGTTCATAAATTTTTAATGCTGATTCCTCTAAATCAAGTATTTTAGCAAAGATCTTTTGGCTCGCACCATATTTTCGTCTGATGGAGATAATCTCCTCAGGAAAAATTATATTCTCAAGTTTACGGTAAGCGTTATAGCCATTTGTCAAAGAAAAGTCCATTTGATTCATAGTTGCAAAGTCTTTTCCACAAACAGTACAAAGAGAGAACTCTACTTCAGATTCAATTTCAATACCATGAATAATATATTTCTCCATCTTTTTTACAATTTCAATTTCACGAAATTTTTCGCAATATGGACACACTCTCTTCATGACTATATCCTCACAACCTCATCGATTTTAACCCTGACTTCTCCTGTCAGAAGTCTTTACATTAAACCTTTTTTCTATATGTTTTGATACGACCACTTTATAGCTCCTTTTCAATTTTTCAATTTATTTCAGTTGCTTTTCTACCGATAAAGGGATAAGCTGTTAATAGCTCATCTGCCTTGCGTAGAAGGAGTAACGAGGCCCCTTAACCGGAGGCCTCAGCCTTTTTATAAGCTTCCCATTCTTTTAATAGCTTTCTTTTCCTGTGTTCTCTATCTACCAGATAAGCAGTCCAAGGTAATATGTAGTCGCCACGATCTGCCAAAACAACTAAATAGCTCTCACTTGTAAAGAAAAGCAAAATTCTTGTTTCATTTCTTCGTTTGTTTTTCCATACCTTAACTTTACCACAAATATCACTTTCAATGATTGGTTTTGGCCATCGAATTCGTTCACACCTTCTCAAATCAGGAAGTCTTTCATCCTCAATCTTTCCGCTGGTAGTAAAATGCCAGAATGTTGCCTCTTTACCATTGATAATAGGATGTCTTTTTAAGGCTAATCTTGTTCCGTTGAAAGAAGGCTTGTTTTTAATAAAGTCCTCAACGAAAAATGAATACACTGCTTCAAGATAATTCTGCCAATTGTTGTCATAATCATCGAGTAATACTAATTCAGGAAGGACCATCTTCTTCATTCACTCCTACCTTTTTGAGGCTTCCAAATAAGAAGGTTGAACTTCTCCTCACGATACAGGGTATTATTATCAAGGGAATACCTGCTTCTCTCTTTTATGCGATCAATAATGGCAAGTTTACCACTATTAGTTGTGAGGTTTCTGTAATAATAGGTTAACGCTCCAATTAGAATGTCCGTAAGTTGGATTATTTCGATTTGATGTGACTTAACCAGCTGATAGGTTTCAATGATATTCCTGTCAAAATCATAAAAATTATTGCATAGAACTTCATGCAGCTTTTTTAACCTTATATTCCCATTTGTATCTTTGTAGTCCAGATATAGTCTATACTTATTTTTGGGGCTTAGGATAATTTTAAGCAAATTAAAGAACATTTTGTAATACCATTGATCATGATCTTGATCAAAATATTCATGCTGTAGTAATTGTTTGTCTGGTATAACAAGGCCTCTAAAATGTAGATCATCATCATCAAAAAAGTAATCAATCAGATCCATATACATTTCATAACAATTAGATGATATTTTTGTCCATTTAGCTTCTGCTTTTGGTAATCCGTGTTTAGATTTTATTTCCCTAATTCTTTTATTAACCTCTTTCGTTTTATCCATAGGCAACCAAACAGCTCCCAGTGCCATAGGATGAATACTGTCATTTTCCAGATGACAGCTCTCATCACAATATATATTGTAAATTTCACCCATCTATTGTCCTCCTATAGTTTAACCCGAACTTCTCCATTAAGAAGTTTTTGCATAAGACCCTTTTTCATAAGTTTGATTGAAAAGAGCTTTTTATTAATTAGATCAATTTCTTGTTCAAGAGCCAAGGCTATTTTGTGGATTTTTTTCTGTTCACTTAATTGAGGTAAAATAAGTTTAATCTTTTTCAACTCAGTGATATTGATACTTGCTTGATTTATGGCTCGTTTCGCTAATCGGAGTGCATTTTTCTTACCAATTGCTGAGTTTAGAACATTGTAGATGTAGTAACTATCTACTGATTGATTTGATCTGAGCAAAAGTAGATTCATTCCATGATATATTTCTGATGAATCATTAAAGTACGCAACTTTTCCAATATGTGAAATACTATTGATATGACTATATAAAATGTCTCCTTTTTGTATTTTATATTCCGATTTTGCTTCTTTATGAGTGCAATATCCTACCTTGGAGAAATTAAAATATCCTTTTGATATTGTTTCAATCCTTGATACAGGTATTCCAACTTCATTTTGAGTATCATATGTAAGTCCATTTGCGATTCGAGATAATATTTGACTTAAACTTACTTCTCTCCATCCCATAGGAATATCATCATCGTTCTCAATTGGATTCCCAAACCCAGGCAGCCGTGTCTTCCCCGTTAACAACTGCTGCATCAGTCCTTTCTTTCGCTGTTCCTTGAGTTCAATTATCTGCTCAAGCTTTTCTATAGCCTGATCCCAGGTGGAGAGAATTTCTGCTATCTTCCTTTGTTCAGGAAGAGGGGGAAGAGGAACCGGCAGATCCTTAATATCTGCCTGACCGATTGTTGTCATTGTACTCAATTTTGCCCTTCTCATAAAAAACTTTCGCCCAGGGTTAGATATGCAAAAAAATCTTAAATACGGAGGATAACATATTTCCTGATCTGGAGTTATTTTCATCACATGACCATCAAAAGTTAAATCATTAGAATCATCAAGATTAATATTACTAAATGCTATTCCCTCAAGCACTATTGATGATCGTGTAAAAAATATATCACCCCAATAAACTCTTTTATTATTAAACTCTTTTTCAGATAATTGTAATTTTGAAAGTTTAGAAGTATTTATAAATGGCTCATTGTACAAATCTAGAACATTGATTAAACGATATCCTGAACCAACCTTATTTGGATCATTGAATACTCCATTATTAATTCCATTTATGCTTAAATCTATAAGTTCCTGCATTTTCCATTCATCTGGAATCCAGCCAATTTTTGTCTCTGTGTATCCTAGCCTATTTTCATTTACTTTTATCATTTCAGATCCTCTCCGGATTTACACCCAAAATTCACACTCTCTTCCAAAAACTATACTTCCTGAAATGTTTAGCCCTTATTTCTTCCATAAAACTCTCATGACTCTCCATTTTATCAGGATATACTTCAATTTTCTTATCCAGTTTTACCAGTTTACGGTAATAGTCTGCGGCGTATCTATACGCCTTAGAGTAAGCCCTGTTTAGAATATCAGAGAGCAAAGCCCTGTAAATTAATACTTCAAGAAAAATTTGCTCTTTACCGTGCAGTTGATCAAGGAGGCCAAGCAGGGAACCGTAAAAAGTATTATCAAACTCATCCCTTCTCTGGAGTATAAGCTCCAAAGCCATTTCGTAATGATGATAGTCCAGCAGAATCTCCAGACCTCTGACAAGATCCGAATCACCTTTAGCATATTCCAGAGCTTCATTTATTGCTTTGTTTCGTGATTCATTATCCAGATTTTTAAGGTAGATTTTCAGCTTGTCTGCTGAACGAAAATGGATAAACTGTTGTTTATGTATTTCCTTTAAAGCCCCGGGATCACCTTTTTGTTGAAATACTTTTTCTTTAAGAGCAAGCATCTCTGGTTGAAAGCGTTCTTCCCAAACAGTGTTTCCGATCATCTTTAGCACATAATCCGATCTGTCCTGTTCCAAATAAAAGGAGAGGACATTCAGCAGCTGCATATTGTTAAGTTTTTTACTGTGGATTCTAACCGATTCCTCATACAGTTCAGGATTACCCATGGCTTTTGCGACTTGCCCCATTTTTACAGCATGACTCAATATATAGTAAGACGAATCACCATCTTTTTTCCCACTATATCTTTCCTTGTAGTGGTCATACAGTAATTGCATATCCTTAGAAGAAAGAAGAATTTCAACATTAGGAAGAAATTCATTTCTGCATCCATATTCATCACCATCTGCAATTTCAATAATTTGGGGAATCCAACCCTTTCCCGGGACAGGGCAAAGAGCCGCTGCTTCAAGCCATAAAACACAAAAGGAGTTTAGTTCATATCCTACAGAACCATCAGAATCATCCACCTTTTCAATTAGCTTGCCATCTGACCGTATAATTTTTCCGGATATTTTAAGAGTAGATTCCGGTTCGGTTTCCAGCAAATGGGTTTCAATTCCTTCTCTTAATAGTCTTAGCTCATGAGCAAAAGTAGTTCTTTCCGAATAGCCGTAAAAATGATTGTCATTGATAAGTCGCTTTGCTTCTGTCCAATACTGTTGATAATTTGACATATCTTAAACCCCCAACCTGCTGTCGTTTATTGTGATCAATTACAGCCTCCAAATAAAGGCCTTTTATAATCGAACCCTTCCAAAGAGAGAAAGTTATTTGTATATAAATAAAGGATTGATAAACAAAAAAACACCCGCCGAATTACGCTTGCAGGCAGAGGCGCGGCGGGTTCGCCTTGAGATTTTTTATGGAAACTATTAGTTGATGCAGAATCTATTAATAAAAAAGACCCGTCCTGGTCCGCATCATCCCTAAGGATGCTAAGCGTGACGGGTACTGTCAGTCTCAATATACCATATTTTACTAAACTTACAAACAGGCCAGAAACATTTGGAATAAAAATATTCTGCCGTTCAGGCCTGCTTTCATTCATTTTTACCATATTGAAGCTCCGTATATTCCTTTTAATTAACTCACAACGGTTCCCTATATTCAATTTAGTTGACAACAATGGTCAGCTGGTGTAAATTTGTAACTGAGTCCCGGGATTGTGAAAGTAGGCCACGTGCCTTGTGTGATATTTTATCACCTAGCGTCTGTTGGGACTTTTTTTTATTCATTTATAAATCTATCCTTTGTGTGTCTCCCCCGCTCTGCCCTGTCAAAGGTCGCAATTTGCGACCTTAAAACTTTGAGTTCCCCGTAAGACAGTTGGATTGTATAGATTTTTTCATGTATTGCTTCTGTTACTGATAATTCTTCCACCCTAAAATCCCAGTTCTTTCAGATATCCGTTCATCTTCCCCCGAAGTTCATCAAGCTCACCTTCAAGTTGCTCAATATCTTTCTGAACAGCAGGAATATCGACAGGCTCTTCTTCTTCAAAAGTATCTACATATCGAGGAATATTGAGGTTGTAGTCATTCTCTTTAATCTCTTCCAGAGTTGCCAGATAACTGTATTTATCCAAAACCTTCTTTTCTCTATAAGTAGAAATAATTTTATCCAAATGCTCTCTGGAAAGCTTATTCTGGTTTTTATTATTCTGAAACTCCCTGCTGGCATCTATAAATATTACATCTGTAGTTTTTCTTCCTCTTTTAAAAACCATTATTGCAGTTGGAATACCGGTACCATAAAAGAGATTGCCAGGAAGCCCAACTACAGCATCCAGTAAGTTCTCATCAATCAATTTAGTTCGAATCTCCCCCTCACTTGAGCTTCTAAACAGAACTCCATGAGGAACAACAACACCAACCCGGGCATTCTCCATTGTAATAGTTTCAATCATATGGCTTATGAATGCATAATCTCCCTTTGACTTAGGAGGAAGACCTCGATGAAAACGGTTATATGGATCGACTGCTGCTTCTTCAATTCCCCACTTATCCAAAGAGAACGGAGGATTAGCCGTAACTACTTCAAACTTCATAGTAGTATCATTCTCAAGAAGTTTAGGGTCTTTTAGTGTATTACCCCACTCAATACGTGCAGAGTCCATACCATGAAGAAACATATTCATTTTTGCCAGGGCCCAGGTAGAGCCATTCACTTCCTGACCATACAGAGCAAAGTCATTTGAACCCTTATTTTTAACCTGGTTTCCACACTTAATAAGGAGGGAGCCGGAACCACAAGCCGGATCACAAATTCTCTCCCCGGGCTTTGGGTCAAGTAGTTCAGCCAGCAGTTGAGATACTTCTGCAGGCGTATAAAACTCCCCGGCCTTCTTTCCGGCTCCTGCCGCAAATCTTGCTATTAAATACTCGTAAGCATTGCCTATAACATCCAGGTTACCGGTACGGGAAGGTCTAAGATCAAGTTTAGGATTGTTGAAATCTTCAAGAAGGTGCTTCAATCGGGCATTTCTATCTTTAGTCTGACCAAGAGCAGATTCCGAATTAAAGTCGATATTTCTGAATACTCCCTGCAACTTTTCTTTATTACCATCTTCAATCTGTTCCAGTGCAACATTGATAATTTCACCGAGATTGGTTGCCTGGCGCTCTGCATATAAGTCATAGAAGCTGCAACCTTTAGGGAGCTTAAACCTCTCTCTCTCCAGCCTACGGATAATTCGCTCTTCATCATCGCCAAACTGCTCTTTTAATTTGTCATAGTGCTCAGCCCATGTATCTGATATATACTTAAGGAAAAGCATTACCAGGATATAATTCTTGTAATCAGAGGCATCCATTACTCCCCTAAATGTGTCACATGCTGCCCAAAGAACCGTGTCTATCTCTTGCTGTTTAATTTGATTGGTACTCATGCTCCCTCCATACCTTCTGAAATTATCGATTCAAGTAATTGTTGTCTCTTTATCTGTATTGTGGAAAACTTTTTATTTTCCTCGTCTATAGCATTAATATATTTAATAAATATATTCACATCTCTTTTTGAAGGAATCCTGATCGGTAAATTTTCAAGAACTTCCCTTGTTACATTTATAATTGAAGTACCACCTGCATTTGTCCAGAAATATTTCTGACCTGCAGATGAATTAATATACCAGGCAAGGTATTCCGCCGGAACATCCTTATTCGGACATATTACAAAATATTGTGGTCCTGCCGCTACTTTGTCCGGTCGACTTGTAACAGCCTGGGCAAATATTTTTGTGCCTCTTCCTGAAAAAACTACATCTCCCTTCTGTAAAAAATAGGGTGTTCTTTTCCCGATGGGATTCATCAGGGAAAGATCATCCCAGTTTATTCCTTCCGGCTGAACATCTTTCATCTGTAGTATTGCCATTGATCCGTGAGGATCTTCCGGAATTTTCCCTCTTAGTGCATAGCCGGCCTGAATAGTAGAGGTATTTTTTAGTAAATTTTCGTTGCAGTAAAGCATTTAGTTATATTATGATTCTTTTGTACAATTAAAGTCAATGTTTTTTTTTATTTTTAATTTACTGCGTAAAACTTGTAAAAACCGAACTATATAGATTAGATTATGCCTCTCACTAACTTACACCCAGCTCAGCCCCAATTAATGCAATGTATTTTAGACCAAATAATGCTGCACATAGAATATCTGCTGTGTCAGTTTTGGTTAATTCATTTTTTGTATTACCCTCATGGGCAATCTGATTACGCAAATCACGCAATCTATTAAGCAGTCCTCTTATATTATCTGGAAGTAATGTAAGCCCTTTAGTTGCTACGATTAAAGGCAATACAATATTCAGCTGGCTGCTATAAGTAGCAGTATTTTTAAGAAAGTTATCTGTTCCTTTCTTGCTAACTATATCAGAGATATATTTTGATAATAGTTTTGACAATGCAGATTCTACAGCTACATTTGCGGGGATGATTGAATCTTGATATTGATTTATAGAATATGCTTCGAAAGCATCTGTAATATTTAATAAAGATATTTCGTTTAGCGAGTGTTTTACCCAGGTAATCATTACCGATACTTTAGTTGTAGACACACTGTTGTTATTTGATATTGGAATTGGATAGACCCAAATCTCGTCACCTATTATTCTGCGATGTGGTACATTACCGTGTATTTCTATTGGGAATAGTCCTCCTTCTTGTGGAGTATAATTCATATAAAGAACACGGGCATCAGGCGGAATCCCATTTTCAGAAAGTTTGACTCTTGTTCTTTGTTCCGGCACAAGTTGTAAATTAATTAAATTTGTTTTTGCCTCGAGAATAGAAAATGCAAGGTTTAGCTTTTTTTCTCTTATGGACTGTTGAATAGTTACCCACCAATCTATCTCAGATTTACAATTAGGACATGATATGGGTTCAGCTTTAAAGTACTTTTCAATATAAACACTTTCAACCATGATAGGAGCGCTACAATTAGTACATGGTACCCACGGAGCTATATTCATATATTTTTACTTCTGTATCTCCAACATATTTAACCACTACTTTTAACTTCATTCTCTCTGGATATACCTGGGATCTACAAATAAAATCTCTACTCTTCTTCCAGTCTTACATCTCTTACAGATAATCTACCGGATTCAAACATATTAAGAATAGCTTCTGAATAAGCCATAAGAGTTTTAGTTCCAAATCTGAGTTTATCATGAATAAAATCTATCGGTTTCATTCCGCTATTAGGTGCAAGGGTGACCTCAGAAATATCTGTTTCATAATTCTCAAGCAATCTCTCAAAAGCCTGCTTTATTTTATTAGTTTTCTCCGCAAACCAGGGTCTAAAATCCCAGTT
>JAJRQE010000081.1 GCA_024280415.1 Spirochaetota bacterium | reverse complement strand
GTGTATGGAAGAGTTTTGATGAAATTTCCAGTCTTGAAAAAGGGTATGATTTTTTTGAGCCGAAGATTGAACCGGAACATAGAGAGAAAATTATAAAACGATGGGAAAAAGCATTAAAAGCAGCATTGAGTGTGGAGTAGTTTAAGTTGTATTCACATATGATAACCATTTTTTTATATAATAATGAATCTATTTGTTTTACTGATTATTACTGTGCAGGATTATGATCAATTATAAAAAAATCCTTGACAAATGGAATTACTTGTTTTAATGTTAGTATAACGTTTTCGTAAAACGTTATACTACAGGATGGTTTATGAATACTACAATAAAAGATATTGCTAGATTATGTGATGTTTCAATAACAACTGTTTCCAGAGTGTTAAATAATAAAACAGAAAGTATTGGAGCTCAGACAGTTAAAAAAGTTCAGCACAAAATTGATGAGTTGGGGTTTCGCCCTAATTTGATAGCTCGGAGGATGATTACAAGACAGTCTCATACTGTAGGATTGGTAATTCCTGATATACGTAATCCTTTTTTTTCTGAATTTGCTCGGGGAGTAGAGGATCACATGAATAATCAGGATTACGGAGTATTTCTATGTAATACCGATAGCTCTCTTGAGAAAGAGAAACAGTATATGACTATTCTTCAAGGGAAATTAACAGATGGCATTATATTTACAACACAGAATAAATTAGAATCAAGTAAATCTTTTGATGATTTTATAAAAAATAAGTTTCCAATTGTATTAGTTGAGAGGTATTTAGAGGGAATTGATGATGTGCCTGGAATATATGTTGATAATAAAGGTGGTGCAGCAGATCTGTGCCGCTTTATTATATCTAGGGGACATCAGGATATTGCATGCATAACAGGGCCTCTTCAGACAACAAATGCACGGCTGCGTCTGGAAGGGTACAAAGAAGCATTGCTGGAAGCTGGAATTAAAATTAATGAGCAGATAATTATTAAAGGTAATTATCGTTATGGCAGTGGTCGTGATGGAATGAAGAATCTGCTTGATAATAATAAAACTAAATTTACAGCTGTTTTTGCCTGTAATGATATGATGGCCTTTGGTGCATTTGAAACTCTGGAAAAATATGGATTAAAAGTCCCGGGTGATATTTCACTAGCAGGATTTGATAATATTCCATTTCCTGAAGTTTTCAGACCGCAAATAACGACAGTTGATTTACCTGCATATAATATGGGAGAAAAATCTGCAGAGATGCTAATGAAAATTATCAAGAAAGAAAAGTTAAGTGATATTAGATTTCAATATTCTCTGGATGTAGTTGATAAGGGTAGTGTAGATTTCCTAAAGGTATAAATATTTTTTTGTAATTTAGTAAAACGTTATACTAAACATTAAAGCAAGGGATATTAAAGAGGTTTTTTGATGGTTAAGAGTTTTAAAGTACTAATTAAAATAGGTAATAGTACAAGAGAAATAGGTGTTTTTGCTGCTCTTGTATTGTTAGTGATCTTTTTTTCCATAACTTCTCCATATTTCCTGAAAGTAAATAATCTATTAAATATAATCAGACAAATATCACTTCTGGGAATCATTTCAATGGGAATGACAATGGTCATAGTATCTGGTGAAATTGATTTATCAGTTGGTGCCGTCTATGGTGCAGCTGCAATTGTATGCGGCATGATTATTACTAATGGTGGCCCAATTTGGCTGGGAATTGTCAGTGCATTATTAACAGGATTTTTTTTCGGAGCATTAAATGGAGTATTAAGTACTTATGGAAGAATACCTGCATTGATTGTAACTCTTGGTATGATGAATATTGCCCGAGGTTCTGTTCTTGTACTCAGCGGTGCACGAGTAATTTCTTTGTCCAGTAGAACAGTTAGTGCTGAAGGTTTGGATTCTTTCCTATTCTTAGGGCAGGGGAAGATATTTCAAATACCGATAATTAGTATCATTTTTATATTAACAGTTATTATTGCAAATATTATTTATTCAAAAACTCTTTTGGGATTTAGGATGAGAGCTGTTGGGGGGAATAAAAGTGCTGCAAGAGCTGCAGGAATAAATCAAAAATTTATCAAAATAGCCGCTTTCAGTCTTACTGGGTTGCTTTGTGCTATTGGTGGTATTTTAAATCTTTCTTCTTTAGCAAATGTCCAGGGAACAACAGGATCTGGTTTAGAGTTAGATGTAATTTCTGCTGTAATTATTGGTGGCACTTCTCTAAATGGAGGGGAAGGAACAATTCTTGGAACTTTTATTGGGGTATTGATTATGGGAGTATTGAAGAATGGAATTATTTTACTGGGGGTGTCTCCTTTTCTGCAGATGCTGATTATAGGAATTGTCATTATTGCAGCTGTAGCTATTGATATGTGGTCAAGATCAAAATCCGAATAGAGGAAAATATATATGATTCCAATTATTGAGTTTAACCATATCACTAAATTATTTCCGGGTGTAAATGCTCTGGTTGATGTTAGTTTCTCTGTAGTTAAGGGTGAAATTCATGCGCTGGTTGGTGAAAATGGTGCTGGTAAATCTACCTTGATGAATATTTTAGGAGGATTATATTCTCAAACAACAGGAAGAATGAAGTTTTGTGGTAAAGAAGTAGTAATCAATAATGAATTAGCGGCTATAAATATGGGGATAGGGATAGTATATCAGGAATTAAAGCTTTGCCCGAATCTAACGGTTGCAGAAAATATTTTTCTCGGGAGAGAGATCAAAGAAGGTATGGGAAAGGTTAACTGGAAGAAAATGAATGTTGAAAGTCGATCTGCAATGTTAGCATTGAATACAGAAATTGCACCAGAAACATTCGTTAAAAATTTATCAATTGCAGAACAGCAGATTGTCGAGATTGCAAGATCAATCACTAAAAATATAAAAGTACTAATTCTGGATGAACCTACGTCTGCTCTTACTTTGAAAGAGTCTGAATCGTTGTTTACTATTATGAAGGAACTCCAGCAGAAAGGTGTTACAATTATCTATATATCCCATAGACTGGAAGAAATCATGGATCTGTGTGATCGGGTATCAATTTTAAGGGATGGTAAATATCAAGGTACCTTTGTTCGAGAAGAAATTACTCTCAAAAAATTAGTTAAAATAATTGCAGGTAAAGAATTAATTGATGTATTGGGTCATTCTTATAGAAAATATGAATTAAACAAACCCTTACTGATAATAAAGAATCTTAGCAGTCCTGGTTTATTCAAAAATCTAAATTTTACTCTTAATAAAAATGAAATTCTTGGTGTGTATGGTGTTCAGGGAGCAGGACGTACAGAATTACTTGAAGCCATTTTTGGGTTGAACAATAAAATAACAGGATATATGGAACTTAATGGTAAAAGAATAACTAATCGCTCACCCAGTGAAGCTATCAATAACGGTTTTGCGATGGTTCCTGAGGATAGAAGACGTGTAGGTATTTTCCCTAATTTTAATATATTCGAAAATATTATAGTTTCGATTGGTAAAGATGTAAGTAATTTATTAGGTTTTGTTAATAACTGCAAAACACTGGATATTTCGAATAAGTATAAGACAGAACTTGGTATAAAAATGAAGGATTTATTTCAAAATATTCAAAATCTCAGTGGTGGTAATCAGCAGAAGGTTATTATTAGCAGGTGGTTAGCAACCAGTCCCAAAATATTTCTTGTAGATGAACTTACAAGAGGTGTTGATGTTGGGGCTAAAGCAGAAATATTTAAAATTTTAAGAAAATTACGTGATGATGGATTGTCCATTATTCTTGTTTCTTCAGAACTAACAGAAATTATTTCAGAATCCGATCGTGTGCTTGTTATGAGAAATGGATCTCTTGTCGCAGAACTAAATGGACAAGAGATTAATAAAGATAAAATAATATACCACGCTCTTTGTGGTTAAGGAGCGTGAGAGGAGGTGAAAAACATGATTCACATCTGAATATAGGATAAGGTAAATTAATAGTTTTATCAAGTATTAGAGATTAAATAGGAGTTTGAAATGAAAAAGAGTTTGTTTTTATTGTTAATTGTTACATTTATTATATCAAATATTGTTTATGCTGGTGGTAAACAAGATAACAATGATGCTAAAAAGATGGAAATTACTGTTGTATATCATGATACTGGAATTGAGTTCGGCCAGATTATTAAGAATGGTGCCATGGCTGCAGGAAAAGAGTTTGGTGTAAAAGTAAACTGGGTAGGCCCTATTGGTATAAATGTGGATGAGCAGGTTAATTTTATAGAAAATGCTATTACAACTGGTGTTGATGGTCTTGCTATATCAAATGTGAATGCAGAAGCCTTAAACCCTATGATAGATAAAGCAATTGAAGCCGGTATTCCAACTGTGACTTTTAACAGTGAAGCTGCAGGGTCAAAAAGATTAGCTTTCTTTGGGCAGGATCTTGTGCAGTCAGGAAAAACCCAGGGAGAAATACTTGTGGAGTATATGGGAACATCCGGAAAAATTATTATTACTACTGGTGATGCTTCTGCTTCCTGGTCACAGGATCGAGAATCAGGAGTAAGACAAGCACTTGCAAAATATCCGGATATTAAGATTGTGCAGGTCGTCAGCACTGGGTGGGAAGAACAGCAAATGTATGCAGCTATAGAGAATGCTCTTATAGCAAATCCTGATTTAACAGGTATTGCTTCTTTGGGAGCGCCCACAACTATGGCTGCTGGCCGTGCTTTATTAAGAAATAAAAAGTATGATAAAATAATACACGTTGGTCATGATTTTATGCCGGAAACATTGGATAACATAAAAGCAGGAGCCACAAAGGCTGCCCTTAGTCAGAATCCTTATCTTCAGGGATATATGCCAGTTAAGGCTCTTTATGAATTTCTAACTACTGGAAAAAAGATAGAAAGCTATGACACGGGAATTTTACGCTGTGATTTTTCAAATGTTGATGAATGGCTTAAAAAACTTGAAGACGGTGAACCTGTAGGTTGATAAAGCAAAACTGATCCGCTTTTTGCGGATCAGTTGAATAATTGACTTGGAGAATAAAATATGAAAAGAAAACCTATTATACATGTAATAGGGAGTTATGCAGTAGGAATGACTATGAGGACTGACAGGTTCCCCTCTGAAGGAGAAACTGTCCCAGGTTATGAGTTCCGACAATTGCATGGTGGTAAAGGATCTAATCAAGCAGTAGCCTCGGCACGAATGGGTGGTGATGTTATTTTTACATCCTGTATTGGCAATGATACTTTGGGTCTGTTAGCATTGGAAATGCTGCAAAAAGAAGGTATCGATATACATTCGGTATACAAGCATCGTGAACTCGCTACAGGTATTGGGTTTGTTATGGTTGGACCATCAGGTGAAAATGAGATTTTAATTGATTTAGCTGCAAATGATGGACTCAGCTGTGAACAAATAGAATGTGCATTTGAAAGAAATTCTCTTCCCGATATTTTGTTGATGCAGTTGGAAGTTAATGTTAAAGCTATCTATCATGCAGCGAGTTTAGCCAAAAAAAGGGGTATTCCTGTCATTCTAAATCCAGCACCTTTCAGAGAATTTCCTGCAGGACTACTTAATATTGCCACATATATCACTCCAAATCAAACTGAGGCAGCAATGCTGTTGGGGAAAAGATCAACACCGGAAGAAATGTGTATCAGTCTTGAGAAAAAATATAATATACATGTAGTACTGACGGCAGGCGAAGCAGGTGCCTATATTGTTGAAAATAGTAATTCCTTGAGGATCCCTGTACCCATTGTTAACGCAGTAGATACTACAGGTGCTGGAGATTGTTTCAATGCCGCCCTTGCTGTAGGATTGGGGGAAGGTCGAAGTTTGAAAGATGCTGTCATTCTTGCAAATTCAGCAGCAGCTCTATCTGTTCAGGTAGAAGGTGTAATTGAGTCCTTACCAAAAAGAGTTGTGGTAAAGGCGGCATATCAGAAATTAAAGGAGTCTGTTTAATGAAAAAGAGTCGTATTTTAAATAAACAATTAAACAATGCCATAGCATCGATGGGGCATGGTGATTTATTGATAATATCAGATGCAGGATTTCCAATTCCTAATAATAAACGTGTGGATCTGGCAATTGAGGCAGATAAACCTAGCATTCTTGAAATATTGGAACTGATTATGAGTGATTTTATTTATGAAAGAGTGATTGTTGCAGAAGAACAAAAAGAAAATAATTCTCCTTTATATAAAAAAATAGATAAACTTTGTGATCGTGTTGATATTGAAACAATACCACATTCAGAGATGATCGGACAATATAACGAAAAGGCAAAATATATTGTTAGAACAGGTGGTTTTGAGCCTTGGGGGAATGTAATTCTTTATTCAGGTGTTGATGCACCATTATGGTTTAAAAAATCTGGAACAACGATTCCGGACTATTATAAAGACCGTGTAAACTATAAAAAGTAGTGATGGTTATAAGGAAAAAAATGACTTCAAGAGAAAGAGTTCTACAAGCATTAAGCCATACTTTACCTGACAGGATTCCTGTAGATTTCTTAGCTTCACCGGAAATCTGGCAGAAGTTGTCTGAATATTTCGGAGTACAGAAATACAATCTCAATAATTCTCATTATTACGACCCCCAATGGGAACAGGTACTTAAAAATCTTCAGATAGATTGTCGTGTTGTTTCGTATGATCAGTTTTGCGATCCTCCAAAGCAGATTCTTGAGGAAGGTGAAACTGTTGAGTGGTGGGATGTTATGGGCCGTTCAACACCAGCCAGAATGTGGCGCAGGAAAAAGAATAATGAGTATACCCGATGTATTTTTGGAAGAAAATTCAGCATAACAGGAAACGCCACTGGACGATATGAAACAAATTTAGATGTTTTGGAAAAAGCTGAAACTATAGAAGATCTTCAGAAGCATTGCTGGCCAGATCCAGAGTGGTGGAACTTTGATGCACTTCCAGAGCTTATTAAAAAAATAAATAGAGACGGTGAGTATCATTTCCGTTATCGAATTGGTACTGTCTTTGAACTTGCCTGGCAATTGAGGGGTTTGGAAAAATTTATGATGGATCTTGTATTAAACCCGGATATGGCTTGTTTTATTTTGGATAAAATTACTGATATATTGTGTGCAGTAACTGAAAAGGCTTTATCTGCAGGTGGAGCTCTTCTGGATATGGTGTATTTTTATGACGATGTTGCATCTCAAACTGGTTTGCTGCTATCCCAAAAGATGTGGGAAGAATTTATAAAACCCAGGCATGATAGAATATTGGAAGTAGCAAAGAGATATAATAAAAAAGTGATGTATCACTCTGATGGATCAGTCCGGATCCTTATTCCTGAGTTGATTAAAATGGGAATTGATGCTCTGAATCCTATCCAGCCTGATGCAGTTGGAATGGATTTAAAAGGATTGAAAAAAGATTTTGGTTGTGAGTTAAGCTTTCATGGAGGCATTGATATTGTGAAGACACTTCCTACTGGATCAGAAAAAGATGTCCAGGATGAAGTAAGGAATCGAATTGATATTCTTGGGAAAAATGGAGGTTATATTTTAGCAAGTTCTCACCACATACAATCCGATACGCCTCTTAAAAATGTATTGGCCTTATATGATATCTCTATAAGATCGTAACCACTTAGCCCTAAAACAGGTTTCATAAAGTTTTTTAAATAAATTGTAAAAGGATATTAAATATTCAGCATTAGGTTTTTAAAATTGAAGCTGGAACCTGGTAAATTGCAGAAAATATCAATAACCTGTAAACAGATAAGAGCAGTGTATTATCAGGGATCATAAGCTGTAGAAGATCTTGTATTATCCCTTGTCGCTCCATAAATCAGCTAATTGATATCTCATAAAGACAAGTGAAACGCATTAAAAAATAACTGCAGATATAAATAAAAATATTAAGTGGCAGCTGGTTAAACTGGCAGCAGCTGTTGTTAGTTTTTTTACCCGGGGAGCCATGCTTACAGCCACCGGAATGTTGAAGTTTATAACCGACCATGCACTACCAAGGT
>JAJRQE010000080.1 GCA_024280415.1 Spirochaetota bacterium | reverse complement strand
CTGCTTTCCCTTCCGATTGCCATAACAGTACCTTTGTAGAGTTTTAAATAAACCGTACCATCAATAATTTTCTGGCTGGTATTTATTGCAGACATCAGGAAATCCATTTCCGGGCTGAACCAGAATCCGTTATAGACAATTTCCGAAAACTTTGCCGTAAGCATATCTCTTAGACGCATAACTTCTCTATCCATTGCAATTCCCTCAATATCCATATGAGCTTCATGAAGAATTGCTCCACCTGGTGTTTCGTATATACCTCTGGATTTAATACCGACAAATCTGTTTTCCACCATATCGAGTCTGCCGATTCCAGTTGCACTTCCCAGATCGTTCAGCATGTTAAAGAGTTCCAGTGGATTGGTTTTTACCTCTCCTGTATTTTTGTTCTCTACTTTGACCGGAATCCCGTTTTTGAAGGTAATGGCAATTTTAGTCACTTTGTCCGGAGCTTTTTCAGGGGAAACTGTTTTTGAATAAACATCCTCTGTAGCTTCAGCTGCAGGATCTTCAAGGAAGCCCGCTTCATGGCTTATATGGAGTAAATTATCATCTTCACTGTATGGTTTTTTTGGGGTTGAGCTGACAGGGATATCATATTTTTCTGCATAGTTGATCAGATCGGTTCTACCTTTAAATTGATCAAGAAATACTCGGTCCTTCCATGGTGAAATAATTTTTATTTCAGGATTAAGAGCATAGCAGGAGAGTTCAAACCGCACCTGGTCATTACCCTTGCCTGTAGCACCATGGGCAACATAGGCTGCATTTTCTCTGGCGGCTATCTCAATTTGTTTTTTTGCAATTAAAGGTCGGGCAACAGCAGTACCAAGAAGGTATCTGCCTTCATATAGTGCATTTGCCTTAAAAACAGGAAAAATATAATCTGTAACAAATTCCTCTTTAAGATCTTCGATATATACTTTTTTGGCACCAATCTTAAGAGCTTTCTCTTTAGCCGCTTCAAAATCCTCTTTCTGACCTACGTCAGCTATATAGGCAATTACTTCATAACCTTTTTCCATAAGCCAGTGAAGAATAATTGATGTATCCAGTCCACCGCTGTAAGCCAGAATAACTTTATTGTTTTCCATATTTCCCTCTTTAATATCTTATAATACTTCTGTTGTATCAAAATACTTTAAAATAGTAAAATTAACTTTACTGATATCCGTATCAGTTGAGTTAATTGCAGGATTACTTTTGTGGGATTGGAATTATAAATATTTATAGTTCCAAAATTTGATCACTTAAATATCCGATTTGATGGGTTTTTCAAGATAGACTTTGCAATTTGCAGTCAAGTGTTTAATAACCTGTTTGTAAAGTTCCGAATAGTAGCTTTGTTTTTTCAGATGAAGGGTTATCTCCCTTTTGTATGGAGCGAAGCCCTCCACTTTTTTGAGAAGGGGTCTTCCTGTCAGCAGGTGTACAGGCATAACAGATCTTCCAAGTCCCGATTCAACTCCTGCTATAATTCCATATGTCTCACCCATAAATCTGCGTTTATATTGGGGAGGGGAGTTATCCTGAGCTGCAAAAAAATGCTCTGTTGCTGTATCAGCAGGTGAATTATCAAGATATATATTTTCCGGACATGGATACTTTGAGCTTTCAATAACAATGTATTCCTCATATCCCAGCAGATGTTTTTCGATCGATGTGGATTCCAGGGCATAATCCAGAATAATGAAGTCACACTCTGACCGTTCCAGAAGAGGTGGTAACCCAGATGTTTCTTCATGTATGAAATCACACTGTACCCTGGAATTCTGCCTTAATAATGAGCTCAGGGATGGAATTATAACTGATCGTAGAATTGAAGAAAATGCCCCGATCCTTACTATGCCTGCAAGTTCATGACTGTCGTTAGAGGTCAGATTGAAGAGCAGCTCATCTTCCATGGCATCCTTGGTTTTGCAGAAACGGAGAAGTTTTTCTCCTGTTTCTGTAATTTTTATCTGTGAAGGATCACGTATGAACAGGGTTGCTCCTATGGTAAGCTCCAGATTTTTTATCCTCTGAGACAGGGCTGATTGAGTTATGAAGAGGGATTCAGCAGCCCTGGAAAAATTTAAAGATTTTGCAGTAGCCACAAATGCATCTAACTGTAAAGACGATAAACTCATGAAGGAAGAGTACACCCATAAGTGATAATGTTCAATGTCCCTCACCCTTTATCATTTTTACAGCATGAACCATAACAGGTGCAATAATTTTAGTACATAAAGTTACAGCTTTAACAGACCCTGGGAAGTTTATAATAATTGTGTTATCCTTCATTCCTGAAAATCCTCTGGAAAGCATTGCAGAATTTGTTTCTTTAAGAGATTCAGCCCTGAGAGTCTCGGAAATACCAGGAAGTTCTCTGTCACAGTATTTCGCTGTAACATTTGGGGTTACATCTCTGGGGCCGATTCCTGTTCCTCCTGTTGTTAAAATAAAATCGTATCCTGTAAATAATTTCATAGCTTTGAGGATATCATCCTCTTCGTCCGGAACAATTTTTCGATTAATGACACAAGCGGGAACCATTTCTTTTATTAGTCTTTCAATTTCAGGTCCTGAAAGGTCTTCATATATGCCCTTTGAGGCTCTGTCAGATATCGTAATAACAGCTGCTTTCACTATTAATTTCCCCCTCTTTTATGACTTTTGCAAAAACCCCTTTCCTGGGCATTACACAATCTCCAACGGCAGCATATATGGCACATCCGTGATGGCACTCCTTTCCTATCTGGGTAATTTCGAGGATTGATTCTCCAATAATCAGTATGGTTCCTATTGGAAGTTCATGGAGGTTTATTCCCTTTGTGGTAATATTTTCTGCAAAATCCCCATAATCCAGGTCAATTCCGTTTCCCCGCATTGTTTCAATCTCTTCATCTGCCAGAAGGGATATTTGTCTGTGCCAGTTTCCTGCATGTGCATCTCCTACTATTCCATGGTCAATTCTGAGGACTGCAGTGGTAACAGGAATTTTCTGTTCACCTTTTTTCTCTGAAATATTTAACGAAAGGATCTTGAATTCTTTTTTCATAAAATCTCCTTTTTTTTCTCCAGGAGTTTAATTTCTCCGATTTCCATGTTTTTATCTACTGCCTTGCACATGTCATAAACTGTAAGCGCCGCGACTGAGACAGCGGTAAGAGCTTCCATTTCAATTCCTGTTTTATCTGTACATACCGAACCGGAGCTTATACGAATAAAATTTTCCTCAGCATTAAGTTCAACACTTATTTGATCAATAGATATGTTGTGACACAGAGGTATCAGGTCAGATGTTCGCTTTCCTGCTGTTATGCCTGCAATTTTAGCTACAGTGAGCACATCTCCTTTTTTTACCAGTTTTTTATTGATAAGCCGGATCGTTTCGGAGCTCATAAAAATTTTACCTTCTGCTCTGGCAGTACGTTTTACTATCGGTTTTGCTGAAACATCTACCATTACAGCATTACCTTCTTTATCCAAATGCGAAAAATCCATACTATCCTCCAATCTCTATCATGTTTCTGTTTGTACATACTGAACCGTTTTCCGGTTTATCAAGAATTGCCTTTTTTAAAGAAGCTGCTATATCTTCCGGGTTTACAGGAATCTCCTGGTTGGAGTGAAGGCAGGGTTTTAATATCCCATCTGCTGTAAGTCGTATACGGTTGCACACGGCACATTTAGGAGGTCTGTTAAAAACATAGACATCCTTTTTTTTCGAGGAGAGATCATAGTGGTTTATAAGCTGCAGGGTTAGTTTCTTGTCTCTGCAGAATTGCCGCATTTCCTCAATTTCATTATCCGGAGTGCTGTCCATGACAACCATATTTATTTTTATTCTTTCAAATCCTGCACTTATTGCTGCATCTATTCCTCTAAGAGTAAATGAATTATCACCAATTCTGGTAATTTCCCTGTATCGTTCAGGGTTTAAGGTATCCATAGAGATATTCAGGCTGTCGAGACCCGCCTCTTTAAGAGGACCAGCCATTTTTTCCAGTAGTACACCATTTGTTGTCATTCCCAGATGGGATATACCTGCTACCTCTTTTATCATCCTGACAAGATCTGCCACATTTTTTCTTACAAGGGGTTCTCCTCCTGTAAGGCGTATTTTATCAATACCCAGTTTAACTGCAGATTCCACAACTTTTACAATATCTTCAAAGCGCATTATTGCACTGTGCTGTTTAAAGGGAACCCCTTCGGCGGGCATGCAGTAGGTGCACCGGAGGTTGCATTTATCTGTTATTGATATCCGTAAATAATGAATTTTTCTGTTAAATTGATCTAACACTTACAGTTTCTCCTTCTTTAAACTCCGGAACCCCAGTTGGAATTTTTATCAGGCCATTAGCCTCTGCCATGGCATTAAGATGTGAAGAGCCATGATACCCGATAGGTTCAACTTTATCACCATTTATAATAACAGGATGGAACTCTGTTCGTTCAGTATCCCGTCGTTTGACTCTTCTGGTTAATTTCCCGCTGTATGTAGGTGGGGTATACTCGAGGCCTGCAAGGTGAAAAATCAGAGTTTTTACAAAAACCTCAAATGTTACATAAGTTGAAACAGGGTTTCCCGGGAGGCCGAATACAAAAATATTATTCTTTCTCCCGAATAATAAAGGTCGTCCAGGTTTTATGGCAACTCTGTGAAAAAGAGTTTTCATTCCGTTTTCTTCCAGAACCTCAGGAACATAGTCGTAGTCGCCTTTTGAGACGCCACCTGAGAGTATGACAATATCACATTCTAAGAAGGCTTTTGCTACAGCTGTCGAGAGAGCCTCTCTGTCATCTGCTATTATTCCGTAATAAACAGGAGTAGCTCCGAATTCAGAAACCTGTGCACTTAACTGCAGACCGTTACTATTGTATATTTGTCCTGTTTCAAGCTTTTCGCCTGGGTTTTTCAGTTCAGAACCTGTTGTAAGTACTCCGATCACAGGTTTTTTCGCAACTTTAACTGAGGGGAACCCCATACTGGCAATAATTCCAATATCTTTCGCCTTAAGTTTTCCTGCATCTATGACTCTGTCTCCTGCTTTAAGGTTTTCCCCTTGTTTGATAACATTTAAAGCAGGCTCCGGAGTGTGGGGAACTGCAAACCCATTAATTTCATCTGCAAATTCAACTCGTATTATCTTGTCTGCACCCTGGGGCATCATAGCACCTGTCATTATTTTAGAGCATTGTCCCATGGTAAGAGTTTTTTCCGGAGTGTCCCCTGCACCAATAATTTCCATGATTTTATATTTATTACTATTATCCCCGGAACTGACAGAATATCCATCCATTGCCGCTTTGTTAAATGGAGGGGAATCCAGCGGACTGCTGAAATTCTCAACCATAATTCGTCCCAGGGCATCTCCAAGATCAACTTTTTCTTCCGGCCAGGTTATTTTCTGGTCTTTGATAATACCCATTGCCTCATCTATCTTTATCATAGTTACCTCTTTCCTATTAGCCGGCTTCTTTAATATAATCTTACAGCGCTGGCTTTAAAGTTTACAAAAACCTTCGATCCTGTTCGAAGGGTGAATTTATTTACTGAGAGTTCTGTTATAAGGGCATTCAACTCAATACCGCAGTTTATGGTGACAAGAAACTGATCTTCCTTAGCTTTCATAGCAGTTACAGTTCCTTTAAGCTGATTTTGGGCACTGGTTGCAATTTCTTCAACGGATAAGAATATATCACTGTAATGTATGACAGCTGTCCTGTAATCATTATTGTATCCTGTTGAAAGGATTGATATACTTTTGTCATCTGTAATAAAACAGATAAAACGATCATCCTGCTTTTTAACAAAACCTTTAAAAAAATTGTAGTTAGGATCTAAAATTTCCCCCTTATCCAGGTGGACGATTTTGTCTGCCAGTCTAAAAGCTGAAGACAGACTGTGGGTGCTCAAAATTGTCGATTTACCTGTTGTTGCCCGGTTCCCAATTATTTTTTCGATTAATAAATGTGATCGCGTATCGATATGGGCAAAAGGTTCATCCAAAATAAGAATTTCAGGATCAACTGCAATTGCTCTCGCTAAAGCAAGTCTGTGCTTTTCTCCACCCGAGAGAGTTGAACTTTTCCTGTTGATCAGATGAAGCAAATCGGCCTGATCCAGAACAGTCCTTATAATCTTTTCCCTCTTTTTAGACCCTGTTTTATTCCCTGACAGGGCAAAATTGATATTATATTTAACAGAACCGGCAAAAAGGTATGGAACCTGATGTACCATTACTGCCCTTTTTCTGAGAACTTCGGATGAAAAGCCGACTGTTCCTTCCTCTGGTTTCAGGAGGCCGCTGAGCAATTTTAGAAGCGTTGTCTTCCCGGAGCCGTTGGAACCCATAAAAACTGTTATAACTCCTGTCGCCAGTTCCAGATGATCTATGGAGAGAACATCAGTTTTATCGTATTTGAATTTCAGCTTGCTAAGAATCAGTTTTTCCCTATCCATGGCTTTTTACTCCCAGATGGAGGAGGGTGTTTACAGATAAAGAGATAAAAATAAGAATCAGACCCATTGCAAGAGCCAGTTCAAACTCACCCCTGCTTGTTTCGAGAGCTATTGTTGTTGTAATTGTTCTGGTATACCACCTTATATTTCCTCCAAGCATCATAGATACGCCGACTTCTCCGATTATTCTTCCAAATCCGGAGAGGATCGCAGAAAGTACAGCTGTTCTTGATTCTCTAAAAATCATATAGAGTTTCCGAATGCCTGTTACTCCGAAAGAATTAAGAGTTTCCGGAAGTTCCGGTCTGATATCAGAAAGAGCACTGTAGATCAGTGATGCAATTATTGGAAAAGAGAGGATGCTCTGTCCGATAATAATTCCCCAGGGGGTAAAGAGGAGTCGCAAGCCTCCCAGTGGGCCTGATCTTGATATTATGGAGTAGATCATAAGACCAATTACAACAGTGGGAAGAGCCATCAGACTGTTTAAAAAAACTATAATTATACTCTTTCCCCTGAACTTTTTAATACTTAAAAGAGTTCCCAGAAGAAGAGCAGGGATCATGGATACTATAGTTGATGCTACAGCAAGGCTCAGAGAGGTCATGGCTATAAAAATAACCTCCCTGTCTGCAGAAAATATTAATGTCAGTGCCTTAAGTAATACCATTCCTTCCCCTGGATTTTTTCTACTTTATTACATCCGGATAGAATAGCTGTTCTCCGTTCTTGCGAAAATTCCCGATTATCGACTGACCTTCAGCCGAAGTGAGAAAAGCAATTAATCTCATGGCTCCTTCGTAGTTTACACCCTCATATAGAGCTGGGTTTACAGCTATTACACCATAGGGATTAAACAGGTTGTTATCGCCCTCAACAAGGACAATCAGATCTGTTTTGTCTTTCATAGAAAGAAAGGTCCCTCTGTCGGAAAGTGTATAGGCTTCAAGATCATCGGCCATGGTTATGACTGCACCCATTCCCTGGCCTGCTTCCTTGTACCATGTTCCGGAAGGTGTAATCCCTGCAGTAGTCCAGAGTTCTTTCTCTCGGGTATGTGTTCCGGAATCGTCCCCTCTGGAGATAAAATTGGATTTATTTCCACTAATCATTTCCATGGCTTCGGAGGCGCTGTTGTACCCTGAAATTCCTGCAGGGTCGTCCGGAGGTCCGAGAATAATAAAATCATTATGCATCAGGTCTCTTCTGTTTACACCGTAACCGTCAGATATAAATTTGTCCTCTTTGCTCCTGGCATGAACCATAATAAGGTCTACATCACCATTTTCTCCAAGGGTTATTGCTTTCCCTGTTCCAACAGCTATTACATCTACTTTTATACCTGTATTTTTTGTGAAAGCAGGTAGGAGAGTATCCAAAAGACCTGTATTTTCGGTACTTGTAGTCGTTGCAAGTCGCAACCTGGCAGGTTTTTCCAGCTGTCCCTCTGCAAAGCAGTTTAAAGTGTAGACAGCTGTTATTATAAAAATGAATAATAGAAATTTTATCTTTTTCATATTATCCTCCTTTCCAAACACGGGAGGCAGAACGGTTTCCCGCTCTACCCTTTGAAGTTTTCTGCAGCAAAGCAGAGTTCTTCACGGTCAGAATCCCAAGGATGCTTGTAAACACACCTACAGGAATAAAGACTCGGAGATTATGCTGAGTTCAATATAGATCAGTTGTTATACTTCGTCAAGAATTAGTAAGGTTTTTTCAAACAGACTGCATCCAGCCATACTTGTCCTCAACCTTGCCGTACTGGATTCCTTTCAGAGTTTTTAGCAAAGTCTCCGAAAGCTCACCCATTTTTCCGCTGTTGAAGACAGCTGTTTTATCATCTTTGGTAATGGATTCCAGGTATCCCAGTCCTGCTGCAGTTCCTGTAACAAAACACTCTGCACTGTCAGACATGGCTTCATCTATGGTAATCTTTCTCTCTTCGGTTTTTACACCCAGATTCTGTGCCAGGGTCAGAAGACTCTTTCTGGTAATACCCGGAAGAATTGTATCTTCCAGTGCAGGAGTAACAAGAGTACCGTTTTTTAACAGAAAAAAGATATTACAGGAGGAACCCTCCTCCACATACTTATGTTTTTCTGCATCAAGAAAAATTGTCTCCATATAACCTTCGGCTTCGGCTCGCTTCTTCTCGAGGATAGGGACTACATAGTTGGAATCACTCTTGATCCATCCTGTTCCCCCTTTAAATGCTCGGATACAGTTGGAAACTCTTGCTTTTGTATTTCCGGGTCTGAAATATGCCCCTACGGGAGCTCCCACAAAGACAACCCATGGTTCATGGCTTATACCAAGACCAATCCCCGGTTCCGCATAGGAAAAGGGACGAAGGTATACAGATTCTCCAAAAAGAAAATTGTCCTTTTCCCATTTGGGGTTATACACAGGTCTGAACCCAATGTCAGCATTTTTCTTTACCAGTTCCAGAGATGCCTTGACAAAAATATCTTCAGGAAAAGGAGGCATACCGAGGCCTGCCATAGAACGTGCAAATCTGGCTGCATTGTCATCCGGACGGAATATCTTTAAAGAACCATCTGCCTGTGGATATGCTTTCATACCTTCAAAGCATCCCATGCCGTACTGTGTGGTATAGTTGACCAGGGGGAGTTCAGGAAATGAATTTCTCGACGCAAGGAGTTTCTCTCTCTCTTCCTCTGTCATGGATGCTTCTTCTTCCGGTGTTTTGTGGGGTTTTAAAGTATATTTTTCTTCCCAGTTGTCATCTTCCATTTTTTTGGCAGTATAAACCCAGGGGTATATTGCCAGTGAAAATCCCTTTCCCATAGTATCTCCTGTAAATCCTGTTTTCAGGTATTTTATGCTTACACCAATAATCGGTCAACCCTTCGACTACGCTCAGGGTTTCCCTTCTAAGTCCGGGTCACTGAGCGAATCCGAAATGCCAACTCATCGACTAGGCTCAGGGTTTCCCTTCTAAGTCCGGGTCACCGAGCGAAACCGAAGTGCCGACTCATCGGCTGCGCTCAGGGTTTCCCTTCTAAGTCCGGTCACCGAGCGAAACCGAAGTGCCAACCCTTCGACTACGCTCAGGGTTTCCCTTCTAAGTCCGGGTCACTGAGCGAAACCGAAGTGCCAACCCTTCGACTACGCTCAGGATTTCCCTTCTAAGTCCGGGTCACTGAGCGAATCCGAAATGCCGACTCATCGGCTACGCTCAGGGTTTCCCTTCTAAGTCCGGGTCACTGAGCGAATCCGAAATGCCAACCCTTCGGCTGCGCTCAGGGTTTCCCTTCTAAGTCCGGGTCACTGAGCGAAACCGAAGTGCCAACCCTTCGACTACGCTCAGGGTTT
>JAJRQE010000079.1 GCA_024280415.1 Spirochaetota bacterium | reverse complement strand
TCATGCTGCCAGCAGTATATCCGGGGCATTAAATATTCTGGATTTGCCAACAGTATCAAAGGAACTTGCTATTCTTGGTCTAAACCAATTAGAAGATAGTATTCCTGAAGAATGGAAGAAAGGTACTTTTTCTGATGATATTTATTTTGATTTTACAATTCCCGGAACTACTCACGGAATAAGAACTTCCAGTGATTATCTGTCTCCACTAAAAAAGAACAAACCCGGGGGAAAAAGAGAAGGACACATTACATTTACTCTAGATAGAATAAAAAGAGAAGATGAATCCAGAATATTTTATAAACCATATTACAGAAGAGAAGACTTTGATGATGAACGTTACTCTCCAACATTCACACCTACTGTCTATCCGGGACAGGAAATGCATATTGAACTTATGGTAGAGAAATTCAGCGGCCAGCGCATTAGTATTGCCCCCTACGTTAGAGACTCCTCTACAAAAAACACACTGTCAGGTAAAGAACTGTTTCCTGAATCAGAAAAGGAATTTACTGTGGATTGGACAATTCCTGATGTTCCCTTTGCTGTAGATGAAGCCGGGCTTCTGGTAAGAGGAATTGACAGTGAAAAATTTTTAGGGGAACTAAATATATATAACTATTCAATATCCGGAAAAAAGAAGTTTAAAATTGATTTTGCTGAAGAAGTGGAAGAATTTAAAGGTCTTAGTAGATGTTCTCTGACAGGTGGAGCCTGGAGTATAGAAAAAGGTCAGCTTAATGTAATTACAAATGAAACTTTTGGGCTCTATACTGGCCCGTATTATTCCAAAGACTATACAGTAGAGGCAGTTCTTATTCCGGAATACGGAGATAGTCATCTTCTGACTTTTAGATCAATTGGTGCAGAAAGAGCCTACTTTTTTGGACTTAATAATAGTAATAAAGCCGCCTTAATCAAACGTGACCATGATAATTCTGTACTCGAAGAGATTAATTTTTCATGGGAAACGGGTAAAAAGTATACTTTGAAAGTAGAAGCACTTGGTGGATTATTAAGATGCTATATTGATGGTAAAAAAGTTATAACTTTCGAAGATAAAGATTTTTTTCCAACAGGTATGGTAGGTCTGGCAAAACTTAAACCTGGAAGAACACTTTTTAACAGTATAGCTTTTTCGGAGTATTAAATGTCAAAGTTGTTTGAATATCAGGGAAAAAATCTTCTTGCAGAAGGCGGATTTAAGATCCCCAGGGGTATTATAATTAAATCTGTAGATGATGCAGAAAATGTATTTAAAGAAATTGGAACCGGTGTACTTAAGGCTCAGGTTTTTACAACAGGAAGAGCTGCGTTAGGGCTTGTTAAATTTCCTATGACCTTAGAAGAACTTCAGACCTATATAAGCGAAATGCTTAGTCAAAGCATAAAAGGCTATAAAATAGAGACTCTTCTTTTTGAGGAAAAACTGGATATTAAACAGGAATATTTTGCAGGAATTACTCTTGTATCCGGAAAATCTTCTCCCACACTGGTGTTCAGTTCCAGGGGTGGTTCCGGAATAGAAGAGATTGTCTCAAAATATCCAAAATCAGTTTTTTTTCTGGATATAAATCCGGATAAAATTCCTTTACCCTTTGAGCTTATTCCTCTTCTAAAAAAAACTGGAATTTCCGGAAAAGTATTAAACCTTCTTTCCGACTCTCTTATTTCTCTGGTAAAGACAGCCATTAAAACAGAAGCAAAAAGCCTGGAGATCAATCCTCTTGTACTAACAGACAAAGGTAAAATTATAGCAGCAGATTGTCATATTACGGTAGATGATTACGCTGTTTTCCGGCATCCTGAATTTGGTATTGAAATAGCCCGTGAACTAGGGCATCCCCCTACAGAACTTGAAAAAATTGCATATGCAGTGGAAAAAGATGACTACAGGGGTACTTTTTATTTCATACAGCTGGAAGATAATTTTAAGAAGGGAGCAGGAGTTCTTGGTTTTCACGGTGCCGGAGGCGGTGGATCTATGATGAGTATGGATGCCCTCCAAAAATTCGGATATAAGGTAGCAAATTTTTGTGATACTTCCGGAAATCCTCCTGCTTCAAAAATATATCGGGCTGCAAAAATTATTCTGTCACAAAAAAATATTGACGGTTATTTTGGTTCCGGTTCCGGTGTTGCAAGCCAGGAGCAGTTTTACAGCGCCATGGGTATTGTCAAGGCATTAAGAGAGCTTAACCCGGATATCCCTGTAGTTTTTCGCCTCGGGGGAAATGGTGAGGAGAGAGCAATCAGGATTTTAGAGGATTATACAAAGGATTTAAAACCTACTGTTCGCTGTTATGGAAAAGATACTTCAGTAAGTGAATGTGCATCAGAAATGAACCAGCTTATAGCCCAGGGTAATTTAAAAAATAATACAGAAACATTAAAAGTAAATAACAGAAATTTAATATCAGATTATAGTTTTAAAACAGTTACAAATGGAACTGTTGGATTTAATTATGCTTTATGTCTCAGCTGTACATCAAAAGTTTGTATTTCAGAATGTCAAAGCGGCATTCTGGAAGAAAAAAATGGAGTTCCTGTTCTAAACATAAGTAAAGAGGATGTAGCAAAAGGTAAATGTACAGAATGCCTTGCCTGCGAAGTGGAATGTTTTGCCCATGGGAATGGGGGTGGGCGAATAGATCTTCCAATCCCCGGTCTTGATAAGGAGGGCAGTGTATGAGCATCCTTATTGGAAAAAACAAAAAAGTACTTGTTCAGGGAATAACAGGAAGAGAGGGTCGGGCCAGAACAAAGCTAATGTTAGATATCGGTACTCAAGTAATTGCCGGTGTAACACCAGGGCAAGCCGGTCTGGAAGTTCTGGGCGTTCCTGTTTATGACACCGTAGCCGAGGCTGTAAAAATCCATGGGACAATAGATATAACTGTTGTTTTTGTACCTGCACCTATCGTAAAAAATGCAGTTATTGAAGCATTTGCTTCCGGAATAAAGCTCGCAGTAATTGTTCCAGACAGGGTTCCCGTTTACGATGTAATGGCAATATCCCGAGCTGCAAAACAGTACGGAGCCAGATTTACAGGCCCCAATACCCTTGGGATTCTATCTCCTGGTGTAGGTATTCTTGGAATGATTGGTGGAAATGCAGACAGCGTAAAAAAATGGTTTAAGTCCGGATCTGTAGGTATAAGTTCAAGAAGCGGAGGTCTTACTACCGCTACAGCTTACTATCTCAATAAGGATGGAATTGGTCAGAGTACTATTGTTCATGTGGGAGGGGATTCTCTTATTGGATTGCCCCACCCGGAAATTGTAAAACTCTTTCAGGAAGATGTCGATACTAGACTAATAGTTATACTTGGTGAAATTGGAGGCTCCCAGGAGGAGGATGTGGCCGAACTTCTTTCAGGAGGAAGGATTACAAAGCCAGTAGTAGCCTATGTCGGAGGACGTGAAGCACAGGAAGGTACTCAATTTTCCCATGCAGGTGCTATAATAGAGGGTAATCGGGGGACATATCAGGGAAAGGTCGACAGTCTGAGAGCGGCAGGGGCTGTTGTTGTAGATGACATTAGTGATATATCCGGAGAAGTTAAAAAAATTTTAGATAAACTGGAGGAATGATAAAAAGTGATGAGTTATTATCTTGAAATAAATACAGGTTCTTTTTATCATTTAGCGGCAGAGACTTTCCGTGAATTGAATATAGAAAAGAGCTATCAGAATAAATCAGAGGAAAGTGCTCGAAAGCGATTATGGGAGATTCCATATGTCAGAGATTGAATTAGAAAATGATAGTTCAAAACCCTGGGAAACAAAAATAACAGAAATCAATAAAGATGAAATTAGAATACATGGATATCGCCTCGATGAGCTTATGGGTGAGCGGAGTTTCAGTGACATGGTTTTTTTAATGCTGAAGGGTGAGCTCCCAACAGAAAGGGAGGGTAGGATGCTCGATACTATGCTGGTTTCCTGTATCGATCATGGAGTAACCCCTCCCTCTGCCCTTGCAGCCTTGACATCAGCCTCAACTGGTGCTCCTTATAACGGAGCTCTGGCAGCGGGTATTCTTACTATTAATGAACATCACGGTGGAGCTATAGAGAATGCTATGAGAATGTTAATGGAACTTCAGGTAATTCTGGATAATTCAAAAGATTCGGTCAGAGACTTTTCTGCAGCAGTTAAAAATCTTGTTTCCCAATATAAAGAGCAGAAACGTAAACTTCCGGGATTTGGTCATAGGATACATAAAAATGATCCCCGAACAGCGAAGTTACTGGATTTCGCGGATGAGCTTGGACTTGGTGATACCTGGGTTCGCCTTCTGACAGGTCTTAAGGATGGAATTCAAAAATCCACAGGGGAAAATATACCAATTAATGTCGACGGTGCAGTTGGGGCTCTGCTTTTGGTACTTGAAATCGCTCCTGAACTAGCAAATTCTTTTTTCATAATGGCAAGGGTTCCTGGTCTTGTTGCTCATATACATGAAGAAAAGACAATTCAGAGACCAATGCGGAGGATAGATCCTGTTAATCATATCTATACAGGGAAGGGGAAAAGAAGTCTGTGATAGATTTTTTCTTATTTCTACAGTCTGCCGGCTTCAATAATTCGTTGTAGAAACTGTTGCGTTCTTGGGTTTTCAGGTTTGGAAAATAGTTTTTCAGGGGAGGCTTCTTCGATAATACTCCCTCCGTCAAGGAAACAGACCCGATCCGATACACTTCGGGCAAAACTCATTTCATGGGTGACAATAAGCATAGTCATCCCCTTTTTTCGCAGATCTTTGATTACTGAAAGTACATCGCCAATGAGTTCAGGATCCAGAGCTGCTGTAACTTCATCCAGCATTAGTACATCCGGGCGGTTTGCCATAGCTCTGATAATTGCAACTCTCTGCTGTTGACCCCCTGATAACTGTTCGGGGTATGAATTTGCGAAATCGCCTAATCCAAATAATCCAAGCAGTTCCTCGGCATACTCTTCACTTTCAGAACGGGATGTACGGTGAACTTTTCTGGGAGCAAGTGTAATATTATTAATTACCGTCATATGGGGGAACAGGTTGTATGCCTGAAAAACTATTCCAATCCTTTTGTATAATTCATTGGCACTAAAACTTGAATCGTGTATTGATACACCATCCAGTTTTATATCTCCTTCATTGAAAGGTACGAGATCATTGACACATCTGAGAAGTGTAGATTTTCCTGATCCTGATGAACCTATTAAGCAGACTACCTCATGGTTCTTTACCTTTAGACTGACATTGTTGAGTACAAGATTATCACCGTAGTATTTTGTCAGGTTATTTATTTCAATTCGATACATCTAGGAAGCTCCCTGCAGTCTGCGCTGGCGGTCTCTTTTAGTTATATAATCGGTAAAACGAGCCATTGGAATTGTGACTGCCAGAAAGAGGGCTGCTGCAGCTATGAGTGATGAATAGTTAAATGTACGGGCAGTATATATCTGAGCTTCCCGGACTGCATCCCTGACACCCAGTACACTTAACAGGGCAACATCTTTCTGCAGAGCAACTGCAAGGTTCAGGAGCGAAGGCAGAACATTACGGACTGCCTGGGGCAGAATGCAGTGAAAAAGTGTCTGCCATTGGGTCAGGCCTAAAGCCTTTGCTGCAGATCTCTGTCCGTCATGAACAGCATCAATACCGGATCTGTAAACTTCAGAAGCATAGGCAGAATAACTCATAATCATAGCGGATGCTCCCCAGAACAGACTGCTTCTTGGTAATCCGGGAATTTGCAGAGCAGGAATTCCGAAACCAAAGAGCAGAACCAGAAGCAGAGAAGGGAGTCCTCTGAAAAGATCGATATAGATTATAGAGAAGATTCTGAGGGGTGCAAACCATGGTCCATGGAGTGACCTGAAAACTGCAAGCAAGAGTGCCCAGACAGCAATAACAACAAGGGAAATTATCCATACTGTCATATTTACTCCAAATCCTTTCAGAACCTTTGGAAAAACTTCGATAATTGCATCCATACTGAAAAACTGAGCTTTAATTCTTGGCCACTGGCCTGAACTGGTTATAACTGCTCTTAAAATAAATACAACTGCCAACACAGTAACAACACTAATTGCAGTAGGGATATATTTTTCTCTGGCTGACAGAGCACGCCCCGACCTTTTATGGGGTGCGGGGCGCTTTAAATTCATTTGGAAATCTCCGGTATGTTTTCATTACCTATTAAATATTTTGATGTTAGATCTGCAACAACCCCATCGGCAATTATTGCATCGAGCCCTTCATTTATCCATTCAACAATTGGATTTCCCTTTTCAAACACAAATCCAAATCCCAGATCGTTGGGATCGGAAGGGAGTATGGCGGCTATAGTAGCTTCAGGAACCTGAACTGCAGTTACAAAAAGTGCAGTCGGGAGCGAAATAACTGTAGCATCAATCTGACCTCCAAGAAGTGCCTGAAATGTTCCTACCTGTTCGTTAAATACCGCTGCATCACTTACTCCAATTACATTTTCAATATAATCGAGATCCGCGGTTCCAATTGTAGCACCCCATCTGGCTTTACGTAGATCGTCAAAGGATCGGGCCTTGGAAAAATTACTTTCGGGAAGGGCTACAACAGCTTTTTCCGGCTGGTAGTAAACATTGGAAAAATCAACAAACTCACGTCGTACTTCGGTTACAGAGTATTGCTGAAGATTAAAATCGTATGGCTTGTCTCCTGGAGCAATCCCCTGGTCAAAAGTCTGACGAACCCAGACAACATCTTCCTTTGCAAAACCCAGCTTTGCTGCAAGGGCATAGACCAGTGCATTTTCAAAACCTTCACCGCTTGCAGGATCATCATTCATCATCCATGGCGGATAAACAGGTTCGCCTGTTGCAACTGTAAGTTTTCCCGGCTGGAATAACCTTGGATCATTGACAGTCCGCTCCATAGCAGCGTTGGTGTCATTTTGGGGCTTTTCACTTGCTCCCCCTGCAAAAGCGGGTAAAGCAAAGGTACAGATAAGCAGAACTAATAAAACTCTTCTAATCATAGTGTATACTCCTTTCGACAAATGATAGGAAAAATGATCAGGGGGGTCAAGGCAGTAATCTAAATAAGTGAATGAAACAGGACATAAAAAAATTATTTCACAAATACTTTATAATTAGATTGTTCCTGAGAAAAGTTCATTTGACACCATTTTTATGTTACTGTACTATTATCCCAGCATGAGCTATCCTGATTGATCACCTTTGTTAATAATGGATTCCCGGGAGTACAAATGGAGAAAGCAATACTGGTTTTTCAGAGTGATTTCGGTTTAGTGGATGGAGCTGTTTCTGCAATGCATGGTGTTGCAAATACTGTAGATAATACAATAAAGATTGAAGATCTTACCCACGATATACCTCCTTACTCTATTTGGGAAGCTTCCTACCGCTTGTTTCAAACTATTGAATACTGGCCCAGGGGCACTGTTTTTGTATCTGTAGTTGATCCGGGAGTGGGTTCCAGCCGGCGAAGTGTGGTAGCAGAGACAATAGGGGGGCAGTTTATAGTTACGCCGGATAATGGAACCCTGACACATATTAAAAAATATGTCGGACTAAGAGAGCTTAGGGAGATTGATGAAACTAAGCATCGAAGGGAGGATACGGAGCATTCCTATACCTTTCACGGCAGGGATGTCTATGCAAATACCGGTGCGAAACTGGCTTCAAATAAGATTACTTTTTCTCAGGTAGGATCCATAGTGGATCTGGATCTTACGGTAGAACTTGAGGTTGGTAAAGTGGAAAAGGGTGATGATTTTGTAAAAGGAACCATCGATATTCTTGATATCAGATTCGGCAGTTTGTGGACAAATATCCCAAGGGATGTTTTTACAGGAGTAGGGTTTGAACATGGTGACAGGGTGGAGGTTTCTATCCTTAGCGGTTCTACTGTTGCCTATAATAACCGAATTGTTTATGGGCGTTCTTTTGCAGATGTGTATGCAAGTGAGCAGATAATCTATGTTAATTCTGTCTATAATATGGCTATTGCAATTAATCAGGGTAATTTTGCCCGGGCCTATAATATTGGCACCGGCCGGCACTGGAAAATTAAATTTAGAAAAGTTGATCTCTAGGAGAGTTGTAAAAATATTATTACAGGGGCCGGCAGAGTGAAAAATAAAGAATCCAAAGCCGATTTAATACTTTCAGTTCAGAGACTTACTCTGATTGTTTTTTTAATAGGTTTACTCAGTTTTGTCTTAGTCGGACTTATGGATAAATATTTTTTTCTGCGTGAAGCCACAGAAGAAATTCGAGCCGACTATCTCGAAAGCCAGAAATCAATAGTGAAAACCCAGGTCGAGGGTGCTTTAATGTTTATTGAACTGGCAGCTGAACTGGGTGTGGAACAGGATGAAATAATTAAATCCCTCAGCAGCATTAGATTTGGAGACAAGGATGACGGATATATTTTTCTCAATACCTATGACGGGATACCCCTTCTATTCGACGCACAAATAATTACAAATGGGAAAAGTATCTGGGATTTAACAGATCCCAATGGTGTAAAGGTTATTCAGGAGGAGAGAAGAGCGACTGGAAACCCCGAAGGAGATTATATAAGTTATTCCTGGAAAAAGCTCTCCAACAATGTAGTAACTCCAAAAGTTTCTTTTGTAAAAGGGTTTCCCGGATGGGAATGGATGGTTGGAGCAGGTGTATACCTCGATACTTTAGAGGAGAATATTTCTATTCTGCAGAAATCAGTTATGAAGGATACCATAGCTATGGCAATTAGCCTGACAGCTGTTCTCTTCTTCCTGCTGTTTTTAATCCATTTTATATTTAGGGCGCTGACAAAAAATGTTGCTTCCGAAATTAAATTATTTTCCACATATTTTGACTCAGCAGCTGAGGATTCTATCGAAATTGATATCTCTAAAATTAGATACAATGTTTTTTCACGTATTGCTGCTGATATTAACCGGATGGTAATAAAGAAGCGGGAAGCTGACTTAAAAATATACGATTCTGAGCAGCGTTTTAAACTGCAGAGAGAACAGTCTCCACTAGGATATGTGGAATGGGATCTGAATTATCGAATAATTGACTGGAATGCATCTGCAGAAAGAATCTTCGGTTATTCCAGGGAGGAGGTCCTGGGAAAGGGATTTGAGTTTCTTGTTTCAGAGAATATATTTGGAGATATAAAATCTGTTTTTGATAGTTTAATATATGAAACCGGAGGCAGAAAAAATATTAATGTAAATATAACAAAGGATAACAGGAAAATTAGTTGTGAATGGGTTAATAAGGTTTTTACAGATAAAGATGGAAATCTTCTCAGTATAGTTTCTATTGTAGATGATATTTCGGAAAGAAAGCAAATGGAAGATAAATTACAGGCATCCCTTGAACAAAAACGTATTCTTCTTAGGGAAGTTCATCATAGGGTAAAGAATAATATGGCAATAATCTCTTCTTTTATATCACTTCAGTCAATGTCCGTTGAGGATGAAAATGTACGCCATCTGCTTAAGAACAGTGAAAACAGGGTAAGATCAATGGCTCTTATCCATGAACATTTGTATAAGAGTGAAAACCTTCAGGATATTAATGTTCAAAAATATGTGGAAGAACTGGTTATGACCCTCCTCGACAGTTATGGTTTTGGGGAGGATGAAATTAAAACTACCATAGAGGTACTTTATTTTAATCTGGATCTTGACAGACTGATCCCTCTGGGGATGCTGATAAATGAGATAATTTCAAACTCTTTAAAGCATGCTTTTCATAGCACTACAGATCCTGTGATTTTTCTTAGTCTCGTTAAGGATGATAAGACAGGGTATCTGCTGAGGGTTGGTGATAATGGATCCGGTTTGCCGGAAGATGATATCCTGAGGCAGAGTGATTCCATTGGATTTATGCTGATAGAAGGACTTATTCAGCAAATTAACGGTAAGCTTGAAATAATCAGAAATAATGGTACAGAATATAGGATTACTATTCGAGAATAGTTTTTATTTTGGTAAGTAATTCAGAATGGTCTACTGGTTTTTTTATATATTCGCAGGAATTGATTTTTAGTGCCTGCTTTTTTGTTTCTTCATCGGTATTTCCGCTTAGAAAAAATATAGGAACATTCTGCATGTTCAGGATCTCCTGTGCAGTTTCAATTCCATCCATATCACCCTTTATTTTTATATCCATGAGTATCAGATCCGGAAATATTCTTTCAACTGCTTCTATAGCACCTTTTCCCGTATCGAGTATACCTGTTATTTCATAACTTTTTTGTAAAGCCATCTTATAGTTTAACGCTATTATGGCCTCATCTTCAACAATCAGTATTTTTTTTTTCATAAGCTTCCAGTATAACACATCAAATCATAATTACCTGAGGTAATATAATAAATAGAAGAGCCAATTTAAAAACTCCAGGTTTTTGAAATTGGCAAGGATCTTTAGAAAAGTTAAAATGTTACAGAGTAACAGGTTAACTTTTTGACCCCATGACAGCTTCTTGTAAAACAATAGTTTTGCAAGAAGCTCAGAACAATTATCATATTATTAGGTATTTAGAAAGGTTATTTTGCAGAAACCTCACCATTTTGATTGGGAAATAAAAAAAGCAGCTGCATTTTACAGATATGCAACTGCTTCTTTAACATGCGGTAGAGAAGACTTGAACTTCCACGGCGGCTGGTCACAACTTCGTTGCTGCTAGCCCATGCATCCTGCTTCCGACCACTAGCCCTTCAATTTAATGCGTATCCAACTTAGTGCCATTTCTAGCCGTATATGGGGTGTTCTATAAATTGAGTCGATTATTCATACCGGTTGAAAAAGCCATAGACGGGCTTTAAAAAAAGCAGTAAATCTGCTATATTAAAATCATGTCAATTATATCGATGTTTTATGGAATTATCATATCCCTTTATTTTTTTGATAATCGAAGACATAAGAACCCACATATTCATGTTAAATATCAAGAGGATGAAGCAGTTCTTTCAATTCCTGATGGAAAATTAATTGAGGGTAATCTTAAATCAAATAAACTGAAACTAGTTGAAGCATGGATTGAAATTCATAGAGATGAAATAATGGCTGATTGGGAATTAGCTAGTGAAGGGAATGAAATCTATAAAATTGATCCACTTAAATAGGAGTATATATGAATCCAAGAGTAAAAACAGTAAAGCCTTCCTCTGATTATACTCTTTTGATAACTTTTAAAAATAATGAGAAAAGAATATTTGATGTGAAACCTTATTTAGACAAAGGTATTTTTAAGGAACTAAAAAACCCAACACTATTTAATACAGTCCAGCCGTTTCATGGAAGTATTCAATGGATTCATGAACAGGATTTTTGTCCAGATATGCTCTACGAAGAAGGTGTCCCTGTTCAATAATAAGAACCCGTGCTGACAATAAATTACCGCTAAAGAAATATTATCTTCACAATGCTGCTCATTATTGTTGAACTGAAATCTATGAAAATTCAGGTTCGATAAAAAAATACAAGTATTATCGGGTTTTCATCATCATTACTTTCGTTCAAGTGCTTGAAGATGAAAATATAACCCACGGGGTAGATAGAAGGGTCGATTGCCTTACTGCATAAAAAAACACTTAGCCTGGTAGAAGCTAAGTGCGTAAATATAACATGCGGTAGAGAAGACTTGAACTTCCACGGCCTTGCGACCACTAGCCCCTCAAGCTAGCGTGTCTACCAATTCCACCACTACCGCAAATACGAGGGATAAATTACAATATTGGTTAAAAATAGTCAAGCTTGTTTTCAAAAAAGCCTGATTATGGTAGTTGCTTGTCTTTTCCTCTTCTATACTTCATAATGTAAACGATTACAATATTCCAGTATTAGTTTAAGTCATTACGGGAGAGGGGCGATGGATCATAATATTCCGGATCAGATTAAAGATGGCAGAGTTGTTTTAGGAATTGAAATAGGTTCCACGAGGATTAAAGCAGTTTTGACCGGTGCTGATAACTTACCTATTGTATCCGGAGAATTTGCCTGGGAAAATACCCTGGAAGATGGTATATGGACCTATTCACTGGAGCAGGTCTGGGCAGGTTTGAATAACTGCGTTACTGTTCTCAAAGAGAATATTCTTGGTAAATATTCTGTACATCTTGAAAAAGTTCAGTCTCTGGGAATAAGTGCTATGATGCACGGGTATCTTGTTTTTGATAAGGATGGTAATCAGCTCGTTCCATTTCGAACCTGGCGAAATAATAGAACCGCCAGAGCCTCAAAAGAACTCACAAGCCTTCTTGACTACCCAATCCCCCAACGCTGGAGTATTGCACATCTTTATGAGTCAATACTCAATGGGGAGGAGCATGTAGAGGATATTGCATTTATTTCTACTCTGGCTGGCTATGTCCACTGGAAGCTGACAGGAAATAAAGTTCTTGGAATAGGGGATGCTTCCGGGATGTTTCCTGTTGATCCGGAAAAGAAAGTATTCAACCCTAAAATGGTAGAAACTTTTGATAATCGTATTAAGTCAAAAAACTATAACTGGAAATTAAAGGATATTCTTCCCAAAGTTCTTATCGCAGGAGAAATGGGAGGAACTTTGACCAGGGAGGGGTCTTTGCTCCTGGATCCGACAGGGAAGTTATTCCCGGGAATCCCTATGTGCCCCCCTGAGGGAGATGCAGGAACAGGCATGGTGGCAACTAACAGTGTTTCTGTAAGAACCGGAAACATATCGGCAGGTACATCTGTATTTGCCATGCTTGTACTGGAGAAGGAACTTTCCAGTGTGCATCCTGAGATCGATCTGGTAACTACACCGGAGGGTAAGCCTGTTGCCATGGCTCATTCAAATAACTGTACTTCCGATTATGATTCCTGGATTGCACTCTTAGGCCAGGCTGCAGCTGCTCTGGGTGCAGAGGTTTCAAAACCGGTATTATACGATACTCTTCTTAACCTGGCACTGCAGGGAGACCCTGACTGCGGAGGGCTTCTCGCCTATGGCTATATATCAGGAGAGCATATGACGGGATTCAACGAGGGACGCCCTCTTTTTGTCCGTTCTTCGGAAAGCCGGTTTACTTTGGAAAATTTTATGCGAACCCATCTTTTTTCCTCTCTGTGTGCACTCAGAACCGGACTGAATATTCTTTTCGATGAAGAGAAAGTTGAGATTGATGAAATACGTGGACATGGTGGATTTTTTAAATCTCCTGGAGTAGGACAGAAGATTATGGCTGCTGCAACAAATACTCCGGTTTCTGTTTTGGATAGTGCCGGTGAAGGAGGCCCCTGGGGAATCGCTCTTTTGGCAGCATATATGATCCGAGAGAATAAAGATAAAACACTTCCGGAGTTTCTGAAAAGTATCTTTGCCGGAAGCACCGGAATAACCGTAGAGCCTGATCCTGAAGATGTATTGGGATTTCAAAACTTTTACATGCGCTATAATCGGGGACTGCCTGTTGAGAAGGCAGCTGTGGCGAGTCTGGTATAAATGGTAACGGAGGACTCTAATCCTTCATCATACTTTTAATTCGACTTGCATGACCTCTCTCCTGATGCACAAGGTCTGGAAAAATCTCTATTACTCCTTCTGACAGAAGTTTTTGCTGTATTGCACGAAGTAACCATAGCTGTTAGAATTAATCATGAACCCGATAATTTTATCATTATTTACTGCCTTTGCTGGCTACTCTGTTCAAAATATTTCCCAGGCAACCCAAAAACTTGGATTTCTAAAAATGAAAAAAGAGAAATGTGCAGGTATGTTAATCTGGGCAGGAGCAACTCTAGGTACTGGTTTATCTACATTGATACTTCTTTGGGCAGTGAGTATCGGACAGGTCAGTCTTGTGGGAGCTATGGCAGGAACAGGATTGGTATCCATGACAGTTTATTCACGCCTTATCCTAAAGGTTCATATAGGCAGGAACGAAATATTCGGAGTTCTACTGATACTTGTGTCAGCTGTTTTTATAGGACTTTTTGCACAAACTGCATCTGAATCAGTAATTGAAATAAAACTTCTTACAATCAAACTGATTATTGTATCTATACTATATGGTGCCCTGTGGATTACTTTTCGTAAAAAGAAGAAAGCTCTCTGTATAACTCTTGGTGGATTTTCGGGTGCTCTTGGTGGATTCGTTTCTCAATTCCAAAAAATTTCCACAGCAAAACTGTCGGTGGAGACCTCGTCTCTTCAATGGGTTCCGGTTTTGAAGTACTGTTGAATCCTTACACATTATTTTGGGTTCTGTTGTCTGTATGTTCTATGGTAGTATTACAGTTTGCCCACAAAAATGGTCATCCAATGCAGGTCATACCATCATTTTCAGCTAATTTTATTCTTATCCCGGTTATAGGTGGGGTGACATGTTTTGGTGAGGTTCTTCATCCTGTACAATGGATCGGGGTCGGAATAATTATTATTGGTGTTCTGCTTATTACAATTAATCCGGAAAACATATCTGAGAACTGAACATCCTTCCAGAGGGATGTTCAGTTTTTTATCTTTATTTTTACATACTGGAGTTAATAAATGTGTAATCCTTATCTTCACCCCTGGCATGGCATTTTATACAAACACTAAGGGTTCCCTGCTGTGCAATTGCCCCGTCAGGTTTTGTTATAATATATTCCCAGTCACCGTAATCCGGGGAATATCCGCTTTCTCTTTTTACCATAACTGTGAGATTGCTTAAGGCTCCTTTACTCCCTTTATCATTTTTAAAGGATTCTTTTACAATTATAGTTCCTTCAGGAAAGGGGTAGTCCTCTTCGCCACTCTCAACAGGTAATCCTATTTCATTTACGTAAATTTCTCTGAAACCTTTTGATCTTTCATGTGCTGCCCCAAGGACTCCTGTGACATCACCTGTAATTGTCTCTGCATTAACCTTTGCCCATGATGAATAGTTTATGAATTCAGATGTCTGTGTAGGTGTTGCATCTTCACTGTTTCCCCCGGCATAGATAACAGTACTTATAATTACAAAAATAAACAGGGCAATAAAAAGTTTTTTCATATCTCACTCCTTTTATTAATATAGCTATATTTAAACCTTCTCAATTTTTAGTAAATTTGAGAAGTATTATTTTATTACTTAAAGGAAAGGAACTGTAATTATTCCAAATAGTGAAAGTCCGGAAACAACAGAGATAAGAACAAGTAATATCCCTGTCCATCCGATTGTTCTGTGTAGTTTTCGAAGCAGAGGTTTTTTACTTTTGTCAGTTTTTTTGCTCATTAATTTCAATCCAACCAGCGGAGCAGTTAATGATGCAGAAAGGGTTACTAACCCAAGTATTGCATGAAAAACTGTAAAATGGGGACTAAGACCCGACTGTACAACATATATTATCCATCCAAAACCTGTAAGGCCGGAAACAAGTCCTGTCGTCATAAATATTTTATGAAGTTTCAACCATTTCGAGGTTTTCTTTTTTAAAAATTTCGCCGTATAAACTCCTGCAGACATCGAAGTAAAGAACACAATCATTAGAGTCATGTGTAGAATAATTTGTGTGTAATAGGACATAAAACCTCCATCGGTATATTATTTTACAGTATAAATTGTAAATAAAGAAGGATAAATTAAAAAAGCCAGTTCAGATCCCATAATTGTTATTCTGTGTTAAAACTACAGTCTGTACAATTCTCCTCTTTAATAAACTTAAGTTGTATAAGGAATCCAAAAATAAGGCATCCGGCACAGAATTTAAAAAAGGTTTCAAGGACTGAAAATAAAAGCAGGGTGGCTGTAATATAATACATAGGTATAAAGTGACCCAACAGCCCTGAAGCTCCTGCCGTAATAGCCAGTATTGCACCAATCGATGCAGCAAATTTCTTTGGTCTGGCAAGGATTAGTCTTTTACGAAAGGGGAGGAGATCTGGCAGTGACGATCTGCTGATCATGGCCAGAGGGCTGTATCGGGAAAACCCAAGGGCTCTTATTAAAAAATCAGCACCCAGGAGAATCATCAGAACAGCTTGTCCGGAAATCAATGAAGCAGACGAGATAATTATAACCTCCAGAGCAACTGTCCTTACCCTGTTTTCCTGAACTCTTTCAGGTATTTGTTTATTTTCCATTCCAGTAATCTAATATACATTATAAAAACAGTCAACAAAGAGAATATCTTTTGGAAAGAACTTATTTTAAAGTTCAAAATGTGGTACAGTGCAATAAATTTTGTGTACCAAAGACCCTAAGGGGGAGTAAATGACAAATAATGATATTCTTAAGAGACTCCGTTTTGCTTTGAACATCAGAGATGAGCAACTTATTGGGATGGTGGAAGCAGGTGGAAAGACTCTCTCCCCGGGGGATCTGGAAAAATATTTTCTGGATGAGGACGTAACCGGATACCTGAACTGCAGTGATACTATGCTTACAGCTTTTCTTGATGGTCTGATATTAACCAGGCGTGGACCCAGGAAAAATGTTCCTGCGAATCCTTCCCAAAATAAAACAGCGGCACCTTCACCTAAGAATAATTTGGTTATGAAGAAACTTAGAATAGCTCTGGAACTTAAAGAGACAGATATAATTGATCTGTTCAAAATGGTAGATTACAGAATTTCCGGCTCGGAAATAAGTGCACTGTTCAGGAGATCTGGTCATAAAAATTTCAGAGAATGCGGAGATCAGCTGCTGAGGAACTTTATTCAGGGGCTTGTAAAAAAATATAGAAATATTTAGGGTAATTTCAAGCAGGACTATTCATGAAACTACCCCTTTAATTTTTAGGTTTACAGAGTACATTGATGCTTACGGAATATTAATACCATAGGGGTTTTTAATATGTTCCTTAAGCATTCTGACTTCTGCTTCCGATTGATCCATTATTGTTTTAATAACATCTCCAATGGATATAATGTGTTAGTTAAACTAATTAGATATAAACAGCACTGCTGCACCGGCGACTGCAATCAATGTTCCCAGTATGGCTCCCGGGGGTATATGCTTTTTTAAGTAAAATCTATCTATGGGCAGAAGCATAACAGGTGTTAACTGAATAAGTGCTGTTACAATTCCGACAGGAGCCCAGGAAAATGCATAGAGGGCAAGGAGCATTCCGAATACAGGTCCTACCAGAGCCGCAGAGCTTAGCAGATAGAGGGATCTTCTGTCCTTCATCTTTGCAAAATCTTTAAGGAAGTTGCCCCTTAGAAGGGTAAAAAGTATTAGCCCCACAAGACCTGCACCTATCCTTACAACATTTCCGGAAACAGGATGTATCCCCTCCATAAGCCCTGCTTTTGCGAGGATAACACCGATTGCCTGGGTTACGGCTCCGACAAGTGCAAAGAGTATCCAGATGACATGTGTTTTTTCACTTGATTGGTTGCTTTCTGAGAGTATTACAGTAATTACACCTCCGATAGTGGCAAGAACACCGGTTATCTGTATAACAGAAAGTATTTCGTTAAATAAAAACCAGGATATAATAGCGCTGAAAATAGGAGATAGGGTCATTATGACCATGGTTTTTCTTGCTCCTATATGTTCAAAGGCCTTGAAAATGAACAAATCTGCAATAAAAAAACCAAAAACCCCGGAAGCTCCTATTAGAATGTATGATAAAGAGGAGTATCCTTCCGGAAAAAGAGTTCCTCTAAAAAGCAGATGGATAACTAAGGTGGCAGGAAATGCAATCCATAAGCGGATATGGGTAACTGCTCCTGATCCGATTCTTTTTCCTACATAGGAATATATTATTGAATTTTGCGTCCAGCAGCCTGCTGTAATAATGGCGAATAAATATCCAAACAATATATACATACTGGGAATGTGGCAGGTATAGCCCCGATGGTCAATACCGGAGATATATTAGCCATACCCCGGGTTCATGGATTTAAATAAATATTTTTTTTACTCTTCCAACATCACCGGTTTTAAGTCTTACCTTTATTCCGTGAGGGTGGCTGGGAGAATTTGTCAGTATATCCTGTACAACTCCCTCGGTGAGATCTCCAGATCTCTGATCTTTCTTCAGAACGATATTTACTTTAACTCCCGGTTTTATATCTGATCTTCGTGTTCCATCCATATCTATATCCTTCTATTACTCTGAAATCTTCGTATGTGAATGATAAAAAGGAGGTGTTTTTATGAAATTCTGATAGTTTCTGGCCTTTTTATCATTTTTCCTAAACAAAAACTGATTTTGATGTAGGTCTTGGAACTTTAATTACCATTACCTTTAAAGTGTCATCACCTTCGTTATACCAGCAGTGCTTTATATCTTTAGGACTTTCGATAACTGTATTTGCAGAAACTGACTGTTTTTCATCTCCTACTTCAACTATACCGGTTCCCATAAGGACATAAAAAACAACATTTTCCGGTGTAATATGGGGTTTAAGTGCTTCTCCAGGCTGAAGGGTTATCACATTTATCAGTGCTTCCTCTGCATCGTAGAGATTTCTAACATCCACATCGTTGGCAGTTGCCATTTTTTTTATCTGGTCAAGTTTTTTTATAATCATGTTCATCTCCATTACTAATAGTTGAGCAGAAATATAAGCATCTTAACTATTATTGTCAAATCTATAAGGGAATTGTTAATCCAGGTTATTGAGAGTTGCAAAATAATCATCTATAGTTTCTGCCCGGCGAATCATAGTCGTACTACCATCTTCTTTTAAAAGAATCTCTGCACTCTTCAATTTTCCATTATAATTAAAGCCCATTGCATGTCCATGAGCTCCTGTATCGTGTATCACCACCAGGTCACCTTTTTCCAGAACAGGTAGTTTTCTGTCTATAGCAAATTTATCATTGTTTTCACATAAACTGCCTGCAACATCATAAGTACTATCTATTGGCAGATTTTCCTTTCCTGGAATAGTTATATGGTGATAAGCTCCATAGAGAGCTGGTCTCATGAGGTTAGTCATACATGAGTCCAGTCCTGCATACAACTTATACTTTTCTGCAACCTGTCTGATTGTAGAAACAAGATAACCAAAGGGACCCGTAATCATTCTTCCGCATTCAAAAACAATCTTTAGTGGAGCAAGGCCTGCAGGAACAATCATTTTATTGTATATTTTCTTAATTTCATCAGAAACATAGTAGAGATCCATCTCATTTTCTTCCGGTTTGTAGGGTATACCTATTCCTCCACCCATGTTAATAAACTCTATTCTAATATCTTTTTTTTCTTTTAATTCAATGGCAAGCTCAAACAACATTCTTGCAGTTTCCACTATATAGTCAGGATCAAGTTCATTGGAAGCAACCATTGTATGAAGGCCGAATCGATTGATACCTTTTTTTTCATTATTGGATATGCTTCAAGAATCTGATCTTTTGTAAGTCCGTATTTCGCTTCTTCCGGGTGGCCGATTATTACATTTCCTGCTCTTGCAGAACCGGGGTTAAATCTAAAACATATAAGTTCAGGAAGTTTCGAATTTTTTTCAAGAGTTTCTATATGAAGAATATCATCCAGGTTAATTATAGCGTTCAGTCTTTTTGCTTCTTTAAACTCTTCTGAAGGAGTATCATTTGATGTAAACATTATATCTTCACCGGTAATACCGGCTTTTTCCGCAAGGATGAGTTCAGGCAGGGAACTGCAGTCTGCGCCGAAACCTTCTTCTTTTAGAATTTTCATTATTGAAGGATTAGGACATGCTTTTACTGCATAGTAATTTTTAAACCCGGGCATCCATGAAAAAGCATCTTTCATTTTTCTGGCATTTTTCCTAATTGCTGCTTCATCGTATATATGAAAAGGGGTAGGGTATTTTTCTATTATTTTATCAAGTTCTGATTTTGTAAATGGTATCCTTTTATTGCTCATATATTTCTCCCGTGCCTTTATAAATGAAAGACGTGATAAATCGCGCTTTTTCCCTTTTGCAGTGGACAAGACATGCCTTCCCCCTGAGCCGCTCTATATTTTTAAATTTTGTTTAATGCTTTCCATGGCGGCTTCTATATTCTCTCTGTGGCCGAAGGCACTGAGTCGGAAAAATCCTTCTCCTCCTGGCCCAAACCCTGATCCTGGTGTTCCAATAACACCTGTTTCAGAAAGGAGTTTATCGAAGAAATCCCAGGAAGAGATTCCTCCCGGGGTTTTTATCCAGACATAGGGTGCATTAACACCTCCGTAAGCAGTTATTCCAAGAGCTGCTACTCCTTTCATTATTATTTTTGCATTTTCCATGTAGTAGTTTACAAGTTCCTTGGATTCCTTCAATCCCTCTTTGGAAAATACAGCCAAAGCACCTTCCTGAACAATATTCGAAGCACCGTTAAAAAATGTACTTTGTCTCCGGTTCCACAGATTTCTTATTTCACCAGGTTCGGTTCCTTCTGCTACAAGTTCTTCGGGAACTATTGTCCATCCAAGACGTACACCTGTAAATCCTGCAAACTTTGACAGGGAGTTAATTTCAAGGGAACATTCTTTAGCCTCTTCAATTTCGAATATTGATTTCGGCAATTTGGGATCAGATATATATTCACTGTATGCAGCATCAAAAATTATTACTGCTTTATTATTTTTTGCATAATCAACAAATTTTTTCAGTTGTTCGTGAGTCGCAACAGCCCCTGTCGGATTGTTAGGGCTGCATAGATAAATTAAATCGACTTTACCTTTCGGCAAATTCGGGAAAAAATTATTTTCTTCAGTACATGGCATATATTTGAGTCCATCGTATTCTCCCTTTTCCTCTGAATAATTTCCTGCTTTACCTGTAATAACATTTGAGTCAACATAAACCGGATAGGCTGGATCCTGAATTGCCACAATGGAGTCAGAAGAAAAAATTGACTGAATATTACTGGAGTCCGGTTTGGCTCCGTCACTTATAAAAAAATCGTCTGGTGACAGTGCTATTCCCCTGGAGCTGTAATAATCAGATAAAACCTGACGTAGTTTTTTATTTCCCTGTTCATCTCCATAACCGGAATAGGTAGCCGGATCCGCAAGATTATTGACTCCCTTTATGAGTCCGGAGACAACTGCCGGAGTCAGGGCTTCTGTTGTATTTCCTATACCAAGTTTCTTTAGAACCATATTGGGATGTTTTTCCTGAAATTCTCTTGTTCGTCTGGCTATTTCCGGAAAAAGGTATCCTGCCGCCAGTTTGTTATAGTTAATATTTATTTTCGCCACTTAATCTGCTCCTTTTTATGGTGTATATTATACTGTTCTCTGAGCCATGGGAATTCCCGCATTATCAATAACAGCTTTAAGTTTTGCTCTTTTCCCTTCACTGGAAAGAGAACACATAGGGAGTCTGAAAATCTCTTCGCACCAACCCTTCATTGCCATAGCAGTCTTTATGGGAATCGGATTTGTTTCTATAAACATTGTTTTAAAGAAGTCGGACAGTATTGCTTCCTTTGCTCTTGCTTCTTTAAACTTCCCTTCGAGGGCAAGTCCCACCATCTCTACTATTTTATCCGGAATAAGATTTGATGCAACAGAGATTACACCTTTTCCGCCGGCTTCAATAAGACTCAGAGTCATATTATCATCTCCGGAGACAACATTAAAACTTGAATCTGTACTGGCTATTACATCTTTCATCTGCTGAAGATTTCCTGATGCTTCCTTTACTGTTGTTATATTGGAGCACTCCCCTGCAAGTCGTGCGAGAGTCTCCGTTTCCAGATTTACTCCAGACCGACCCTCAATATTGTAAAGGACACAGGGAATCGAAATAGAATCTGCAATTGCCTTAAAGTGGAGATAAAGACCCTGCTGGGTTGGTTTATTGTAGTAGGGATTTACCAGGAGAACTGCATCAACTCCGGAGGCTTCAGCATGCTTTGAAAGCTGTATAGCCTCACTTGTTGCATTGCTCCCTGTTCCGGCAATTACAGGAACTCTACCTGCAGCAGCTTCAACTGTTAACTGGATTACCCTGTCATGTTCTGCATGGGAGAGTGTAGGACTTTCTCCGGTAGTTCCGCATGGTACCAGTCCGCTTATACCATTTCCAATCTGAAACTCTATAAGATCAATGAAAGCTTTTTCGTCGAATGATCCTTCCTCTGTAAATGGTGTTATTAATGCGGTGTATACACCTTCTAAATTAGTCATAATTATCTCCTTTTATCTTCCCTTTTTATTATATCCTTCATCATATCATCAATACTGAAAAAACCTGTTTTATTTTCTATCCACTCTGCTGCAGATACAGAGCCTGCTGCAAACCCTTCTCTTCCCCTGGCTGTATGTTTCAATTCTATGGTATCAACCTGGCTGTCAAAGCTCACTATGTGAGTCCCTGGTATACTTCCGCCCCTCGTAGAAGAGATATGAAGTTCTTCGGGATTTATCTGTCGTTTCAGTTCTTCAGAAACAATGGTCGTTTTCCGATCTATACCATCCAGAACAATATTTCCAAGCATTACAGCTGTTCCCGAAGGGCTGTCAGTCTTTTTATTGTGATGGAATTCGTGGATAAAGGGGTCATACTCTGTAAAAGAGTTGAAAATTTCTGATGTTCTTTTCAGGATCGAAAAGAATATGTTAACACCCAGGGAAAAATTTCCTGACCATATTATTGCCGCTCCCTTCTCCCCGGACAGCTCCTTCATACGATCCATATCTGAATACCATCCCGTAGTTCCCATGACAAGTTTTTTACCTGCCCTGCAGATAATCTCTGCATTACTTAATGCCGTTTCAGGTATGGAAAAGTCTATAACAACATCTGCATTTGCCAGCAGTTCCTTTGATAAAGTTTTTACCGTAGCCTCCGGTGCGGCAGGATCAACAGTAGCTGTAACAGTGTGACCTCTCGTCAGAACCATATTTTCTATTATCCTTCCCATTCTTCCATAACCGGAAATTATTACTCTCACAGAATTCAGCCTCCGTTTAAAGGTTTTGTATAAACAAACATAAATACAGGTATTCCCACATTATACTGGCTTGTGTTTACAGATTAACCTGATTAGTGTACAATAATAAACTAATTTGTTTTAAATGTCTATATATAAACAAATAGTTTTAATAATAACATGTAGTTGGGGAGGACATTATGGAATCAGTCAGCAGTATGGTAAAGTATCTTCTGGAGAATAAACCTTTTCTGCTGGATGCCCTCAGTCGGGGAATCCTGAGCCTTGGGAACCTTGCATCCGAATTTAAGCCTGATATTGAAAAAGCCCTGGATAAAGAGATAAAAGAAACTGCAGTTGTAATGGCACTTCGACGATATGGGGATGAAATAAGAGCTCATCAGGAACTGTCTGTCTCGTCGGGTATTTCCGGAGAAATCCTGATGAAAACAAATATTTGTGATTTTAATGTTCAGAAATCAACAAACCTCCTGGCAAAACTCAAGAATCTTTACAGTATGGTCAATATTGAGCGGGGTGATTTCCTTAATATAATAGTTGGAAACAATGAGATCAGTATTTCGGTCAGTGAAAAATATTTTAGTAAAATTGAAGAGTTTTTAAGGGGTGAAAAACTCTTCAACCGTTCCAGGGGACTGGTCTCCCTGACAGTAATTTTCGATGGAGATTTCCTCCATACCCCAGGTATTGTATCCCAGGTGATGCATCGGTTTGCATGGGAAAATATAAATATATACGAAATTGTTTCTACTATGACAGAGCTTACATTTGTAATTGAAAATAAAAATTCCATAAAAGGATACGAAGTACTCCAGAAATACCTGGAACATATGCAGGGGCGTTGAGTATAGTTATTTTAAGAAAACAAACCTCTCTTCTTTTTTATTTGTATTCGAAAACTGGTTCCTGCAAGTTCCGATGCATATTTCATTTCTGTTTCAAAATCTTTTGGTGAAAAGAGTTCAACAGTACCTCCGGGGATATCCACGGTGATACTTTTTATCTCCGGAATTTTTTGGAGCACTTTCTTTATCTTTACCCCCTTCTCAGGATTGAGACCATCTATTAAATAGGTATAAGATTTTAATTTTGACATGTTGTTAATATAATTTAATTTGTAAAGAATGAAAAGGAAAAAAATATCCTGTATTAGTTGATAACTACAGGGTTAGGTGCTATCTTTCAGTAAAGATTAAATATCAGGAGAAAAAAATGAAAAAAATAACAATTACTTTAATTGTAGTTATGGTTGCTCTTTTTGCAGTTTCGTGTGCTTCTGCACCGGAACCGGCACCCGCTCCAGTAGTAAAGGCTGAACCTGCAAAGTCAAACCTCCCGGACTTCGTATTGAATCCTCCCTTGGCAACTGATGCTATTTATGGTGTAGGATTTGCAAAACAGTCTACTATGGCTCTTTCAATTAAGGTTGCAGAGACAAATGCAAGAGCAGATATTGCCAGTCAGATTCAGACTACAATCCAGGAAGCTATTACTTCCTATGCTCAGGAAGCAGGTGTTGATGATAATACCCAGCTGATCAGTTTTGTAGAGACTATTACACGACAGATTACAGATCAGACCCTTAGCGGAGCCTCTCCAAAAAGCAGAGTTCCTATGGATGACGGTGGTGTATGGGTTCTTATGGTATACGGAAAAGAGGCTTTGGTAGATTCTTTTGAAGATGTAGCAAATGAATTTGAGAGAAATGAAGATGCTGCATTTGCAGAATTCAAAGCTTCCCAGGCTATTGATAAGCTGGACTATCAGCTTGCAAATAATCCGACAGTTTCCAAACCTGTTGAATAACAGAAGCAATAAAATAAAGGCTGTTTCCGAAAGGGAGCAGCTTTTTTTGTTTAAAAGCGCCTGTTTAGCCGTAAAATAATTGTTCTAAAGCCCCGGGTAATAGTGGAAAATTTTCTTTTTCGAAATTACCTCTATAGAAAAAATTAAGGAACTGTATTAGTATGTTTTTTATGAAATATATTATTCTGTCACCTGTAGTACTGTTGTTGCTGGTTTTTACATTATTTTCATCCTGTGCAGGTAATTCGGGGATTGTTAAGGAAACACCCGTAACTGCTAAACCTGTACCAGGCAGTGAAACCGTGACTGTAAATGGTGTTATTGATTTTACCATGCCGGAATACCGTTTTATGTGGGAAACTGCACCGGATAACGGAAAATTGCTGTTTTCAGCTTTTATACCCAGAAGAGCCGATCGAGATACGGAACTGGATTTTGCAGTCTATGAAAGCGCACGCCAGGCTTCTGTTCTCTACCGAGCCAAGGTGGATGCCAGGTTTGCCGTAAAGAGTAATAACCGTGATCTGGGGTTTCTGGAGGATATCCAGATTACATACGATAAAGATCTTGCGGCGGATCTGAGATCAAAAATAAAAATACGAAATCATTTTATCGATAATGAGGGGACATATATTCTTTCCGAACTGGAGGGAGTTGAATTTAAAGGCAGCTTTATAGATATACCTCTTGAAAACGGTGAACCTGACTGGCTTTATAACGTCCCTGATATACCTGGATATCTTGTAAGTATTGGGACTGTTCAACGGAGCAGATATAAAATTGACTCTATCCGAAGGGCAGATGAACAGGCTCTTGCCAATCTGGCAAAACAGGTTTCTATAGTAGTAAAAGCAAAGAGAGCAGACAGGAATTCAGAGATTTCGGGTTCTGCCTTCAGTGAAACCAATTACGAAATTACATCAACTTTTATTCGGGGCTTTTATGTCCTCGGCAGGTGGAGTACTGAAAATGGGAATACCTACCATACTCTGGCAGTATGTCCCGAAAATCAGTAGTTTAGAGATAATATTCGATCCACATGAAAGGTTCCGGGAAAATTTTACTCTTCCGGGATCTCTGATATATGAAATTATTTTCGAGGGAGTAGATAATGAAAAAAATTGCAGTACTAATATCGGTATCACTTCTAATACTGTCCTGTGCTTCTTCAGGGCCGGCAGTAGATGAGACAAAGGCTCCGAGGCCTGAATGGATGGAAAACTATCCGGTTGACGATGCGTATTATATCGGCATATCCGGATCAAATACCGGTAATGAAGCAGAAGACAGGAAAACTGCAGAAGCAGGTGCCCGTTCAAATGTAGCTGCATCTATTTCAGTTGAAATCCATAATGAGATTGTTGTTCTGACTAAAGATGACTCAGAGGGGAACTATTCCTCCTCTACAGTAGATGAGATTACTGCAGTTGTGGAGCAGAGTCTGAAGGGTGTTGAAATAGTAGATACCTATAATTCTCCGGAAGATGGTTCCTGGGTCTATATGCGCCTTTCGAAGGCTGAATGGGATCGGATAAAAAAAGAGGAAATGAATGCACTGATTTTACGTATCCGTGAATTCCTTACTCCGGTTCTGAGTGATTTTAACAGACCTCTGGTTACGAGGATACAGGAACTCATAAAAGCGCGAAATTTAATAAAGGAATCACCTTATTCCGGTTTTCTGAAGACCACTTTTAATGGAGAATCCGGTTCATTTATTGATATCATCGGGAATATCCTTAAGCAGCATCTTGATTCAATCTATTTAAGTGTTGACCCCGAGACTCTTGAAGTGGAAGCAGGTGAGTCTGCGGCTTTTTCCATTGCCATGAGTTCAAATATTTCTTCCCGGATTGGTAATCTGCCTTTTTCTTTTATTTCAGAATCTGGCAAATCTATTATCAGTGCACTGACCGATCAGGATGGCACTTTTGAGGGTGAAATAAAGTCCGGAGATCTTTCTATGGGTCAGAATCATATAACCCTTGCAATAGACAGAGAAAAAATTGGATTTGATGATTCTTTGAAAGAGATGATTCTGCCTGAGAAGGTTATAATTGTGGATGTTCAGACTGTTTCTATTGGTCTTGAGGTGACGGTACCGGAAGATATTGAGATCTATGGAATAGAGGGAACTGTAAAATCGCTTTTTTCAGTTCGTAACCTTCCTTTTAAGATAGGTTTTGTAGATTCTCCCTATATTAAATTTGATATTCGTATTTCCGATTTTCCAAAGTATCTTGAAGGTGCTCCGGATATGGCTAAGGCAAGCGCTGTTATCTCTCTTGTAAGGAGGGGGAAAACTATATACAGCTATGAAAGTGATCAGTTTAAAGATGGTGGTCTGACACCTGAGCAAGCTCATGACCGGGCCGTTGCAAAACTGATAAAAGGTCTTGAGACAGAAGATGAGTATGTTAAAGGGATTGTTGAAGCTCTCTCATTAAACTAGAAATCGGGAAATTGCTTACAGGACAGGGTTTATAAAATGAATCAGTCTCAGTTAAAAGAGATCCTCCTTCGCCTGAAAGGGGATGTTGAGGAATTTGCTCTCATATTTTCGGGGAAGCAGAGCAAAAAAGTTGATGGACTCTATAAACCGGAATCCCGGGAAATTATAATTCACAACAGGAATACCGAAGATCAGAATGCTATAATTTATACCGCCATACATGAGTTTGCCCACCATGTGCATATTACCGGTTCTCCTGTTCCTGTATCCCGGAGGGCACACACAAAGGAGTACTGGTCAATCCTCCATGCACTTCTGGGAAGAGCCGAAGAACTGGATATCTATTTGAATAAATTTAAAACAGAACCGGATTTTCAGTCTTTAACCAGGGAGATTAAAGAAAACTTTATTTTTAAAAATGGTAAGTTAATGAAGGAGTTTGGCAAACTTTTGGGGGATTCCTATAAACTCTGCATAAAACACGGTATGAGTTTTGATGATTATGTGGACAGGGAGCTGGGGCTGGGGAGAACTGCTGCCAGGCAGCTTATCAGTGTTTACAGAGAGGATATAAATCCCCAGGTGGGGTATGAAAATATGAAGACCCTTACCAGAATCAAACCTGGGGATAATAGAAACCTTGCAGAAGAGGCATTTTTAAACGGAAGCAGTCCCGATACGGTAAAGAGTCAGTTTGCTCCAGCTTCGGCACCGGAATCTGATCCTGCAGAGCGACTTCTCCAGGAGAAACACCGAATCGAAAAGAGTATCGCCAGTTATAATAAACGTCTGGCAGCGATTGAAAAAAGTTTATCACAGATCGGAGTCAGCTGATTTTGCCGGATTTAAGGAGAATTAAATGAATGAACTGCTTTGGACAGCAATGCTTATTATCAATTTTAGTGCCATTCTTTTCAGCTATAGGATATGGGGAAAGGCCGGGCTCTATCTGTGGGTTCCCATAGCTGTTATTATTGCAAATATACAGGTAACCAAGACAGTCGAACTCTTTGGTCTTACTGCAACTCTTGGTAATATTGTATATGCAACGAGTTTTCTTGTAACTGATATTCTAAGTGAGAATTATGGCCGAAAGGATGCAGCCAGAGCAGTGGGTATGGGGTTTTTCTCCCTTATTGTACTTACTGTACTAATGAATCTTGCCCTCTTCTTTATTCCCGATTCGAGTGATTTTGCCCATTCAAGCCTTTCCACAATTTTCAGCATAATGCCGAGGATAGCCATTGGCTCACTGGCGGCATACGGTATATCACAGCTTCACGATATCTGGGCCTACGATTTCTGGGGAAAAAAATTCTCCGGTGTTAAGTTTATCTGGATACGTAATAATCTGAGTACAATGGTCAGTCAGCTTCTTGATACAGCTATCTTTACCCTCATTGCGTTTTGGGGTGTTTTTGAAACTTCAGTTTTAATAGATATAATGATCACCACCTACCTCCTGAAATGGGTAGTCGCAATTCTTGATACACCTTTTATCTATATAGCCAGAGGATGGCATGACAGAAGGGTCGTGGACAGGGATTAGGCTCTTTATAGTACAGGCAGGTTATGAACAGATCATCTGTTTCCGCACAACTTCAGAATGACTATCCCGGTTGCAATATCTATCTGGATTCCCGCACCCGAATGATAGTTGCAGGTAACCACCGAATGAGTCTTTTAAATAGTTCTGCGGCTTTGGAGTCTATGAATATTTTTTCAAGATCCGGAAAATCTTTCTATCAGGCAATTGCCCAGCTTATATATACACAGTATGATATCCTGCCTTTGGAAGGCAGTTATGCAGATAAACTCATAGTGAGGAAAGAGGATCTTGATAAATACAGGATTCAAAAACTGGCAAAGGAGTGGGGGATTGGTTTTCTTGAGGACAATAATGATATACTCGCCGTTGGAGTTGATGACGGTGTGGAAAGAGAGCTCCTTTTAGGTGATAGTACAGTGGAAAAGATTGACCTGCTGGAAGAAGATGAGTCTGTTGATGATATAATATCCGGATATGCAGTACTCGAGGAACTGAAGGTTCCTGCAGAAGAAAAAAAGTCCTCAACAAAAGGTAAAATTTTCGAAATACTGGAGGAGCTGGAGAGTCTTGAAGATGAGATTCCTCCCCCAATAGAATCTGGTTCAGGGTTGGTTGATTTTATTAAAAAAAGAATTTTAAAAAGAGATAGAGATAAAAAGTAGTGTTTTGGATGCCCCCTGTTTGGGGTACTGCCCTGCAATCTGTCTGATTTTTATGAGGTAGTCTATTCCTGCTCCCTATTTCTTAAAACCATGTGAACATGATCCTCCCATTCTCCGTTTATCTTTAAATATTTCGGGCTTATTCCTTCATTCTTAAAACCAAGTTTTGAAACAACTTTTACAGAAGCAGAGTTCCTGGGCATAATATTAGCTTCAATTCTGTGAAGACCTATGGTATTAAAGATAAAATCTATACCTGCTTCAAGAGCCTGAGTCATATACCCTCTGTTCTGCAGGGAACTGTCAATGCTGTACCCTGCAAAGCATGAGAGGAATGGTCCTTTTATGATGCCGGAAAAAGAAAGTACTCCGATAACTTTTTTTCCGGGAACATCTTTTTTTTCAAAAATAATGAACCGGTACTCCTTTCCCACGACCGCTTTTTGATTACCCTCCTTGAGAGCAGTTTTATGGAAACTGAGGGTATAGAAGTTATCCTGACGGGCAGGCTCCCAGGTTTTTAAATTTTCTCTGTTTCGGATATAGTAGTCCAGTACTCTATCTGCAAATTTCGCATGTACAATCTGCAGTTTCAGATCTTTGGATAAAAGGCGAATTTTCAATTTCAACTGTTCCGGAGTATAAAAGAGTTACGAATAATATCTCTGGTTTCTTCGGTTCCGGAAACGAAATGCTCCGGGGCTTTTGATCTGTCTGCAAGAACTCTATAGTCAATTTCTTTGCCTGAATAATACTCCAGATCCATTCCTGCTTTTTTTATAACTGCATGAGCAGCTGCTACATCCCAGATATAACAGGGGGTATTAAGTGCACCCTTAACATCACAGTGAAGAATAGGGGCACATATATTTATAATTGAACTTCCTGTTATACGAACCTTATTTGTGAATTTACTAAAATCAAAAAATTTATGGAGACCTGATCCGGTCATTATCTGCCCAGGGGAGGTTAGATCAAGACTCGAAATATCAAGAACCTTCCCATTGAGCTTTATGGTATTATCTCCCGGCATAAGGGTCAGAAGATTTCCCCCTTCTGATTCTGTTCCCCTGCGGGGTGCAAAAATAATTGCTCCGACAGGTTCAAAGTCTGAGTTCAGTATTCCGACTCCAAGACACCACCCGGGCATTCCCTGGCTGTATGAATCTGTACCATCTATAGGGTCGATAGTAAAAATCCAGTCACAGTTATCGATATTTCCCAGGGGTATGGGGTTTTCCTCACTGATAATAAGGGAATCGGGAAAGTAATCCTTTATTTTACCCGTTATAAGCTTGTCCAGATCTGTATCTGTTTTGGTAAGGATTGAACCATCCTCTTTTATTCCCCTGGAAATCTTGTTCTGCTGATCTGCCGCATACTTCCCGGCAGCCACTATATCTCTAACCAGATTATTAAATTCAAATTCCATACTAGAGACCTTTCATCTCTGCAAATGCGAGTAAAATTTCCGGATCAATAAGACCCCTTTCCATTGCGACGATTCCAAACAGGCTTTCATTTCCGTCCTGTTGTTCATTCAGTACCAGTTTAACACTCTCTTCCGACATCACACCCGCTCTGACCAGCCATTCACCAATTTTTTCATCACTATTAATTTTTTCCATAATCAGTCCTGTAAAGCTTTTTGCGCTGTACTATATATTGAATTTAGTAAACAGCTCTTCTCTAGTATACGGACAGTACACCTTCGCAAAAAGCCATGCAATCGTAAAAAAAGGCCACAGCGCAAAAGCCTACTGTAATTTCGCTATTGTTTGATGATAACAATATTTAGTATAGTGTATTTTTGAATACTGTACAATTAGGATTATTCTATTGAAAGTAGTGACTAAATGTTTATTTTTGCTGTTTATTTTTTTGTACCTGGTTTTTGGTTCTGCAAGTCTATCTGCCCTGAATTCCAGTGTTGCTCTGAAAATACCGGATCTTCCTGCTCTTAATTCCAGGGCAGCTGTCCTTATAGATGGTGTTACCGGGACTGTTATGTATGAAAAAAACAGCAATTTAACCATTCCTCCGGCCTCCATGACAAAATTGATGTCCCTCTATGTTGTATACAGTGCAATTGAAAAAGGAGAGGTAGACCGTGATGATATTGTTACAATATCCGGAAAAGCTGATTTCAGATCTCTTCCTCCCCATTCCTCTCTTATGTTTCTGGAAGAGGGGCAGGAAGTTTCTCTTTACGATCTAATGCTGGGTCTGGCGGTTCCTTCCGGTAATGATGCGGCCATTGCTATTGCAGAGGGAATTGCAGGAAGTGTGGATGCTTTTGTCGGTTTAATGAACACTACAGCCGTAGATATAGGGCTAAGTTCGGTTCATTTTGAAGATGCCTCGGGGTTGAGTGAAAAAAACAGTGTAACTGCCTTTGACTTTGCAAAGTTTTGCTCAATATATATTGACAGATTTCCCTATGTTCTGGAAGAATTACATTCTGTAGAGTCTTTCACCTATCCAAAAGAGGAGAACTGGAAAGCTAATGGATTCTCTGTTTATGGTCCCATAACACAGCATAACAGAAATAATCTTCTTTCTTCCTATGATCCTGTAGATGGATTAAAAACAGGTTACATAGATGAGTCTGGTTATAATATTGCATTGACTGCCGAACTTGACGGAAGAAGACTCATTGCTGTTATTCTGGGTGGTCCTGGTGACAATAGTGCCCAGGGTTCTCTGCTCCGGGCGATTGACGGAGTAAGTCTTCTTTCCTATGGGTTTTACAGGTTTATCAACGTTAAAAGTCAGATGACAGATATAAATCCGGTTCGTATCTGGAAGGGCAGTGATAAGTATTTAAAGATTACTGTCCCTGAACTGCCGGTTCTGACCTTAAAGGTTGAAAATGCATTACTCCTGCACAGCAGAGTTGTAGTTCCGGAAAACATAGTTGCCCCGGTACAAAGAGGAGATACTGTAGGGGAAATTATTGAGTTATCAGGAGATACTGTTCTCGGAAGATATCCGGTAACTGCTGCAGAGGATATTTTATCCGGTAGTCTGTTCCGAAGGTTTACAGATGGTCTAAAGGTCTTTGTGCTAAAGTTAACAGGTAAATTTTAGCACAATGAACTATCCCCGGGTTATAATTGCAGGAACCCATTCCGGCTGCGGCAAGACCACTATTGCAATGGGTATTATCAGATCTCTCTCAAGACGGGGGCTAAAGGTCTCTCCCTATAAAACAGGTCCCGATTATATAGATCCGGGATTTCACACCCTGGCTGCAGGTAGTAAATGCAGAAATCTGGATACCATGATGCTGGAGAGAGATGTTGTCCTTGAGTTTTTTGAGAGAGAAGCTGCTTTGTCAGATATCTCTGTAATTGAAGGTGTTATGGGGCTCTATGATGGAGCAGGAGCACTTGATGAGAGGGGGAGTGCCTCTCACCTGTCCAGGCTGACAGGAACTCCTGTAATACTGGTTATCGATGCAGGAGCCATGGCCAGAAGTGCCGGAGCAATAGCTCTTGGTTTTAAAATGTTTGACCCTGATCTTGATTTTGCAGCTGTTATTGTTAACAGGGTTGGATCTGAACGTCACTTTAATATACTGAAAGAGTCCATAGAGGATAAAACAGGAATTCCTGTTCTTGGATATTTACCTAAAAATGCTGACCTTACCATACCCGAAAGGCATCTTGGATTAATTCCTGCATGGGAAAAAGATAAAACTATATCAGTTATTGATAAACTTGCAGATAGTGTGGAAAAAAATATAGATTTGGATTCGGTAATATCGATTGCCAAAAGAGCTAAACCCTTTCCTGAATATAAGAAATCTGTTTTTCTCTTATCTCTAATCCCTGATTTCGAAAAGAAACCTGTAATCGCAGTTGCATGGGATAATGCCTTTTGTTTTTACTATGACGATAATCTGGATATGTTAAAGCACTATGGAGCAGAAATTGTCTTTTTTAGCCCTCTGGAAGATAACTCCCTTCCGGAAGGTATTTCCGCTATCTATTTAGGTGGAGGATATCCTGAACTTTTTGCAGAGAAACTTTCTCTAAACCGGAATCTTATGGAAGAGATAAGAAATTACTCTATGGATGGAATGCCCATATTAGCAGAATGCGGCGGATTTATGTATCTGTGCAGGGAACTCGGGGATATGGACGGGAAAACCTACCCTATGTCAGGTGTTTTTCCGGGAAGAACCGTTATGGATAAAAAACTAAGATCTCTTGGTTACTGCAGCTCTATAAATCTGGAAGATAATTTCCTTGGAATTTGTGGAACAGTAATTCATGGGCATATGTTCCACTGGGCATATCTGGAGGATATTCCTGTTGGAGAAAGGTCTCCTTTTGTCATCAAAAAGGGAGAAAAAGATGTAGATGGTGGTTTAAGAAGGGTAAATACAATAGGCAGCTGGGTACATTTCCATTTTGGTTCAAACCCTTCATCTGCCATTAATTTTCTAAGAGCTGCATATGAGTATAATAGAGGGAAAGGAGATTGAAATGGACAATCGTCAATATTTAAAACCCGAAGAGATATATAAAAGAAGTTTTAAAATAATACAGAAAGCTTTTGGGAGTTTTACCGCCCCTGAAAAGCAGTTTTTTATATATACCAAAATTGCCCATGCAACTGCCGATGTGGAATTTGCAAAAACATTTATTATTTCAGAAAATGCTGTTAATGCCGGAATTGAGGCTTTGCTTAAGGGCAGGAATATTGTAAGCGATGTCTCTATGGTTAAATCCGGAATAAGAATTAATCTCCTGGATGGATACTCCGGAGACCTCAGGTGCTTTCTCTATGATAATGATATTACAGGGGAGGCTGTCAGACGGGGAACTACAAAATCTGCTGCAGCTATGACAAAGGCTTCAGATTTTATGGAGGGGGGTATTGTCGCGATTGGAAATGCTCCTACTGCATTGTTTGAATTAATTGACCTGATAAAAGAGGGAAAGGCAAAACCCGCCCTTGTTATTGGTGTTCCTGTGGGTTTTGTAGGAGCTGCAGAATCAAAACAGGAACTATCTGAGCTGGATATTCCGTTTATTACCAATCCTGGTAAAAGGGGTGGAAGTCCCATTGCAGCAGCGGTAGTTAACGGGCTTATTACCCTTGCAGGTAAGTCCAGGTGACTGGAATTATTTGTACTGCATACAGGAAAACAGGTGAGTAAGGATTTAATAGATTCCTACAGGGAAGTTTTAGGTAAGGTTGAGGGGCTTCAGAGGGGCTTTACAACGGGTACTGCCATGCAGGGAGCGGCTAAGGCTGCGGCTCTTATGCTGTTATCCCAAAAAATAATCAGTAAAATAGATATTGAGCTGAAAAATAAAAAAGTTCTTATTCTTCCTGTAGTTAACGCCTCTTTCAGTATGGATTCTGCAGAATGCGGAATAATTAAAGATAGTGGTGATGATGAAGATGATATAACTCATGGATATGAGTTCCGTGCCAGAGTTATAATAATAGATACAAAGGAAATAATTATAACTGCCGGGGTGGGGATCGGAAAGATAACGAAGGAAGGTCTTCCTGTAAGAGTCGGGGAGTGGGCTATAAACCATAATCCCAGGAATATGATAAAAAAATCCCTTACACCCCTGATTCCCGAAGGTAAAGGATTTAAGGTGGAGCTTTCAGTTCCGGATGGTGTAAAGCTTGCATCGGAAACATGGAACCCAAGGCTTGGTATTGTGGGTGGCATAAGCATTTTGGGAACTTCCGGTATTGTAGAACCCAAATCATCAAAAGCTTATACTGCATCTATTGCCATATCCCTTCATGTTGCCAGGATAGAGGATCCTTCTGTCATATTCCTGGTATTTGGATATGTTGGAGAGGCCTTTGTAAAAAAGCATTATAAAGCAGGGGATGAACGTATTGTTAAGTTTGGTGATCATGCAGGATTTACCCTTAAAACAGCCGGTAGAATGGGGTTTGGGAGAATTATACTTGTAGGGCATATAGGGAAAATGTCAAAACTTGCATCTGGAATTTTTAATACCCACAGCAAGTATGGAGATGCCAGACTGGAAACTCTTGCTGCATATGCAGGAGTTGCGGGGCTTGCGCCGGAAAAAATAAAATTACTTCTTAAAATGAAAATGGCAGAGAGAGGGGCTTCTTTTTTAAGGGAAGAGGGAGCTTCCGGGGCTTTTGACTTGCTGAACGATTCCATTATAGAAAGATCCCTCTATCTGATTAAGAAACCAGTCATACTTAACTCAGTTATTTTAAACTTAAGAGGAGATATTCTCTCTGATTCCACGGGCTATGGATGTGCAGAAGATGTATAAGTTTTCTGTGGTGGGGATCGGTCCGGGCAGTATGGATTATCTTCTGCCGGCTGCACGAAACGAGGTCGAAAAAGCAGATATTCTTGCAGGGGGTCGCAGACAGCTGGATCTTTTCGGCTATACCGGACTGGAGACTTTTTGCCTGGATGGCAGGTTCCCGAATGTAGTAGACTTTATAAATAATAACAGGGGTCAAAAAAAAATAGCAGTTCTTGTATCCGGGGATCCAGGGTTCTACAGCCTTTTGGGAGTAATCGAGAGAAAATTTTCTAAAAAAGAGTACTTTGTTATTCCTGGCTTAAGCAGCATGCAGCTTGCCTTTTCCAGAGTGCAAATGGAGTGGAAGGATGCAGCTGTTATCTCCCTTCATGGAAAGCCTCTGGATTTTTTAGATAAGTATATTTTTAGCAGGAGACCTCTTGGTATTCTTACGGATTACAGAAATACCCCCTTTCTGATTGCCTGCTACATGAGAAAAAAGGGCTGTAAAAACAGAAAAATTTTTATAGCAGAAAATCTTTCCTATCCAAATGAGAGAATCCTTGAAACCGATATGGAAACAATAGAGAGAGAGGAGAAGTACAGTATATGCATAATGATAGTAGTCTAGGTGTAAATGGATTGTTGAGTGCTGTTGGTCTGGGCCCTGGAGATCCTGAACTCCTGACAGTTAAAGCTCTTAAGATCCTGGAAAAAGCTGATTTAGTCCTTACCCCAAAGTCAGCGGCAAAAGAGAGATCCATTGCAAGAGAAATAATTACAGGAGCAGTTGGTCATGAGCTTAATTACAGGGATCTTCCCTATACCATGACCCGGAGTAAAGTGGAAAGAGAGAGGTACTGGGATAAAGTTGCTGGTAATGTACTTGAACTGGTAAAAGAGGGGCAGCATGTTGTCTTTACAACCCTGGGAGACCTTTCCCTATACAGCACCTTTCAGTATTTTCGAAACTCCTGGAATAAGCTGAATACAGGGGTTTCAATTTTTACTGTTCCGGGGATATCAAGTTTTCAGGCAGCAGCTGCAGTTTTGGAGAATGATATTGCTCTTGGAGGGGAAACCTTCTGTGTAACCCCTCTCCCTGAAAATCCGGAGGAACTCGATAAATTACTGGATATGCATGATACAGTTGTCATAATGAAAGTCGGAAGAGATCTTGGTAAACTTCGGAAATATTTGAAATTTAAAAATCTGCTTTCTTCAAGCGGTTTTGTAAGCAGAGCCACCATGAAGGATGAGATAAAAGTCCTTTCCATGGAAGATCTTACTGAAAATATTGAAGGATATCTTTCCATTGTATTGGTAAATACAGGAGGGGCAGCAAAGTGAAGGTCTACTTTGTCGGAGCAGGTCCGGGAGATCCTGAATTACTGACCATGAAAGGTCACAGACTGTTATCCACGGCAGATGTAGTTATTTACACCGGTTCTCTTGTGCCTGCGGCGCTCCTTTCTGTTTGCTCTGAAGAGACAGCTATTTTTAATTCTGCAGGAATGACTCTCGATGAAGTCAGCTCTGTGTACAGATCCTATAAGGGGAATGAGGGTGTTTTTGTAAGACTCCATACAGGTGATCCTTCCATATACGGGGCAATACAGGAGCAGATAGACTTTCTTAGAGAAGAAAACATAGAGTTTGAGATAGTTCCCGGAGTATCATCCTTTCAGGCGGCTGCGGCCTCTCTTGAGCAGCAGCTTACTCTTGCAGGTGTAAGTCAAAGTGTAATATTAACACGTCTTTCCGGGCGTACCAAAGTGCCTGAAAGTGAAGATTTAAGTATTCTTGGAAAATCAAAAGCAACTATTGTCCTTTTTTTAAGTGTTGACAGACCTGAACTGATTATGGAAAAGCTTATTCCCCACTATGGGTCTTCTGTTCCTGTTGCTGTTGTATACAGAGTTGGATGGCCTGATGAAACAATTGTTCGTGGAGAACTGGGAGAACTGGACAAACTCGTAAAGGACAACAAAATAACAAGACAGGCTCTTGTTTTTATAGGCTATGTTTTTTCCGGAAATTATGAGAAATCAAAGCTTTATAACCCCGGGTTCACCCATGGATACAGAGAGGGGAATGAAAAAGAAGAAAGGATCTCTATGTGAGAACCGCAGTTATAGGGATAACTGAAAGCAGTCTTGCAACAGGGAGGATTCTTTCCGAAAAACTGGCAGAGTCTGTCCTTGTCGACCTGCGTGGAAGAGGGCTGTTAAAAGAGTGGGTTTCGGATAACTTCAACAGCTATGATGGACTTGTTTTTATAATGGCAGCAGGGATAGTTTTCCGGGTAATAGCCGATCAGATTAAGAACAAATATACCGATCCTGCAGTTGTAATTGTTGATGATGCCGGACGGTTTTCAATTGCAGCTCTTTCCGGACATGAAGGAGGGGCAAATTCTCTTGCAGCAAGAGTCGGAAGGATTATAGATGCAGTTCCTGTTATTACAACAGCTTCAGATACAAATAAAAAAATAATACTTGGTATAGGGTGCAGAAAGGGTATTCAGGCAGAGAATGTAGTTGCAGCAATAGAAACTTCTCTTAATGAAGTAAATCTTTCCATGGATAAAGTTCGTACTGGTGCTTCTGCAGATATAAAGAGGAATGAACCCGGGCTTATTAAAGCGTTCGAAGAACTTGATATACCCCTTGTTTTTATATCAACAGCCAGAATTAGAAATTTCTCCGGATATAGTACAGAATCAAAAACAGCCAGGAAGTTTTTTGATATTCCTGGTGTGTCAGAACCATGTGCCCTCATTGCCGGACGAAATACAAAACTCATACAAAAACGTAAAAGCCACAATGGTGTAACAGTTGCTATTGCCAGGGAGGATGCAGGATGAAAGGAAAATTGACAGTAGTGAGTACCGGTCCAGGAGAAGCAGGCTATCTGATACCGGAAGCAAAAAGAGCATTAGAGGCTGCTGATACTATTGTTGGGTATAAAACCTACATTGATCTTATATTGGAATTAACTACCGGAAAAGAGATAATTGCAAACGGAATGAGGTCGGAAGTAGAAAGGTGCAGGATTGCCATAGAAAAAGCACGCTCCGGGAATAGTGTCTGTCTGATATCCGGAGGAGATTCTGGAGTTTATGGTCTGTCCGGTCTTATCCTTGAACTTTTAACAGCAGAGGAAACAGAAGGTCTTACAGTCATTCCGGGAGTAACATCTGCAACAGCATCAGCTGCCCTGCTGGGGGCGCCATTAATTCACGATTTTGCAGTAATATCTTTAAGTGATCTTCTTACAGAAAAATCTTTAATCGAAAAGCGCCTTGAGGCGGCTGCCATGGCTGATTTTGTTACTGTAATATATAATCCAAAGAGTATAAAACGGGTTGAGATGTTTAAAAAAACATCAAATATTTTCCTGAAATACCGAAGTTCTGAAACACCTGTAGGTCTTGTGCGGAATGCCTATAGAAATGAGCAGAAGATAAAAATTACAATTCTGGGGAATTTGTACAGAGAAAAATGGATAGATATGAGAACTACTCTAATAATCGGGAATTCCACTACCTTTATCAAAGGAAACCGAATAATAACTCCCCGGGGTTATCGTCTTTAGAAATTACAGGATCATAAAATTTAGTTAAATTACAAAAAATTGTATAAAATCCATTGATATTCAGAATGACATATGTATACTAAAGCGGACGATAATAAAATTATCGGTAATTCAGGTGGCCGGAAACGGCAGAATAGGAAAGCAGGTTAAAATCCTGCGCTCATCCGGAGCTGTAAGCGGGGATAAAAGCGTCAGCCGGTTAAAACCGGAAAGTCACTGTAGAAATAAATCTGCGGGAAGGCGGCGTAAGTAAGAAGATCCGTAAGCCAGAAGACCTGCCTTGGATTCCAGAGAATAAGAACTGAAGGACAAAAACAGTAATTATTCGCCGGGAGCTATTATTATAGTTCTGTAAGGGATCCCATTCCTGGTTCTCCTGTAGTTATACACAAAAACTGTGCATATCTATGGAGGATACTATGCAAAAGACAAAATTTAAATTTCTTACTGTTTTTCTGTTTATTTTTCTGGGAACATCTTTTTTATGGGCTGCAGGACAAGTAGAACAGACCGAAAACCCTTTACCAGCTGATATTTTAGACTGGGTTCCTGTAACTATTACTGATACTGCCGGTAATGAGATAACAATCCAACATCCCCTTAAACGTATTGTAGTTGCCTATTACGGGTGTGCAGAAGTTATGCGCTCTTTGGATGCTGCAGGAAGGATTGTTGGAGTAGGGAAAACTATATCCGACAGGCCGGATTATTTCCCTCAGTTAAGTAAACTCCCATCAACAGGAAAAACAACATTTAATGAAGCAGAATTAATTTTAGACCTAAGTCCGGATGCAGTAATAATTGGTACAGGTTCCAGAAACAGTGAGACAAGATTAAAACTTCTTGCTGTAGATCCGGAGCTTGTGATTATACAAATGGCTTTTTATAAACCGGAATATCATGAGAGTGAAGTAAGAATGCTCGGTGAAATTCTCGATAAAACCGATAAAGCTGAAAGTTATCTGAATTTCTATGATAGTGTTCTTGAGAGCATTAGCTCAAAGGTAGATATGATTTCCCTGGCAGACCGACCCGGGGTATACCTCGAAAGTACCCAGGATTACAAAACAGGAGCACCTGGATCGAGCTGGCATCCCAAAATTCTGGCTGCAGGAGGATTTAATGTTTATGGGGATGAGCAGGTCTCCCTGCCTAAGGTAAGTGCTGAAAGTGTTGTAGAAAAAAATCCTGATATAATAATTAAAGTAAGTGGATGGAATATGGCTGGTTTTGGTGGTTATGGAGTTAATAGTTACGATGCTATGGTTGCAGAAAAGAAAATTATAGAAGAGCGACCTGCCTGGAACAATATAAAAGCTGTTCAGAATAATCAGGTGTGGATTATGTATAATGATATTTTAGGAGGACCGGGATATTTCATTGGCCTTGCATATCTGGCAAAAATAATAGATCCGGATCTTTTTAGAGATTTTGATCCCCGGAGTATCCATCAGGAATATCTGACAAGATTTCAGAAACTGGATTTTGATCTCAATAATAGGGGAGTGTTTGTTTATCCCGGGCTGTAGTGACTAAAATAGTCGTAGAATGGTGATAAAATACAGAAGGCCTGTTGATACCCGTAATGAACAGGAGAAGCATATATTTCGGCAGAAGAAACAATGGGTTTTTATTTCCGGACTTTTGGGAATTCTCTTTCTGCTGGTCTTTATCGGGATTTCAACAGGGCCTTTTACAATTACAATAGAAGAATCTTTTAAAGCTGTTATCCAGGGGGTAACAGGGATAAATATAGGAATTGATACTGTAAAAGTACAAATCGTAATGAATCTAAGAATTCCCAGAATTCTTTGGGCGATAGTTGCAGGAATGGGCTTTGGATTTACCGGAGCTCTTATCCAGACTGTGCTGAGAAACCCTCTGGCCAGCCCCTTTACTCTTGGTATTTCATCCGGTGCAAATTTTGGGGTTGCCGTTTCAGTCGTTTTGGGGCTTAACTATAATGTACAGATTTATGGTATTATAGGAAATGCTTTTCTCTTTTCAATTTTGACATCCCTGCTCATTTTGGGAATATCCTCTCTGAAAGGTGGGACTGTACAGATTATCATTCTCGCTGGTATAGCACTGAATTATATACTGCGTGCCGGAGGATCACTTCTTGAATATATTGCCAATCCTGAACAGCTTGAAATTACCAGGGCATTCAGCCGTGGTGAGCTTGGTTCATTCGGTTATTCTGAATTAATTATTGTATGTTCTGTTCTGCTTATTTCATTTCTATTGGTTATGACCAGAGTTTTGGATTTAAATGTAATGGTTTTTGGTGATGAAAAAGCAAAAACTCTTGGAGTAAAGTCATCCGGACTTAGAATGTTTATTATGCTTATTTCCAGTTTTCTGATTGCATCTATTGTTGCATTTGTGGGGCCTATCGGTTTCGTTGGACTGGCCGGACCTCATATTTCCAGAAGTCTGGTGGGTAATAATCATAAAATTTTTCTTCCTGCATCGGCTCTTGTAGGTGCTGTTATTCTTTTGGGTGCAGATTTGATAGGAATGAATCTCATTCCTGGTATTTCTATTCCAGTTGGGGTTATGACTGCATTTATCGGAGTTCCTTTTTTCCTCTATTTTATTATTAAAGAAAGGAGAAAATTCTGGTAG
>JAJRQE010000078.1 GCA_024280415.1 Spirochaetota bacterium | reverse complement strand
TAGATAGAGGTATATACTGTTTTTTGAGATTTGACAATTATGCTGTTATTGCTGTCCTCACTTCCCGCAATCTTAATCTTACCTTGAGTTGCTCCGTCCCCTATTCCTCTCCCTACCTGAGCCGAGAAGCCTCCCTCTACTGCAGCCACAGCATCCCAAATGGTGGCAGTTCCAAATTCAGCCCCCCCCCCCTCATCAATCTCAAGTCTCTCACCAGTAATTCCATCAGTAAAGAAGCTGCTATTTTTCATATTCATCAGACTTCTATCCATCCCTGCAAGAGTTTCCAGGGATAATTTATATTTAACAGGTTTTTCAGAAATATTTCCAAGTATCAAGGAATGATCCCCCTTATAATATGGATGGTTTAAAAACAGTGTATCTGTAAGAGCCATGAACTCAAATTCACTACTCCCAGGATAAAATGCACTGTCCCCGGTACGAAGTTCAATAATCTTATTTATTAGAGGTAGATATAATTTAGTAAAAAGATCCGATGGATTTGATAAATTCATATCAGGTAAATAATTTTTATGCCTGTTTAAATCCCTGGGTTTCCCGGATAATTCAAACCCGTGAAGATCATTTTTTATACCCAGCAAATCGTTAAAGTATATGGCTGGAACTGTCTGGCCTATAGTAAGAACAAAACCCTCTGCAAGAGCAAGCCTCCGGGCTTCCAGATCCGGACTTAAAGATTCTTCCCCATGCGGAGGAATCTTCAGGGAACTTCGTGTTGTAGCACAGAGTTCGTATATCGTTTTCCCCTCCACAATCCATGTAAGGAAAAAATCTATAGCGGGAAATTCCTTCAGAGTACCTGAATCCATACCCGTAATAGATGCTATTTCTGAAAGGAGTCGATCTCTATCTCTTAAATTCTCCTTAAGAATAAGGATCTCACCGGATTCTTTTTGAGCGGTACTCCCGGATAATTCCAAAGAGGGCTCCCTAAAAAAAGTCATAAGCTTCTCTTTAAATGTTAACAAACCTGCTTCTCTGACAACCTTTTCAAAGGTATCTGCAGATATCTCCCCCACAGGAACACTGCGATACTTTACCCTGCCTTCCTGTTTCTCAACTATCTCCTTTAGATGATAGAACTGTTTAATACTGACATGTCCATCAGACCTATGAACACCAAGCCCCTGGACAGACCTGCCATCGTGAGTTGAAAGCATGACAAAGGGAACAAAATTATCCGGTGCATTTTTTTTATAAAGTTCATAATAATTTACTAATGGCTGCAGTGTGCCCTCATTAAAAGCTGTAACTGTTGAATTAACAGGACCAAAGAGATAAGCAAATACTCCGCCCTTACTCATCTCATAAACAATAGGATCCGGAGAATTTATCTCATCCAAAGGAAGAACACCAGGAGATGTTAAGGCCATAAGCTTTCTCATAAGATCTATAAACTTATTCCCCTCTTCCATATCAAAGTTTTTCTTCCCCTTCTCCTTCCAAAGATACTTTATGGCATCCATTCTCATCATAGATAACTGTCCGCTGCAAAGAAGATGGTAGAGATCATCAATTATCATCTTAAATCCATCTTTACTTAATGGATTGATATCAACCTGGGATTCACTGAACGTGGTATAGACAAAAAACTTTTCTCCGAAAACATCATCATCATTTTTGTTAAAGATAGCTGCATACTGATTTTTAAACCCAATAGCTTTTAGAAAAATCGGCATGGATTTAATTAATTCAGGTTTAAAAATCTTTTGATTTGCCTGGAGTTGTGAAGTGTCAAAAAACAAATCACCATCTATCCCCTCTTCGTTGAGCCAGCCCAGAAATGCAGTAAAAGTTCTTTTATCTTCTGCAGTAAGACCCTGATCATTTTCTACCTTAAAATAGATGGAAAGAAAATTCACGACCCTTTCATCCAGGGCTTTTAATCCATTTTCAATAAAACAGTCATTCATCTTAATATTAGATTTTGGGTACCTTCGCATTCCGGTATACAAAGGGAAAGGACGGGGTCTGAATGTTTTATAAAGAGAACCATCCTCTTTCATAGCAGCATATTCAGAAGGCGAGATAATTATAAAGGCTTCCCCGGAGTTTAATCCTTTTTTATATAATTCAAGAACATCGCTGTCTATATCCACATGATTAACAACATAGTCCAGCATAACTGAATATTTTTTTGTCAGTTCCTTTATATTATCCACAGTACCAAATCTTGGATCCACAGCAGCTCTTGATACTTGCGAAAAACCACCATCGTTAAAATGAGAGTTAAACGCCTTATCCAGGACTCCTAAAACTCTTTCAGGAAGACTGCTTTTTAAACTTTCCTCCATAACCTTATATTTTGAAGTAATATATCTGTCTTGATTCAAAACACCGGATTTCTGCAGATTAAGAACAAGTGTCAAAGCATTTTCGACCGGCATAAAGGCGAAAAAATCCTGAGGCCAGACATCTCCATGGCTCATTACTCTTTCCGGCAGAATATGAATACCATTTATAGAAGGAAAATATTCCGTCAGAACAGATCCCAGAGTTTTCAAAGTAGGATCACTGTTGGTATAGATATTATCAGGATAACAAATGGCAAATATTTTACCTTTGAGATCATTGTAGGGTTCTAAGGGATTAAAGGTGGCATAGTTTTCTATCTCTCCAGTACTAAGAGATTCAAGATAATTACTTGCAGCCGAAAGCAGATAATTATAGTTATCATTCCCAGACTCCTCTCCGTACAGTTCCAGAAGGATCTCTTTAATATCAGCTAAAGTTTTATCTATAAATTCCTTTTTGTAAATTTTCTGTAAAATATCTCTCATATAGCAACCCCCGAATACTTCTTACATTTTATCCTAACAGTAATTATGGGTAAATACCAATAGAACATCTATTGTGACCAGACCGCCCATTTCATCTACAAACAATTATTATTATAATACTACCATGACTAAAAAAATTAAAGCAAACCTGACAGAAGGAAATATTACTAAGCTGCTGATACGCCTTACTATTCCTATGATGACCGGAATGATAAGTATGATAATATTCAATCTGGTAGATACTTTTTATATTGGGCAGCTTGGGAAAAATGAGCTTGCCGCTATGAGTTTTACATTTCCGGTAGTTATGGTAGTTCAGAGTATTGCCCTCGGCCTTGGAATGGGAACTTCGTCAGTTGTCTCAAGGGCTATAGGTCAGGGTGACAGCTTTAAGGTCAAACGTCTTTCAAGTGATGCTCTCATCCTTGCTGGTCTCATAGTGGCTGTTGCTGCGATCACAGGAGAGTTGACCATAACTCCCCTCTTTACCCTGCTGGGAGCTGATCCTTTCTTCTTCGGTTCTTAATTCCCTGGGAAAACCGATTCATGCCATTGGGCTTTCCCTGCAAGGAATATAATGTCGGAATAGTACGATTGAATCCATCTAATCAATGATCAAAGTGGGTACACTTAATATAGATGAAAAACCACAACAAGCTTTAAACCCTGATTTAAAACTATTGACCAGCAGGCCTAGCTGGCATAAACTTCAACTATGAAAAGAAACAAACTAACCAAAATATCTTTATTAATTTTTATATTACTTCTTACCGTAGGAGTCGGACTCCTTTTTGCCAGAGCCGGAGGGGGGGGGAGCAGATCCAGCAGCTCTGGCGGGGGAGGAGACCTCGGGATTATCTATCTGGTTATCTACCTGATTCGGATAATTCCGTTCCCATTTAACTTTATTGTTATAGGTCTAATAGTTTTCTTTTACTTTGCTGCAAACAGGAAGGCAAAAAACGACGGATCAGCTTTCAGAGCTTTCCCTGAACAGGGTGCAGAAAGTCAGGGAGCTACCGGCACAGCCAGGGGTTATGCTTCGTTTAAAGGAAACAATCCGGAATTCGATGAGAGTGAATTTCTTGAAAAGGTAAAAACTGCTTTTCTTGGTATCCAGACAGCGTGGACTGAAAAAACTATCTCAAATGCAAGAAGGTATATAAGTGACGGTGTTTATCAGCGTTTCAAAACCCAGATTGAGATGATGGAATTGCTTAAGCAGACCAATAAAATAAGCAATATAAAAATTTATAATACCTGGATCGATAAAGTAGAAAAAGACGGGGATTATGATATTATCCATGTTGGTATTAACGCATATGCAGATGATATTTTTAAATCAGAACTCGCAAGGAGTCTCAATACAGATGTATCTGAAGAATTTATTGAATACTGGTCATTTATAAGAAAAACCAACAGTAAAAATAAAGATCTCTATGGAACGGTAGAGTGTCCGAACTGCAAAGCACCTCTGGACGGGAAAAATTCGGATGTTGTAAAATGTACTTTCTGCGGGACTTTGCTTAATAATGGAGATTATGACTGGATACTATCAGAAATTACCCAGGCAAATGATTATGCAGCTTCCCGGACAAGCAGGAAAAAACTTGATCATGTAGCATCGGAAATATCAAAGAATGCACTTGCAGGGGAATCTTCTGTCCAGCTTCTGGAAGATAAGGCAAGCAATGCATACCTTCAGATAATTGCAGCCTTGGCTTTGGGAACAACTGATAAGGTACGCAGATTTGTCAGCGAAGGGTTCAGCATAAAACTGGAATCTTTAAAATCTTCAGATCCGATTGCTTACAACAGACTCTTTCTAAATGATGTAACCCTTATTGGAGCCGGTAAAACTGAGGCAGATACCCTTCTCTACATCTCTATCCGTTCCTCCTTTCAGAGAATTAAAGTACTTGAGAAGAACCGGATTTCCAGGATCGATCCCTTTGTTGTATCGAAAACAGAGGTTCTGGTATTCAAAAAAGCTATCAACGGAGGAAAACCCAAGGGATCCCTCTATGCCGGATCATGCCCTGCATGCGGTGGTGCAGTGGAAGATGAATTTGCAGAGAAATGCCACTACTGCGGAACACCATACAACAGGGGAGAAAAAGACTGGGTTGTGGAAGATATTCTTTCCATGGAGGAGTATGCACAGATCTCCAGTAAGCAGATGACAAATTCTGTTAAGGGAAGTGTTATTGACGGCCTCTATGATATTAAGGATTATGCACTTAATAATATAATGATGATTATTGCTGCAGATGGGGTATTTGATGAAAAAGAGAAGCAAATGGCTTCTGCTGTTGCAAAGAAATTCGGATACAAGACATCAATTATCGATCCCCTCTTTAAACAGGCGGCTTCCGGAAGGCTCTCTATAAAAATGCCCGAGGATAAAAAGAAAAGAGGGAAAATCTACAACCTCATGCTCAAGGCAGCTATGGCGGACAACAATTTGAGTTCTGAAGAAAAAACTCTTCTTGACGAGGTAAAGAGGGTGTATCTGTAATCTACAGAACTTATGCCTAAGGCTGATTATTTCAGAATTTGTCTTAATCAGCCTTAAGTAATTTCTCCAGTTCTTCCCGGTTAGTATTAAGAAAGGAGATCATATAATGCTGGATATCGCCGAAATACTCTTTTTGCAGTTTAGCCCCTGAAGGAGTTATATACCGAAAATGCCAGCACTCGTACCTGTAGCCTGTCAGCCACTCATAACCATCGGGATATGAGAGGGTAAACCCGTACCTCCATCCATTTTCAAGAAGCCATTTCCCTGCCGGAGTAAATGCATATTCATCTGTAATTGAGCCGAAATCTATGGCTGTCCCAAGCTGATGCTGACTGGTTCCGGGACGGGCAGATTCCCTCTCTGCTGTTTCGAGCCCATTCTGCTCCACATTCCATTTAAACAGCCTGTCCTGGTAATCGAAACTCCTATAGGTTGATGAGATAAGAAGGATAAGCCCCTCGTTCCAGGCATCTCCGGACATTCGCTGAAGATCAGATATTATTATTTCCCGCAGAGAGAGATTGTTCCTGGAAACTGAAAGACCGGTATAATCACCTGGATTAACAAGGTCTTCCGGAGTATAGTCAGCACCCAGAGAATGAGATTTATCTGCCTGGAGAATAATCTCTTCAGGCAGATTCAGAACAGGTTTCAGCTGTTCAAGAAATCGATCAATATCGCCAATTATCCCCAGACGTATATCCTCGGGTAACCCTAGTGAAAGTTCTTTAACCCGTTCCACCAGCCTCTCCTTTTCCGTCGATATTCCTACAGCTGCAGAACCGGATTTATTGTTAGATTTCCCACTGCAGGATATTACCGGAATAAAAGAAAATACTATAATTATTATTGTAAAAAATTTATTCATTATTCGTCCCTATTTTAGTATTATATAAACTAAGGAGATTTAATGAAAGACAAAACCGAAATACCTATATCTTTGAGAAGATGGTTTATAGTACATTTTATTGCAGATACACTTTTTGCAGTTCCTCTTTTTATCGTACCAACCCTTCTGCTTAACCTTTTAAACTGGCAGAACATCGATCCTCTTATGGCAAGAATGGTTGCTGCAGCTCTTTTTGGAATTGGAATCGAATCTCTCCTATGCATTAAGCTTGGAAAAGATGCCTTTATTGCAATGCTTAATTTAAAAATAATCTGGTCCTTTGCAGCTATTACCGGCTTTATCATAGGCCTTGGTAAAGGACTGTTCGGATACCCTGCAGTGGGGGTTGCTCTTCTTCTTATATTCGGTTCCTTCAATATTCTGTGGATCTACTGGCGGCTATACTTTAAAAAAATGAAATAGGAAAATTAGTCCAGAACCTCACCTTCCAGAAGATATTTTAGTGCTGTTTTTTTTAGTAGTTTGATTTTTTTCCCATCAATTTGTATAATCCCGGCCTCTGACATTCTGGACAGCTCCCTGGAAAGAGAAGGCCTGGCAACTCCGAAAAAATCGGCAAGATTCTCCCGTGTATAGGGTAGTACAAGATTATCTTTATCCTGATTTATACTTAGATTAAGAAGATAACCTGCAATTTTCTGCTGGATAGACCGAAACTGGAACATTTTTATTTTATCAGCAAGAATAGCGACCTTGTCCCCAAGGGCTCTAAGATAGGTATTCAAACAATTCTCATCTGACTGCAGAATTGAAATTACTGCTTCTTTTGAAATTGATAACAGTGAACAGTCACTCTCTGCAATTATTGTTACAGGCAGGGTATTATCTGTAGCAAACAGAATGCCTGGTGCAACAACAGACGACTTATGGAAATTTTCCAGCTTGACTCTCTTCCCGGTAGAATTACTAATCTCAGAAGAAACAACTCCATCCAAAACCAAAAGTAATTTTTTATACTTATCACCCTGAAAATGGATAATGGTATCCTTATTGTACTCTTTTATAGAACAAGAGGATTCTGTTAGTAAATTATTTAAGCTCTCTTCCGATATTCCATTGAAAATTTCACATCCTGAAACTTCAGCCAAAGCATGATTTATCACTGGCATCTCCAAAGTTTTTCTAAATATATCCTATTCTGTAACCTGTGTTACATAAATATAACCAAAAAAGTATTAAATACAAAGCAACTAAATTAGACTTGGAGGAAAATGATAATGAGTATGTTTTGTTATCAATGCCAGGAGGCAGCTAAAAACACCGGATGTACGATAAAAGGAGTCTGCGGTAAAAATGAGACAACATCAGGGCTGCAGGATCTGCTTATTTATAACCTGAAAGGAATAGCGCTATATGGAGAAAGATTGTATAAAAAAGGAAAACTTGATAATGCTACAGGCAGATTTGTAGCTGAGGCTCTTTTCTCAACCATTACAAATGCAAATTTTGATGATTCAAGATTTATCAGTCTGATAAATAAAGCACAAAATATAAAAAGATCTTTAAAAGATATGGTAAGTTTTCCAGCTCCCCAGCATGAATGTGCTACCTGGTTTTCGGAAAATGAATCAGATTATTTTTTTAAAAGTAAAGAAATTGGCGTGTTATCCACAGAAAATGAGGATATTAGATCCCTCCGGGAACTGATAATCTATGGACTGAAGGGGATGGCTGCTTATGTTGAACATGCTGCAGTCCTTGAATATGAAGAAAACAAATTATACGGTTTTATGATGGAAGCACTCGCAGATACAACTAAAAACCTACAAGCAGAAGATCTGGTTCAACTGGTTCTAAAAACAGGGGAATATGCCGTAGAAGCCATGGCTCTCCTGGATAAGGCCAACACTGGAAGATATGGTAATCCTGAAATAACTGAGGTTAATATCGGAACAGGGAACAGACCAGGAATTTTAATATCCGGCCATGATCTTAAAGATATGGAAGAACTTCTTGAGCAAAGTAAAGGAATGGGTATAGATATATATACTCATAGCGAAATGCTTCCGGCCAATTACTATCCGGCATTTAAAAAGTATGATCACTTTTACGGTAACTATGGGAATGCATGGTGGAAGCAGGACACGGAATTTAAATCTTTTAATGGCCCTATCCTAATGACAACCAACTGCATGGTTCCTGTTAAAGATTCTTACAAAGAGAGGATCTTCACCACAGGGATGACAGGGTTCCCGGGGGTTCCGCATATTAAACCGGATAAAAATGGTAAGAAAGATTTTAGTCAGATTATTGAATTGGCAAAAAAATGCCCTCCTCCTATAGAAATAGAAAAGGGTACAATAACTGGAGGGTTTGCCCATAATCAGGTATTTACAATTGCAGACAAGGTTGTAGATGCAGTAAAGAGAGGAGCCATAAAAAGGTTTGTAGTAATGGCAGGATGTGATGGCCGTCAGAATGGAAGAAACTATTATACAGATATGGCTCAGCAAATGCCGAATGATTCCGTAATTTTAACTGCAGGCTGTGCAAAGTACCGCTATAACAAACTGAACCTTGGAAATATAAATGGTATTCCAAGAGTTCTCGATGCAGGTCAGTGTAACGATTCTTACTCCCTGGTTATGATTGCACTTAAACTGAAAGAAGTGTTGGGGGTAGAAGATATAAATGATCTGCCAATATCCTATGACATAGCATGGTATGAACAAAAGGCAGTTATTGTCCTTCTGGCCCTCCTCTATCTTGGAGTCAAAGGAATACGTCTGGGACCAACACTCCCTGCATTTTTGTCCCCTAATGTAGTAAAAATACTGGTTGAAAAATTTGATATCAAGCCCATAGGCGATGTAAAATCAGATATTGAAGCGATGTTCGGAATTATTTCTGTTTAAACAGATTCTTTCAGCTGCCACGAGGCAGCTGAAAGAATGATTAGCCCTTAACTCCTGTGGAAGTTATTCCTTCGATAAACTGTTTCTGCATAATTAGGTACACAGTAAATATTGGAACTACAGAAACAACTGCACCTGCAAGGAGAAAATTCCACAGAGCCGAAAACTCCCCTACAAAGCTTATAAGACCGAGAGTAAGGGTATATAGCTCCTTCGAATTCAGGTATATAAGAGGTCTTAAAAAGGCATTCCAGTTTATAAGAAAAGATATTATAAACAGAGCAGAGAGGGATGCACTGGATACCGGGATAGAAATTCTCCAGTAGATAGTAAATGGTTTTGCTCCATCTACAACTGCGGCTTCCTCCAGTTCTTTGGGAACATTTTCATAGAAACTCCTCATCAGGAAAACACCCGTTGTTCCAATTAAAAAAGAGGGGACAATCATAGGCAGATAGGTATTTATCCAGCCTAATTTCGCCATAAGAAGAAATTCAGGAATTATAACTACCTCAATGGGAACCATTATAGTTGCAATTATCAATCCGAAAAGAAGTTCCTTACCCGGAAATTTCATTCTTGCAAAGGCAAACCCAGCAAGAGAACATGTAAACAGCTGTCCCAGAGCCGCTGTCAGAGAAATGAAAAGGCTGTTTAAGGTAAACCTCAGAAAATTGTATTTGGTAAAGATCTCCCTGTAATTATCCAGAGTAGGATGCTTTGCAATAAACTCAGGCGGATCTGCATAAACTGCTTCCAGAGGCTGCAGGGATACATTTATCATCCAGTAAAAGGGGAAAACATTAATTATTGCAATTATTATAAGAACTATATAAAGAATCACTCTTCCATAATTTTTCATATATCTCACCTACCCCTGAGTCTCGACCCATCTGGATTTATAATAAAAATTCAACACAGCTATTCCACCTACAAGAAGAAGGAGAAGCATTGAAAGGCTGGATGCAGCACCCATTTCAAACAGTTCAAAGGCATGTTGGTAAATATAGTAGGCCATAGTTGTGGAAGCTCTTCCCGGTCCGCCTCTGGTCATAGTGTATATAATGTCAAAGTTCTTAAAAGAATCGACCAGAGCCATTATCGTAATAAAAAACATAGTAGGAGTTATGAGAGGTATGGTTATTCTTCTAAACAGTCCAAAATTTCCTGCTCCGTCAATTCGTGCTGCTTCATACAGAGTTTTCGGAATATCCTGTAATCCTGCAAGATAGATCACCATGTAATAACCAAGCCTTTTCCATGCAAAAACAAATGCAACAACAAATAAAGAAAACTGTCTGTCAGACAGCCATGACGGTGGTGACTCCACTCCGACAGATCTTAACAGAAAATTAAGCATTCCCACATCTGCTCCGAAGATCCATCTCCATACAATACCTACTGCAACTGTCGAGGTAATTACAGGAGCAAAATACATTGCCCTAAATGCAGTAGTACCCTTTACTCCCTGATTAAGTAAAACTGCAAGAATAAGGGATCCAAAAGCAATTGTTGGAACAAAAATCAGGCTGAAAAGTAATGTATGTCCGACAATTTTCCAGAATGTCGAATCACCCAGAAAATCGATATAATTTTCAAGACCTACAAATCCTGGGTTACCGAACATACTCCAGTCTGTAACGGACATTACTCCTGCAAAAAACAGCGGGCCAAGGCGAAAAACGAATAAACCTATCATTGCAAGTAAAATAAAAAGATAGGGAACGTATAGTTTATACTTCATAAGCAAGCTTCCTTACAGCTGAGACGACCAGCTACTTTCCTTTCAAAATAAAACTACGGAGCCGGAAATCCCGGCTCCGTAAACACTTAAATATTATAATCTCTAGCGATAAGCCTTATCAAGCATTTTATTCATCTCTTTATCAGCCTCTGCATAGAACTCATCCATTGTCATATCTCCATTAAGAGAGGCATCAATAAACTCACTCAACCCGGAACCTTCCGCACTGGCATAACCTCTCCAGAACTTCCAGTACTTGGTATAAAAATGACTTGCATTTTCACCATAGGAAAGGATAATAGGTTTGTGCTCTGGAGGCAGTCCCTGTGATTTGTAAATATCCCATTCGTCAGAATATGCTTCTGCCTTGTAGAAAGGAACCTTACCCGGATAGTAATCTGCGGCAGGTCGCTGCAGGATATATTTTATAAACTCCCATGCAGCCTCAGGATTCTTTGCTGAAGCAGGAATTGCTATACCATCTGCCCATGCATGCATTGTATCTACCTTCCAGTTTGGACCTCTTGGGAATATTGCAACATCCCAGTCAAAATCAGCCTGCATATCCTGTCGCATAAACTTTATATTCCAGCTTCCTTCAGAGATCATTGCAGCATTTTCCTGCTGAAACATTAACTTAATCTTTTTCTTGTCCAGATCGTAGTCCTTGGGATGAGGAGAAACCATATATTTATTTGCAAGATCAAAAATAAACTGAATAGCCTGTTTTGCATTTGCATCCGGCTCAAATGTCAGTTTTTCCCTGTTCAGATAGTCACCGTCGTTCTGAAGTATCCATCCGTCATAGACTGCATATCTGGAAAAAACACCATATCCCCACTGGTCAGTTTTGCCGTCTCCATCCAGATCTTTGGTCAGAGCCTGAGCTTTTTCAAGGAATTCATCCCAGCCCCATCCGTCTGTAGGATATGCTACACCATATTTGTCAAACATATCTTTATTGTAATAGATAAGTGACCCAACCCATGCAAATGGAACAGCATAGTATCTGTCATTTATACTAAAACTTGATTCCATGACACTCCAGAAATACTCATCTTTGTTGAAGTCCTTTTTGATCATTTCGGTAAGATCAAGTAAGGCAGTCTGATCAACAAAGTCCTCTACTGAATTGGGATGCATATTGAAAACATCCGGCATCTGTTTTGATGCAGCCATAGCAGCCAGCTTTGTCCAGTAACTCTTTGGATCGAGAGCAGTCAGGTTGATAGTAACATTGGGATGTTCCGCTTCATACCTGTCAATCATAGCCTGTTCCTGTTCAGCAAAATTAGGATCCCACATCCAGTATTCGAGAACAATGGGTTCATCTGCTCCAGGAGCTTCAGCTTCTTTTCCACCTGCTGCAAAGAGCATACCGGCGGCAATAAGAAGAATTAGAAGTAATAAAAGTTTTTTCATACTTTCCTCCAAAATATTTTTTCCGGTTCAACGAACCGGGGTTAACCTATGTTAAAAAATCTAAAAACAAATCGGGTCTGTCTGTTGTTGCACCATCGACACCCATCGAGATAAGAGATTCGAAAATATTTTTTTCGACAATACTGTCCCAGGCAATAATTTTCTTACCCCTGGAATGAAGTAATTCAACAATTTCGGATGTTATAACATGCCGGTTAAGGTGAAGCATCTCTGCACCAGCCTTCTCCAGGAGTTGAACAGGATCTATGGGCCACGCACACATAAGCAAGCCTCCGGAAGACTTTCTCCCCTGAACGGCTCTTCTAACCCTGGCATGAACAAAGGAGGTATACCTGACCCTGGATTCAATATTTATCCCCTCCACTATTCCCGGAACAATCTCTTCGGTTCCTTCCCCTTTCAGTTCAATCTGAAACCGGAGGGGAGTATCTTTGAAGAACAGAAGAACCTCCTCCAGGCTGGGAATAGTTCTTCCTCCCCCTGCATCGTAACCCTTTAGCTCCTCCATACTGTAATTACCAACAAGACCAGTCCCGTCTGTTGTTGGTTCCAGCACAGGATTATGAATGACAGCAGCCCGGCCGTCCCCGGTAAGATGAATATCCAGCTCAATTACCGGACAACCAAGGTCAAATGCCAGCTTAAATCCGTCCATTGTATTTTCCGGCAGCAGTTTACCTGCACCCCTGTGTCCGATCACTTCAAACATTCAAGTACCCCCGGATGAAAAGGGACAGATATATTATTGGATGCAAATGAAAAAGAGATCTGATCTCTGTAATCACTTTTTTTCTTTAAAATAGTTGCAATTCTGCAAATCAGACTGTCAGGAACCGATGATGCTGTTATTAAAACTGTAGAAACTGAAATTGTAGATATTTCCCCTTCATGATGGAGAGGTAAACTGCAGACAGATTCCTTCCAGAAGGAATTCTGTTTTTCTAAAAATCTTATAATCTCCGGGGGGATCGGGAGAAAAACAAGGTCTTCAGAATCAGAAAGATCTTTGACTGCGCTGGGAATTTCATGGGCAAGAAAAAATACAACATCAATTTCATTGCTGCTCAAACCCTGAAGAGCATTGGACAATGAAAGATAGTAGGGCCGATAGTCACCGGTTTCAAATCCAAGGTTCTGAAATATAGATCTGGCAACAACGCCGCTGTCACCCCCTTCTGCACCCATGGCAATACGTCGTCCCTTTAGGTCATGGAGACTGGAAATATCAGTGCCCTCTGATGTAACTATCCATAAGTCAAGGGGTCTTACACCACAGACAATCCTAAGATTAGGGTGTGCTTTTTCAAACATTCCAGCCCCTCTATAGGCCGATTCCGCTATATCTGCCTGAGTAAATGCAAGAATAGTTTTACCCTCTTCTGTAAGAGATATATTTTCAATTCCTCCACCTGTAAGCTCAAGGTGAATATCAATATTTTCCTCTCCCTTAAGAAGATTTGTAAATCTTTTCGCCATGGAGTAAAAACTACCCCCAAGGGATCCTGTCCCAAAACTTTCGTAGAAAATGGAAACGTGTTCCTCCATAGAAACCTGAAACCTGTAACAATCCTTCAAAGCTTCCTCCACATCCTTTATGACCCCACTTTGTAAGGTTTTGATCAGGTTTTTATGAGATTTCAGGTAAAACAATAGAGTTGGTACGGAAATAGTTGATACGGAAGGATGGGTGTAAAATAAATTGAGGGCAATAAGAAAAGCTGATTTTTTTAAAGGATTAGTAAT
>JAJRQE010000077.1 GCA_024280415.1 Spirochaetota bacterium | reverse complement strand
TTGAACAGGTTGATAAACGCTTTGAGCAGGTTGATAAACGTTTTGAAGAAGTCAATAACAATTTCCAAAGAGTAAATTCAAGTATTAAGTCTCTGGAAACCAGGATGTTTCAATTTATGGTCTGGTCTTTCGGGTTTACTGTTACCATTGCCGGAATTGTAATTGCTGTAATAAAATTTGCATAAATACTTATTAGCTAATTTCAAAACTTACTGGTTTAGAAATTAGCAGGGATCTTTAGAAAATAATTGCTGTATTGGCAATAGCGGGGGTAGCGGAAGAGTGGCCCGGCACTTCCCCCTCCTTATCCATCCTCGCTAAGGCTGCTTCGAGAGTGTCAGAAGTTCTTTTAGCTCCTTGTTGCTCATTTCGGTTATCCACTTTTCGCCCTGGTTTACAGTCATATCGGACAGCTCTTTTTTGCTGATAATCATATCATTTATCCGCTCTTCAAAGGTTCCTTTGGTAATAAAGCGGTATACGTTCACATTCTTCTTCTGGCCTATGCGAAATGCTCTGTCCGTTGCCTGATTCTCCACTGCAGGGTTCCACCAGAGATCGTAATGGATTACATTATTGGCTGCTGTAAGGTTAAGACCTGTACCCCCTGCCTTAAGGGAAATAATTAGAAAAGGATGCTCCTGAGTATTCTGAAAATTATCAATTATGGTATTTCGCTTTTTCTGACTTAAACTCCCATGAAAAAACAGTGTTTCTGCTGAAAAATGATCGTTTATCATTTTCTCAAGGATGGTTCCCATCTCCTTGAACTGGGTAAAGATAAGAACTTTTTCCTTCCTCTCTGTAATTTTTTCCAGAAGCTCCAGAAGAAGCACGCTCTTACCTGAGAGTTCGGGATTCGCCGTTTCCTTTTTCAGATAGAGTGAAGGATGATTACATATCTGTTTGAATCCTAATATAAGTTTAAAAATAAGACCCTTTCGATTAATTCCATCCTCATTATCATCCAGAGCCTCCACTGTACTTACCAGATCCTGGTAGAGGGCAGTTTGCTCCTTTGAAAGGGAAACCCACTGATCCATACTTATCTTATCAGGGAGATCGTTTATAATAGTTTTGTCGGTTTTCATTCGTCTTAAAATAAATGGGGCCGTAATTTTTTTAAACGCTTCCAGGCGGTTCTGATTATTAAACTTCTCTATGGGAATGGCGAATTCCTGTTTGAAGGAAGTTTTATTACCCAGAAGATTTTTCATTGTGAAGTCGGTAATACTCCAGTAATCCATAAGCCTGTTTTCTACAGGAGTTCCGGTCATTGCTATTTTATAGTCGCCTTTAATAGATTTAACAGCTTTTGTCTGGCTGGTTTCCGCATTTTTTATATTCTGAGCCTCGTCGGTAATAATGCAGCGCCATTTAACTTTGCCAAATATATCTTTGTCCATTCGTGCAAGACTGTATGTTGTAATTATAATATCTGTATCTTTTTGGTTAAGCAGAGTTCTGTCCCTTTTCTGACCATGATATATAATACTTTTCAGGGAGGGAGCAAATTTTTCTATCTCTCTCTGCCAGTTAAGCATTACCGATGCCGGAACAATGGCAAGTACTTTTTTTGTTTTAAGATCGCCGGTTTCTTTTAGTTTTAAAATAAAAGCTATAACCTGAAGAGTTTTTCCAAGGCCCATATCGTCTGCAATTATTGAACCTATTCCGATACTGTAGTTGTGGTAAAGCCATTTAAAGCCAGAAAGCTGATAGGGCCGTAACTCCGCTTTAAGATCTACGGGAAGTGATGTTTCCTTAGGTGTAAACAGATCTTTGAAGATAGTTTTAAGGCCGGTGCCTGTCTTTATGGGAACCCCTTTGTAACTTTCTTCGAGATGCACCTTCAGAATATCCAGAGGAGAGAGAGATGGTTTTTTCTCCAGCTGCTTTTGTATCCGGTCCATTTCCCTGGCATCCAGATAAATATACTGATCTTTAAATTTAACAATACCAGAATACTTATTTATAAGTTTTTGAAATTCTTCTTTGCTTATAAAACTATTACCCGCAGCGATACTCCAGTCAAAATCGAGCATACTCTTAAGATTCATGTAGCTTTTTATGTTCTTACTTTCTCCTCTTCTCTTTTTTGCTGTCAGGGTCAGTTGGGGAATAAAAACCGAACTTAAGGCTTTGGGAAGTATTGTTTTAATTCCCAGGGTCTGAAGAACAGGAAGAGCATCAAACCATAGAGAAACAAACTCTTCCGGTATGACTGTAACCTCTCCCTGTTTCTGAAGAACCTGGTTAACAACCGGCAGATGTGTGGATAGAAGACTTAGATCTTTTAAAACAGGAAACTTCTCATCGTTATCCGATGCCATAAAGGAGCGGATATCCTCAGGGTCATTTTCGTTTCTGCTGTCATCGATAAACAGGTTAAAAAGAAAGCTGTCTCCCTTTTTTGTTTCCTCTATCCTTATGACAGGAGCACAATTTTTGGGATGGATAAAGAATCTTCCCAGCCAGAGATTTATGGTTTTAGCATTCTCTTTATCCTGAAACTTTTTCGATACATAGGTTCCATGATGGAAAAATAAGGCTGATACCGGATCTTCGGGAGGGGGAACAACCTGAAACATATCCATATAGTGGTTAATAAAAATTGAAATTATAAAGAAGATCTGTTCATTGGCAGATAGAAACTCATTACCGTATTTAACCATATCCCTGGGCATTGCATCACAGAGGTTTGTATAGATTTGTTTTATCTCACTGGAAAAGAGTGCAGGTATCCATCGAATTATATAGGTATTTTCACTTAAGGCAATTATATCCGGAACATAGGCACTATTTTCAATTAGTTTGAGAACAAAACTATGTATAACTGTTAAAAAAGAGAGAACAGGGGGATAGACTGAAAGATCCCCTATTGTCAGAACCTGAAGATACTCTATTAATGCTTCCATTTTTTCTGTTTCAAAGGAGAGTTTTTTTTCTTTTGCCTTCAACTTCCCTTTTACAAGGGCTTTCCCCTTAAATATTCTTATTTCTGCAGCATTGTAGAGGATCTCCGGAGAGTCTTCGACTATATCTGTATTTTTTATATGTTTTTTTACCGCTTTTGACATTTTTTTATACTGATCTGTCATTATCTTTTTGAAATCGTTTTTGAGATAGAAAAGAGGACGTTCCGTCAGAAGCTTTGTTACAGATTGTGAAAGATCCTGAATTTCCGAAAAGTCTATATACTCAAGTTTTTCACGGTAATAACTGAATTTTTTTGGTTTCTCCACTGTTAATGATGCGATGCTGATTATATCTTCTTCTGCACTCCTTCCGGACGAGAGGTTAAGCTCCTCGACAAGATCAAAATTATGCATACCGAATACCAGAAAGGGGTTTTTGTCAATTTCATTCGCAATTATATAAACAACTGATGCAAGGTGCTTACAGGGAACAGCCCAGTCGGGGCAGCTGCATTTCATACCCATTTGTTTCCAGGAGGAGGGAAATAGTTCAATTTTTTCTTTGCCCAGCTCTTGTAAAAGTTCTGGCGGGAGCATTCGCCCTTCCAGCTGCGACATGTAGTAGGGGTTAGAGATAATTATGGAGGTAATTTTCTCTTTCTCCCTCTTTTTAAAGGAGTTAATTGTCATGGAAACCTTGTATGGAGTGGGTCGTCTGCCTGAAACTCTGGCTGATATTTTGTTACCCTCAATATCGATAGAGAGTACAGATCCATTCCGTGCATAGCGCTGTCCCCGGGGAAGTCTGTTTGAATAGTCCATATTGTTCAGGGCTTCAAGCCATTTTGCTCCCCACCAGGTATTTCCAAACTGTATACTCGCCATTGAAAGACTCCTTTAAATTAGTTCTCCCTGATTTTATCAGATATTTTACAAGTAGTTAATTCCAGAATAAAATATTTTCTTGATTATCTCCCGATCAAAAGAAATAATTTGCTTTATCATCTCTAGGGCGAGAGATCGTTGGTAAATTAGGTCCTAAAAACCATTCCCAAAATTCGAAGATAACTTTTAATTTATTACTATAGGAAGAATGCTATTTTTGCTTCAAAAAGGCATGAATTATTATTGAATAAATAGTTCCTTAAATTTCAAAAACAGCTTCTCATCTACTAATTGTTTTGTAATATACTTATGTAAAATACTTGTAATAAATGTTTGATAGGGAATTCCCTCTTTTTCTGCCTCAAATTTAATTCTTTCAAGATCATTTTCATTTATTCTTAAAGTTATAGCCTTTTTCAAATTTGCAGAGTTTATAATATCATCCAGTTCATTTTTCTCCTGATCATTAAATTCAACATATTTCTCAGCAGCATTCTCTATTTCTATCTCATGTTTTGTTAATTGATATTTCATTTTTCAGAACCCCCATAGATTTTATTGAATTTTCGACTGGCGTATGCAGTTTTTAGGATAATATTCCTGTTCTGGTCAATTATATATGGAACTACATGAATATAATTTTTATACAAGATTATAAATATTTTCTGAGAAGGTCTGGATTGATTTTTTAATGTTGTAATATATTTTTTAGCTAAAATTATTTGCTCAATTTCTACAAGATCAATATTCCTTTCTTCTTTTAATTTTCTATATTTATTATTGTCCCAGATGACCATATATTCATAATAAAAATACTTGTTGCTATTGTCAATACAATATCAAATTTTATAATGATAATTTTACCAAAAGGGAGACCTTTCTGGAAAATTACAGATACAGCGACTGTTATTGATTAATTGAATGCCTGAATTTACTACTGACATTTCCGGAATAGTAATTGCTGTAATAAAATATGTGTTGGGAATAAAATACAGAATTATTGAGGCATTTAGATAAACAGGTTCTGGCAAAACAGAGATGATTGATGTATTCTCTTAATATGAAGCGGACGAAAGATGATATTGAAAGATTGCGTGCAGAACTAAAGTATGACATAGAGCAAATAGAAACTCTGTATCTATCCAATCAAAAGGCAATGGATAGGATCAAGGCAGGAGCAGTAGATTTTCTTGACTATGCTGCACTGGGATATACTATCCATAACTTATACTCACTTATGGAAAACGGTTGTTTTAGGATTGCTAAATTTTTCGAGAACAATCTATCAGATACATCATGGCACAGAGATCTTCTTGACCGCATGAAACTAAATATTGAGGGCGTACGTCCGCAATTCCTGGATAATGAGACTTATATTATACTAGATGATTTAAGAGCATTTCGCCATCTGTTTAGAAACCTGTATTCCCGCCCCATAGACAGGAACAGAATACTGCTTGTTCAAAAAAAAATCCCGAAAGCAATTTCAGGATTCAAAAAAGCCGTTGAGAAATATCTAATTTTTCTTATTGAATTAAAAAGGCAATGGATTGATAATGAGACAGGTAATAGATGTATCAGCCTACGCAAATCGATTGAATAGGGAAAATGATAAATATGACAAAGAAATGGCTCGGAGACGAAGGGAAGCAAAAGACGAAGCTGAAAGAATAGCATCTCTACTGAGATCCCAGGATCCTGAAATTACTCAGATATGGGGGTTTGGCTCTGTCTTTGAAGACAGCAGACCTTTTTCAGAAAATTCTGATATTGATCTTGCACTCGAAGGCGGGAATTATTTTAAAGCCTTTAAAATAGTCGAAAGATCTTCCTTCAAGATCGATTTAATTGATATTACGGACAAGGATGACAGCTTTGCTTCCCTTATCCGGAAACATGGGAAACCCTTAGTTAGCATTTAGTGCATACACCGGTTCATTCCAGATACCAGTTCCGGAAAGAAAAGAAGATTTTCAAATTCAATCCTCCGTCCCTCAATTTCCAGATCTTTCCCCACGAAAACGACCCTTGCCGTCAGGCTAACAGTTATCCCTGTCGGGTCTGTAGGAGACTTGCAATCCCAAATGAGTGCACCCTACCGGACATACAAACTAAAATCAGCCCCTCGTAAAGAGGGGCTATATTACTATCCGTTTTAATTATACACATTTAAGTATCGGACTGCATTATAGAAAAATGGAATACTCGCATTTATATAAGCAGGAAGCTTATTGTATCCCCAATAAACGAACTCACCCTGCCTCGCTACAGAATAGAAATTAGGATAGTCAGGATCATCTGCCCAGTAGTATAATCCACTGGTACCTGATGCAGCAGTATTATATATTGACCACCTGTTTGCTATTCCAGTAGAGGATGTTGTATTGGTAGTGAACATAGTTACCTTATAATCCGGGTCATTTCTATAATTATCATAAGCATAATCATTCTTAAGATACTTATACCAGATATAATCGTACTGAGAATAATATTCCTTAGTACCGGCTTGCTGGGTATCACCCTTATTATAGGCATAATCTAATCCAGTTGGCAGAGTGCCGGTATAGCCCCACCCTGCTGCATAAGTGCTTATGGTTTGAAGGAGTCTCCACCCGTAATAGTGCATACCCATGAGCCCCTTTGCCCCAAAAGTAATATTCTTGGCACGGCTGTAACTATATGCAGAACTGTAGAGTAATCCGGTAGAAGGAGTTGTTATTATTGGATTTCCATAAACAATAGTCTCATCGTATGTATCAAGTCCAAAATCGGAATATGTTGTAGGAATAAGAGATTCAGGAACCAGAGTTACAGAATAAGTTACAAAAGAACCACTCTGGTAGGAATAAGACGCTGGATAACTGGCAGCCCAGTCCCGTGTTATCCATCGTTTGGTTGTTGAAGCAAAGGAAGTATCATCAGAATCAGTATCATCATATATAATTGTCATATCAGAACTGAAACCTATGGAATAGTCACTATAATCTGACCACCCTATATCCGAGTTATACACTCTTACAAACAGATAGTAAAGTGTACCCTTTGTATAAGTACTGTTGGAATAAGATGTAGCTGATGTTGTCGATCCTTTCTGGGATTTTGTCCCTGTAGGAGAAGTTGAATAATATATATAGTAGGTGTTTGTACTATCCCCTACATCTTCATAGTCCTCATAATATGTTCGTATATATCCACTGGTTGTTATACCTTTATATGAATTCCTTATAACAGGAGTTCCGTAGAAAATTGAATCCTGGACATCAGTATCTTGCCCTGCAAGTTGTGTTACAGAATTACGGGTATATACCCCTGCAAGATCCGTGAACTGAACCATTACCTTTTTTGCACCATACCCGTTGTATCCATTTGAGGTGTTTAAAGTCCATGCTTTTGCAGCAGCAGCAGAATACCAGCCACTCCAGGTTGATCCTCCATCTGTGCTTATACGCATATAATTTGCACCACTATAAACACTGTTAAGGGTAACACTGGTACTAGCTGTTGTCGTATCACTGCTGTTGTTAATAGAAAAAGAGGTTACAACAGGAGGAACTGTATCCAGAATAATACCATCGGATCTGGATACAGAGACATTTCCAGCATAATCAACAAGCTCACAGTAAACATACTTCGTACCGTCTGAAGCATCACCACCACCAGTTGCGAAATTCCAACCAGCTAAACTTGGATTGTAACTGTATGTATACTTTGTACCTCCGGAATTCCAGAATTTCATATACCTTATATCATTAGTTGTATAAGTCTGGTTGTTTGTTCCGGATCCTGTAACCCCAATATCTACAGAAGTACCAACAGTATAGGTAGTTGTATTTACCGCATTAAGAGAACGGTTTGTCAACAGGATAGAACTCAATGTCGGCGCTGTTGTATCCACCTCCAGTTTATAGCTTGCAGAAGCTGACCAGTTTCCGGCGGCATCTCTTTCCTGAACATAGAAAATATAGGCACCATCAGGTTTTGCATCGCTGTATATATAGTAGGAACCTGTATTTGTCCATGCTCCGCCGTCAAAATTCCAGCGATAGTTACCGGAGCCGCCGGTACTGTCTCCCAACCACCATAGCCGGGGAGTATTGTCATTTGTAATGTAATAGGTAGGATCATCCCCGGATGTTGTTACACCTGTAGAATATGGTGCAGGTCTCATTGTCGGTGCATTTGGGGGAGTAGCATCTATCTCAACAGAGTTTGTTCCTTCTTTGCCAACCCAAGAAGTGGCAGTGATATTATACTCCTCGACAATTAGTGTATAAACATCATCTGGCAGACCACCGGAATATGTAGAAAAGTCAATTGTTAGAGTACTTACATTATCGGCCAAAGTTGTCCAGTTAATTTCAATATTTGAAGAACTGTCAATCAATTTATATCTGTATCTCTCATTTGCAGGATTTCCAAGTCCAGTTGTCCAATTCCAGGTTACTGATCTATCCAGAGCATTTCTCAGATACAAACCATTTCGGGTAATCCCTGGTTCTGAAGTATAATCAGTATCAACCCAGATGGATTTACTGCTAGATGATGACCAGTTTCCTGCATCATCCTGTTCTTCAACAAATAACGTATACTCATACTTATCTGATAGTGTTAATACTGTAGGATCATTATAGCTTGTATTTAAAGAGGGAGAAGTCCACCCAAAAACAACTTCAGTACTTCCACTATACCCACCCCCCAAACTTAACCATTCCCTGGGGATTTTATCCAAACGATATCTAAAACTACCATTACCTCCACCTGAACCGGACCATGTCCATATTGGTGTAATATTTGGTGTATGATCAATACCGCTTACTAATGGACTGTTTGGTGCTGTAGTATCCCATATGAAATTGGTATACCCCTTGCTTGTATTTCCTGCCATATCGGTAACGGAGAGTTCCAGTTCATACTGGCCATCAGTATTGGCTGAGACAGTCGGAGTCAGTGTATTTGAATTCAGAATTGTAAGAGTTCCGGAACCATCAGTCTGAGTCCAGACATAAGATGAAAGACCGCTGCCTTCTGTCCCGGGTACCGGATCATCGGCAGTTCTCTGATCATAAACCCGCCCATCCCCACCATTATCACTATTCCTATAATCTAGAACTAGTGAAGAATTTGAGGGAGGAAGAGGTAATAAATTAGTTATTACAGGAGGCAATGTATCTATCCAGAACTTAACAAATCTATTTACAGTTTTATTGGACCTGTTGCCGGCATTATCCCAGGCAGCTACATACAAATAGGTAGGTCCGTCATTGTCCCCTGAATTGGCAGGAGCGGGAGCCGAAATAATCGGATTATCATTTTTCATGAAGCCACTACTGTAAGTAGCGGGGTTATCCCAGTCCAGGGAAGGATCATCCCAGTATCTTGGAGACCCAGTGTTATTTGGATCTGTTACTGTATCGTTTGGAATAATTGTATAAAAATCAGCTCCAGTCGTTGAAGCCCAGGTAGCATAGGGCTGTGCGGATGATGTATATGTCCAGTTACTGTTTGAAGATGTGGTTAATTGTGTTCCATTTGCATTATATGCTGTTATTGTCCCTATATTGCCCGGATCAACTGTATCCCAGGTAAAATTTACGGTGTTATAACCAATATTTCCGGCATTATCAGTAACTGTCAGTCTAAGTTCATAAGTTCCATCCTCACTTCCGCCACTGGCAGATGCAGATATATTTGGAGATTCTATTGAAGGATCAGAAAAATAATCGTTCCCGGACCACTGACCTTTTCCCACAAATAAGTTGCTATACCGCTGGGGATCTGATAGTTCAGTGCCCCTGGAGCAGGATCTGTTGCTGTTACTGTCTGAGCAGTAGCTGTATTTACCTCCAGAATATCACTTTCAGAAAAGCTGATATCGGGAGAAGTATAGTCAAGAATTATACTTGAGGATATCACCCCAGATAAATTACCAACAAAATCTTTTACTTCCGAATAGAAATAATACTTTCCTTCACCGGAACCGAGAGGATAAGAAGTTTTAAGGGGACTCCAAGCTTCCCAGGATCCAGAGTTTGAAGCAGGAGTGTTTAGTATATTATTTGCATCAGAAGATATCCATAATTTATCCAGGCCTGAATGGGCATCTGATGCATCAAATGTAATATTAACTTTATTGTTAGAATTATTTGAAAACCCCGTTCCACCATCTATCTGTAAAGCTGTTAAAACAGGTGCTAAATTATCAAGACTTATCTTAAGAATACCGGGAGTTATCGATTCATTATTGGCATAGTCTATAAATCGATAATATATATATTTATCACCATTTGAGGGAACTATGTCCCAATTTATTGCATATGAAGTGTTAAAACTCATATATGTTATATCATCACCACTACCACCATTATCAATCCCATCAGGACCAAAGGTAGAAGCTCCCTCAACATATGGTACCCATGCGGCATTTTGTTCATCATAAGGGTATGTACCTGTGTTACTGCTGTCACCCCATATTTTTACAGATCTGACTCCATTGAAATCATCTGTTGCTTTTATCATAAGGTCAAAATTAGTTAAATTGGTTGCATTCAGATCAGAGGAATCGAGATCCAGCACAATTAACCCGTCTGGGGATGTTGTGTCTTTAGCAGCATCTGTTCTAAAAAAATATGTGTAATCAGCTCCATAAGCATTTCCGGCGACATCCGCAACAGTACTGCTTATAAAAACGGTATAATCCATTTCAGGTTCAAGGTAATAGGAAGAACCTCCTAATTCAAAAACAGAGAAAACTACAGCAGTCTTGTTATCTGTAAAATCAAACTGATATGTTGAAATTTTTGTTAAACCTTTGGAAACATATATGCTGTCACTTGTAATTGTACTTGTATCCATTTCAGTATCAAATACAACCTTAACATAGCCCAGGTTCTGGGGAACACTGGCTCCTGGCGCTGGATTGGAAAGTGAAGGATCAATTGCAGGGGGGGTTGTTTTATAGGTAATCTGGGCATAAACCAGTCCAGAGGAAACCATATTTGAATCCCTGACTTCTGCCATGTAGATAAATGTTTCATCAGATGTGCCTATAGGTAAAACTGCATTTACAGTAGAAAGCCCCTCTGTCATGACAGCCCAACTGCTCCAGTCATCTTCATTTTCCAGCTTATACCTAAATTCCAGACCAGTTGTGGAACCATTATAATCTGAGGCAAGAACGTTCAACAGAACAGTACTATTCCCGGTAGCACTTTTCCCATTATCAATAGTAAAAAGCTGTACTAAAGGTTTTAATCCTGCAGGAGCCGCCTGGGTTTTGAAACTCCATGAAAACTCATCTGCCAGGGGATTTCCATTAACATCCAGAATTGCTGCTGTAGCAGTAACTATATAATCAGTTCCATAAAACAGGTTATTTGGAATAAATGTAATAGTATCATTGGATATATTAAAATGACCTGTTGCCGAACTTCCATACTGATCCTTTATAACAAAACTTGCCCCTGTAACACTTGCAGAATCTATAGACTTTGAAAAAGTAATTGTTATCTCACTATCAGCTGAAATACTCACTGCGTTTGCAGCAGGATAAATACTTATAACCGAAGGAGGAGTAACTACTACAGCTACTTCTTCTTCAATAACATCTACAAGATTATTCGGACATCCGACAATAAGCAGAGCTGTAACTCCGATTATAATCGTACTAATAAGTATATTTTTCCGGCGGTTCATGTTAACTCCCTTTTTATTAACCAATCATTAGAGCTTCTTGCAAAACTATCTTTTTTCAAGAAGCTGTTATGGGGTCGAAAAGTTAAACTGTTACTATATAATATTTTAACTTTTCTAAAGACCCTTGCCAATTTCAAAACCCGTTTGTTTTGAAATTGGCTCATTATTATTTTATAATTATTCTTTTTGCTCATCTGTAAAATGCTACTCTTCATCCCAGAGGGTTGTTCCCTTTGCCGTAGCGGCGGCTGCCCTTCCCGAATAGTTGGACTCATTACCCAGATAGGCATATTCTGCCGCAAGATCAGGAGCCTGGATTTTCAACTTCGCGTATCTGTCCGATGCTTCTTTGTACTCTTCCAGTTCATACTGGGTTCTTGCTACTGCAGCTATAACCTTTGAATTAAAAGGATCAAGGCGTTCTGCTTTTTTATACCAGACAAGTGCATCTGTTGTTTTTTCGTTCAAAAAATGTATATTCCCCAGATTTATGAGGGGTGAAACATAGGAGGAATCCATCCTGATAGCTTTGGAAAACTGTTCTGTTGCATCGCTGTACTGTCCATATCTTGCAAAGAGAACACCAAATCTGTTCCTTAGACGGGCACTGTCATTACCTCTGGAAATTTTATCCTCAAACATGCTTACCTTGGGGAGAATCTCCCTGTTGATAAACAGCTGAAGGTTCTCTTCGTAATTTGAAATTATTGTATCCTTATCGGGAAATATAAGGGACAGAGCAGAACCCGGAATGGCAACAGGCTCGTAAAATTCCCAGGCCTGATGGATTGGGTACATTATTGCATCGCCTCTTACAACATTCTCTCTCCAGTCCTTGGCGCCAACCTTCCAGGCTTTGAGGAAACCGTCGGTTACAAGGGTTATTTCGATGGGAACCCAGGTATCATCATCTATAAAGATAAAATCTTCTGTGTTTGAAAAAACATTCTTTGCCTGACTTTCCGGCATATCAAGTGAAAAGGCCATATAGATATGTCCCGGAGATGTTATGAACGCAGTTTGTATACCCACAGCTTCCAGGAGTGCAGATGTAAGAATAGACAGGTCATCACAATCCCCTGCCCTGTAGGTAAGGGACTGGGACGGAAACTGAAGATAGTCGATATACTGGGCATTTTGTATGGCCTCTACATAGGAGGACTGGGGGTCTACTACATAATTCATTCCGTATAAGCGCATGGTCTCAAACAATCCCATGGCAATTCTAAAATTAAGATTAATGGGATTATTTCCCTGATCACGTATTATACCTGCAGTATTTTTGGCAAAAAGCAGTACCGTTGAGTCTTTTGCAGTAACAAAGGAAGCTGCCTTTCTATCATCATCCCACATCATTGAATTACGATCGTAGATTCTGAGTGTCTGGGGAGTAACTGAAGAAAACCTCTCACCCAGATAGGTATACTCCGTAATAATATTTGCAGATACCTTCGTACTTTCTGTAAGCTGCATGACACTGTTGGTAAAAAGAGCCTTCAGTTCCACATTCACACTCTCTCCCCTCTTTAGCGAAGGAAAGGAAGCACTCAGTTTAGGCTCTTCCATATACTGATTTACATAGAAGTAAACTTTAACATCGGTAATTGTACTGTTCTCACCATTGGTCAGGGAAGCAGAACCTAAGGAATTGCTGTCATAATATCCGTAAAAAACAGGAAAAACAGGATCAAATTCAATATCATCTACCCTGACTTTTGTACGGTTGTCCCCGCTGCTAAGATGAAAGACTGTTCCTATGGAGACACTTGCTCCCTGATATAAATCGGTATAGCTTTCAGTTGCACTCTCATATCCAAGCATGTATTTATAGCCTGCCCCTGCAGAAAGGGTAAATTCCGGTGATATATCCCATGAAAGATCGATGTTTCCCCCGGCATAGGGATTCGATCCGGCATCATTCCCGGGATACATCCCCACATACCAGCCAAGTTCAAGTCCTGTATTAAGGCTAAGAACATCCCCAAAACGGAAATTCAGACCGGATCTTAAACCACCAGTAACAACAGTAAGATTTTCCGCCTGAGTAGGAAGAACAGAATACCCCAGTATACCGCTGAAAAAGAGCAGAGGTATATTTGGAGGAATATACTGCAGATTAAAGGAAACAGAACCTCCGGGTTTAAAAGGAGCATCCGAATTTACCAGAGAACTTTTGTCCCCCAGGGGTAATTCAAATGCAGGTTTTATTATGATACTGTTATTATCAAGATCTGCTGCTGAGATCTGTAATATCTGACCCAAAAAAAGAATAATAATCAGAATTGATACAGTATGTTTCATACTGATAGCCTCCACTACTTTATATACTTTATTAATCCTTAATCTTATCACATTAAGTAATATTTTTCACTGAATAACTAAAAGCTTTTTACAATATCCTTAATTTCTTTACTATCCGGACTAAGGAACTTAGTTTTTCCTGTTAATAAGGCAATTAAATTCGATATATTAGAGTTAATTAACATTAGAATTGATTATTAATCGTTACTGAGTAAATAATTAACATAGGTATTAATTAAGTATTTATCTACTACACCTGACAATAATCTCTCCGGCAGTCTTCAGACCGTCAACAGCACTGGAAATTATTCCTCCTGCAAAACCGCTTCCCTCTCCGCAGATATAAAGGTTGGAAAAGCCATCACACAGACCACCATCCCTCCTTAAAACCTGAATGGGCGCAGAAGTTTTACTCTCAAGCCCCAGCATTGTTCCTGTCTCAAAACCTTTGAGTTTAGAGGAGAACTCCTTTAGCCCAAGTCTCATGGAATTACTGATCCGTTCCGGGAGTATCTCCCACAATGCAGAGGGAATAATATCAAAGGGGTAGGTGGAGGAATAACTTACAGATGGTGAAGATGATTTTTTTAAAAAATCTTCTATACTGCACCCCGGGGCTTTGTAACCTTCAATATAAAATTTCCTCTCCAGACTTTCTGTCCAAAAAAGAGCCTCTTCCGGTGAAATAGTTTTTCCGAGAAGTATCTCCAGATTAACGGCGGCGACACAGGCGGAGTTTGCATAAGCTCCGTCCCTGGCATAATTACTCATACCATTTACAATATTTAATCCCTCACAGGCTGTCGCAGGTACAATTGCACCTCCCGGGCACATACAGAAAGTATAGACAGGAAGGGATCCTTGAATATTTGAAGTAAGTCTGTATTCGGCGGCTTTAACTCCCGGTAAGGTGGATACTCCCCACTGGGCTTCATTGATCAGAACCTGAGGATGTTCAATTCGGGAACCTATGGCATAGTTTTTTACCTTAAAACCTACACCTGCCCCCATCAGCATTCTGTAGGTATCATATGCTGAGTGTCCTGGTGCGGCAATTACAAAATCTGACTGATATTCCTTACTCCCTGTCTGAACTGACTTTACTCTACTATTAGAAACTGCCAGATTTTCTGCAAATGATTCAAATCTAATCTGACCACCGTCTGATATAAATTCTTTTCGAAGATTTTTAACAATAGGTTTAAGGTTATCACTCCCAAGATGGGGATGTGCAAGATAGCGGATCTCTTCGGGTGCACCTGCCCTGATATATGCATCTATAATAAAAGATCGTTCGCCGGATATTTTTTTGGATCTTGCAGTCAGTTTCCCATCGGAAAAGGTGCCGGCTCCGCCTTCTCCAAATGCATAATTTGCTTTTGAATTAAACTTTCCAGTGCGTTCAAAATTATCAATTCCCCTGCTTCTAAGATCAACCTCCATACCCCTCTCAAGGAGCGTTACATTGAATCCTGCTTTCTGCAGAAGAAGTGCAGGAAACATTCCACCAGGGCCGCTTCCAATAACAACAACCCTTTCTTTTCTTTTCCTGTAATTATAATAGTTACCCTTACCATTATCGGAAATAAAGACTCCCTTCTCCTGGTCTCCAACATAGAGACGAACAGAAATGTTCCAGCAGATTGCCTTTTCCCGCCTGGCATCCAGACTTTTTTTTATTATTTCAAAAGAAAAATTTTCCCGGCCGGCTTTTTTTGCTATGGTTTCCCTAAGCTCGTTCTGAGTATAACCCGGAGAAAGTTTAAAGGAGAGTTCTTTATAAACCATACAGCATTATCTACTTTTAGTAATTAATGTATAGTCGTATAATATACTAACGGAGGAATTGAACATGGATTACTATAAGCTTATTTCGGGAAGGGAAAGCATACGCTCTTTCGATCCTGATAGAAAAATTTCAGAAAATACTTTAAGAAATATTCTTGATGCAGGACGTCTGGCCCCTTCAGCATGTAATAACCAGCCCTGGGAATTTATACTGGTATCTTCGGAGCAAATGCTAAAGAAAATACGCCCCTGCTACAGTGCTGCATGGTTTCAGGATGCCCCCCATATTCTTATAGTGAAGGGTTTTAAAGACAGAGCATGGAGACGGAGTTTTGACGATTACAATTCTCTGGAAACAGATCTAACAATTGCCATGGATCATATGATCCTTGCCGCAGAAAGCGAGGGAATCGGAACCTGCTGGATCGCTGCATTTTCACCTAAAATGCTTAAAGAGGCCTTAAACATGAAAACAAATGAAGAAGTTTTTGCCATTACCCCCCTGGGATATACCCCAGCCGAATTTCTGAAGAAAGGGAATAA
>JAJRQE010000076.1 GCA_024280415.1 Spirochaetota bacterium | reverse complement strand
TTATACTCTTTCTTTTTTTATTTATATTTTATTTATATATATAATAAGACATAAAGTTCTTAAGATAAATAAATAAGAAGTAGTAGTGAAAGATGGAAACAGGCAGACAGTTCCAGTGTACCCGAGAGTGATCCATAGGAATTATAATTATCATTCCGATAGGGGCACACGGGGAAAGTTCCACAGGGGATAAAATACGAATGGGAAAAGGCCGCTCCAAAGTACATGCTATCATTCATTATTTTACAGATAAGTTCATCATTTTTGACCTCATAACACTGTTTTAACATACACTAAAAAAATTGATCATTCATCCTGAATGGATCAAAATAGAACTGCCATTTAACTACAGACATCCAATATATTACAATTTAAACATCATAAAAAGAGGATTTTAAAATGGTAGAATTAAAACTTGTCGCTCTCTATTTTGCTCCCGTACTTGTTGTTTTTTCCATTGGTTATTTTCTATACACTATCATAAGAGGCGAGCTTTCCTGGCAAATTAGAAGAAGGGAAAAGAAAGATCAAATTAATAAATCAAAATAAGCGAGTAATATGAGTTAAAAATTGATTTATTCAGATCTGTCTAATCCCTTTATCTTATATCAAACTATCACCCCATAAGCTCAATCCCCAGCCAGTGGTAACCCTTGGAAAGCCTCACCTTGTCCATTCCTGATTCTCCCAGGCGTATACCAAATCCCCTCGCACTCAAAACCCTCTCATGATTCTCTTCACACCACTTTTTGTAAGCATTGTACAGGAACGAAGACTTAACCATGGTAGTTGGATCTTTAACACACATCTCTTCTAAAAATGTCTCAATGGCGCTCATCTCATGGCGATATACTGACGTGGCTTCAACAATGACCGGAGCGCTTCCCAAACCTTCCTTTTGCCATTTCAGGGTCCCTTCAACAATCCAGGCTAAAATTCCCGGCAGTTCATTCTCCAGTTTTTTAGACAGCATCCTGTCCTGCTTATTCTCAGGGAAGCTTACTTCAAAGGGGATCATCTTTATCCTTCGCCATATAGCATTGTCCGTTCCGCCGATCTTCGGTTTGTGGTTTGTGGCCATGAAAATCTTAAAGGTGGGCAGGAAATCAAAGAACTCACCATACAGAAACCTGGCAGAGATAACATCATCCCCGGTAAGCCTTTTTACTACTGCCTCAGCAAGCTTGCCACCGTACTCAGCCTCCATGGCAGAAACAAACCGTGTCCCTTTTAGCCTGGCTATATCATTACTCGCCTGGTCTCCCTTCTTCTGCATAAATGTTTCTGTGGGTGTACTTGTGGCATAATCTCCCATCAGTTTCATAACGGTATTTATAAATGTGCTCTTACCGTTTGCCCCGTTACCGTAGAGGATAAACATTGCCTGACTACCGTTGTCGCCTGTTAAAGCCCATCCAAGGGCCCTCTGGATAAAGTTTATAAGGTCTTTGTTCTTGTCAAAAATTTCTTTTAAAAACTTTTTCCATACCGGACAATCTGCTTCAGGATCATATTTTACAGGTGATATTTTTGTAATCATCCTCTCTTTTTCGTAAGGTAATAGTCTCCCTGAATAGAGATCAATCATGCCGTTCCTGCAGTTAAAAATAAAGGGATGTCTGTCCAGTATATCAGGAACTATGTTTATATCTTTATTCCAGGCCGTAACCCGAATCATAGCTTCAATCTTTCTTGCAGACTCACTTCTTCCAGCGTGCTCCATCATTGCTATTGCTTCATCTTTTGTTTTATTTGCAATAGACTTTTTATACATCCCCCTAATAGTATCAATACCCATCTGATAGATAAGATTTTCATCGTCTCTCTTCCACCTGCTTCCGTCCCATATAACCCATTTCTTCCATGGACCGCAGAAACGAATTTCACTTCCATACTCACGGGTCATCATCTTTGCATTAAAAAGATCAGAGTATCTTTCTTCCCCAGCCTCGTTAATCTCTGCCGTCACAAAAACGGCTTCCCTGTCTATGTATTCATCAGGTTTGTAAAGTCCCTTTGGATATTCCTCCATCTCCTTTAGAGCCTCAATGTAGAGCCAATACTTTCTGTCCATGTATTCAGGCTCATTTCGTTTTTCCCGGGGTACTTGTTCAGAATATTTTATGAAGGTCATATATAGAACAGCAAGATCACCTGTCTTTTCCATATACTCCTTCCTTCTTATGGAACCCACAATATCCAATACCCGCTCATCAAAACTGTAGCTCTCTTTCATAGCCAAAAGCTTTGCAGCACAGTTCTGCTCATACTCTTCAAATTGTTTCAGTCTTTCCGTAATTTTCTTTAATACCTTTTTTTCTGCCATCTATTTATTCTCCCTCATCCCAAACAAATCGCTTCCTGCTTCTTCCCGGTGCAGTCCTTCCTCCAATAAAAGTTACAAATGCCCAGAAACGCCACCAACCGGAAAGGTCAATCTCCCCGGGTTTTATTTCATAGTTAAAAATACCTTCCTGCTCATCGCTTATAGTTCCGACAAATGATCCTTCCGTTCCATCGGGTTTCCTATACTTAACCAGGCATTCCTCTGCTCCGGTCAGATCAATATATGTTTTTACCGTAATCTTAAGACTGCTCTGTCCCTTGTAAATCCTCCCCATCTACTCTCCTTTTAATGGCTCCTTTAAATTTCTGAATCGATCTCAATCTCTGTAATTACAGGACTGCTTATAAAAAGTTCTTCCTTGCTCCGTGCCTTCTTCCAGAAGGGGTAATCCCATACTGTAAAGTTTCCTGTCACTCTTAAAAAAATCATCAATCTTCTCAAAATCCCGTCACTGACAGATATGTTTTCACTGTATTTTCTAATAAGGATCTGTGTTCTTGTTAAGTTTTCAGGTAAATCCAGGCTCTCAGATATCTTCTGCTTCCGGTCATGTCGGCGTGCAAAAATATCAGTAATTCCAATAGAGTTTATAATCCGTCTTGTTTTTGTAAGGTCCCGAATAACAGAATCAGCCAGGCTTACGGCAGCACTCACCATTCTTGCAAAGGCTATTTTAATTGTAAGTCCTTCATAGATAACTTCCGTATCTGTCTTTTTTATAAACATCCCCAAAGCTCTGCCGGTAAAGTCAGAAATCCCAATACCTGCAATAAGCTTTTTAAATATTCCTTTACCACCTCTAATAAAATCAGATAAAGAGGTGGCCGGTTCCACCATCTTTCTTTTCCCGGAATGTATTCTCGATAGTCCATCACTAAGAGCAGCAACTGTTGCAATATCCCTTGTGTAGTTTTCAACTGCTGTGTAATTAAAATACATGCTAAGAGTCAGTTGATTGGAACCAGCAAAAGTACTAAAAGTGTTAGGCGGAGTAGAGTTACCACTTACATCCATCTCCTTAAGGGAGCCCCCTTCATCAAAATATGGAAACAGATAAAACCTGGACATATAGCCGAACCAGATAGTCGATCCTCCCGGAATGGTGCCGTTAATATCAAAGTTAACCCCAAGCCATTCACCGGAAGATGAAGGGTTCCGAAGATCTGCATAACTCTCATTAGTAGAAAGTCTATTTGCAGGAAGACCTCCGCTGTTGGAGTATATTACCGGGTAGCCCCGAGCCTCAGAATCTGAATGATAAGAGTAATAATAAGCCGTACAGCTTCCGGAAACACTCCCGGGTGTAACATAGGGGTTAACAGGCATTGTTATTTCATAGAAGTAGTCATACCATTCCGAAGGTTCCGGATCTTCCTTGTTAAGATGGCTTGCACCAACACTGCTTGTCCCAATTACAGGGTCAACAGTTACAGGGTATCTTGCTCTTTTAAGCCACTCTTCATCTATAATTACAAAGAGGCTCTCCCCGTCAAACTCCAGTTCTCCCCATATCCACCTCCCTGCAGCATCAAATATCTTCGGTCTGTAGATATGGCAGAACTTACCGGTTTTATATTTATTGTTCCGCATATTCCAGTAGACCGCATAGCTTCCAAAAACCTCTGGTCTCATCAGCTTTGGATACTTAATTCCCTGTTTATAAAATGAAAGCCCCTTTGGAATCTCCAGGGGCATTTCAATTACCGGGCTTCGTGGTCTCTCATAGAGAACTATGTCATACTCCATATTCTCACCGTCAAGAATCCGGTAGATATGTTTCCTCTTGTTTGTTGTCAGAATAAGAGAGTTGTCCGTTCTCTCCAGGGATCTGGTTCTCTCATTCCTACCGTTTCCCTTAAATAACAGAAAAGCCTCTTCATCCCATTTTGTAAATTGAAGTATAGGGCTCCGGCTTCGCCCGTAGGCTTCCCCCTTAACACCAGTGGGGCAGTCATCTTTTGACTGGATATATGAAAACGGTGTAGGACATTTTAACAATCTACCCATCATCAGCTTCCAAGGAATGTTAGTTCCCATTCAATCTGCAGGGTATCGTTGACGGTTACATTTACCTCCGGAGTAATCTGAGCATAGGCAAGACAGTCTCCTGCAGTAATATGATTCATCAGAGCAGCCTCATCTATTCCGCTTACATTTAAGTTCCCTGCAGCAAATGTTGCCCTGTAGACGGTAACGTTATCATCTGCAGCCCCGAAGGCTCCCTTTGTCATCGGGTACCCGGCATCCATTATCTTTCTTGCACCTGTTGAAGTATTACAACTGGTGTTGCTCTTAGGGCTGTTCCCGGTCCAGCCGGTTCCAACGGCTATATATCCATTCGCACCGTCAATAACTGTCTTTGTTGGAACATCACTTATCCAGTCTGCCAGCAGTGCATCCCCCTGGGATGTAACAATATTATGATTAACAACTTCCATCTTTTTCCCGGGGAGTTTTAACGTTTTCCTGATAAAACCAGGTTTCATTCGTTTTACCTTTCCGGATGCATCCAGTATTCTTACTGTTACTTTTCCCCTCATTTTTATTCTCTCAAACATCTGCCCTCCTTAATTCCCCAAACTGCATAGCAATCCAAAAACAATTGCTCCAATACTTATTCCCCCGGTTGTAAACAGACTGATTTTCAGCCATCTGTTTTCTTTTACAATCACTTTATTCTCACTCTCCATATCAGCAGTTTTCTTAAACCACATCTCCCAGAGCTTCCGGTAATATTCGGCCTTCCCGGCAGACTGTGCCACCGCTTCCTTTCCTGCGCTGATAGCCGTCCTTTCAATTTCTTCCTCTCCTATCCTCATTATGTTCAGTACTATTTCTGTTACTTCCTCTCTGGTGTAGAACTCCTTTAACCCGGTCAGCAAATCGCCTTTTTCCTCTGGTCGCTGCATCCCCCACACCGGGGAACTCAGTAGTAAAATCATCAGAAGGCATATCCATAATCCGCTCACGCTCATCCGCCTTAATCTTATCCTCATCAATTTCCACCTCCCTTACCTCAAGGCTCTGTTTTCCCTTCATTCCCAAGGTTAAAAGGAAAAACCCAACAGCACCTGCAAGAACTGCAAGCACAATATTTCCAAAACCTCTTAAGTTCTCTTTGAAACTCATCCCTAATTCCCCCCGTCTCCATCCTAAAAATCCTTAAATCCAAAAATCCTAGTCAAAAACCGCTATCAAAATCATTGCTGCAAACATCCCGGTTTCCAATACCAGAAACAAAACAGACCTTCCGCCTTCTTTTTGCACTCCATGAGAAGTAATATGATCACTAAGGCTCCGGCCAACGGTGCATTTTGTCGGATCATTCTGCCTCTCTTCACTCCGCTGCTCTGCATGATTAAGACGATAGATTGTCTGCTCTTTAAACTCTTTCATCTCCCCCCTAAGCTCCGATATCTCCCTTAGCAGTTTTGATAAAAGTATTCTGTCCTCATTACTCACTCATGAACCTCCTCTAACATCCGCAAAGAAGCTGTAAATCCTTTTTCCTTCCTGTATCTAAATTTCAGATGTTCAACAGAGCAGCTTATTCCACCTTCTTCTATGTTTGTTATGATTGTTTTGGCGCCAACTCTTGCATGAAAGAGTCCATATTCACTTTTCAGGCGTATTCTTCTTCGTCTCTGTTTGCGGATTAAAAGAGTTCTCTCTGTCCATTCCTGGTAGTGTGGTAATTCAAATATTTCTGCATCCGTGAAATACTTCCCTGTAACGTTCAAT
>JAJRQE010000075.1 GCA_024280415.1 Spirochaetota bacterium | reverse complement strand
GCAAGTGTATTTTCAGGTGCTTCCTTTGAGCACCCTCTGTGGCCAAATAACAGCGGGTAATCTGCAAATTGAAAAAGTCTTTTGTTTCTGTTTTTTCTACGCATCAATATTCCTCTTTAAAGAACCGGTTTAATCCCAGCACTGAAAGATAGGAGTATAGATAGCTCCCTTTTGAAATCCAGTCAAGGTATCAATCTGTATTTTGATGGAAATTCTATTTATTATTCATAATATATAATGATAAATATTACTCTAAGTGGGTATTATAGTAATGAAGTTGTCGCTATAACTCGACTTCATGCAATAAAATACTTGCGTTATTGGACTAATCGAGGTATGATTTTCCCTTCCCCCTATAGGTAAATACGGGGTATTATAAAAATAGTCTTGATATAAAGAGGGAGGATCCATGGATAAATTTTTGGCAGCTGCATATGAGGAAGCGGAGAAGGGTCTTAAAGAGGGAGGAGTCCCTATTGGTGCAGTTCTTGTTATTGACGGGAGGATTGTTGGCCGGGGACATAATAAAAGAGTTCAGGATGGAAGCCCTGTTCTGCATGCGGAAATAGACTGCCTGGAGAACGCCGGCAGGCTGAAGGCCGGTGATTACCAGAAAGCGACTCTCTATTCTACTCTGTCCCCCTGTGATATGTGCAGTGGAGCAGCGCTTCTATATAAAATCCCAAAGGTAGTCATTGGGGAGAATAAAACATTTCAGGGACCCGAGGCCTATCTTAGAGAAAGAGGTGTCGAATTGGAGATTGTTGACAGTCCTGAGTGCATTGCGATTATGGATCAGTTTATAAAGGATAAACCTGAACTCTGGAATGAGGATATCGGTGTGTGATCACCGTCGGGGCAGTTCATGAATTGCCCCGACGGTTAAATATAATTCACAAAATTTTTCAGGAGGAAAAAGGATGAAGAGATTTTTACTAATTGCCTTGGTAGGGTTAATGGCGGCAACCTTTGCATTTGCAGGCGGAGACTCTGAAGCGGCAGATGATACTTTTAAGATGGCAGCTATTTTCCAGACATCTATTGAGGAGCCATGGGATGGTGCCATACATGAAGCAGCTTTAAAAGTAGCTGATGAAATGGGAATTACCTATGAATTTGCAGAAAATGTAAAAGCTGCAGATTTCTCAAAAGTTGTACGGGAATATTCTGAACGAGGTTTTGATCTGATTGTGGGAGATGCGTTTCTTGCCGGAGAAGAACCTTCAAGAGCAGTTGCTAAAGATTATCCTGATGTAGCTTATGCTTTCGGTTCTGAGTTTGATGTCCAGGCACCAAACTATTCAGTATTTGATAACTGGATCCATGAGCCTGCATATTTAAGCGGTGTTATTGCAGGTATGATGACAGAAAGTAATGTTCTTGGTGTTGTAGCAGCTATTCCAATCCCTGAAGTCAATAGACTTGTCGGTGCTTTTAAGGCCGGTGCTCTTTCTGTAAATCCTGATGTAAGAGTTAAAGTTGCAATGATCGGAAGCTGGTTTGATCCTCCAAAAGCAAAAGAAGCTGCCGTTGCAATGATCGAAGGTGGAGCAGACCTTCTTTTTGCAGAGAGATTTGGTGTATTTGAAGCAGCCAGAGAAGCTGGAATCTATGCTTTTGGAAATATGTCTGATCAGAATTCACTAGCACCGGAAGTTGTTCTGACCAGTGCTGTCTGGGATATGTATCCAATTATTAAATACAGTGTTGAATCTGTACAGAATGGTACCTGGAAAGCACAGAATCTTAAAGACTGGTCTATGATGGCTGCAGGTGGTTCACGGCTTGCTCCTTACCATGGCCTGGAGTCCAAAATCCCTGCTGAGGTCAAGGCTAAAGTGGAAGAACTCAAGAAACAGATTCTTGCAGGTACATTTGTTGTTCCTGTAATAGAAACTCCAACAGTTTCTGACTAATTTTCAATTTAATACCGGTCTTTCTTTTAAAAAGGGAGATCGGTTTTTTTTTCGTATAAGAGAATAGGGATGTTGGATTAAGGGACTTACCTGACAGCCATCAATCTGATTACCTAAATCAATGGAGGTTAGTGTTCTGGAAAAGCAAGCTGTAATTGAAATGCGTGGTGTCACCAAGCGATTTGTTGATGTTATTGCGAACGACAAGGTTGATTTAAAATTGTATGCCAAAGAAGTTGTCGGTCTCCTGGGAGAAAACGGGGCTGGTAAGACAACTCTCATGAATGTCCTTTTTGGATATTATAATCTGGATGGCGGTAAATTACTAATTAATGAAAAGGAAGTTACTTTTAATTCTCCCAAAGATGCAATAAATAATGGGATTGCAATGATTCATCAGCATTTTACCCTGGTTCAGACCCAAACGGTTCTTGAAAATGCCATGATAGGGATGGAGGGAAGCTTTTTCCTTGATAAAAAGAAGGCAAAAGAAAAGCTTCTTAAAATAGAAAAGCAATTTGGTCTAAACCTCAACCCAGATGCCCTTGTATGGACCCTTTCCATTGGTGAGCAGCAGAAACTGGAAATACTTAAAGCCCTCTATAGAGGTGCAAAAATTCTGATTATGGATGAGCCTACTGCAGTTCTGGCTCCTACAGAGACAGTCGAACTGTTTGAAACTCTCCGAACATTGGTTGATAGCGGGCATTCAATTATATTCATCTCCCATCATCTTCAGGAAGTAATGGATATTTGTGACCGGGTGATTGTTCTTCGTAATGGTATAAGGGTTGCAGAAAGAACGGTTGCAGATACAACTATTCCTGAACTGGCAAGTCTAATGGTTGGACGGGAACTTCTTGAACGCCTGGAGAAGGGGGAGTCCAGTATAGGGGAACCTGTTCTTGAGGCAAGAAATCTTAAGGCCAGAAATAATCGAGGAATAGTCGCTGTGGATAATCTCAGTTTTATCCTTCGGGAAGGTGAGGTTCTCGGAGTAGCCGGAGTTTCAGGAAACGGGCAGACTGAGTTGTCGGAAATGCTCTTTGGTCAGGTTAAACCGGAAGAAGGAGAGATTTTTATTTCGGGTGTAGAAGTTCCGGGGGGTAATCCTTCAGAGATAATTAAAACAGGTATGGCAAGAATCCCCGAGGATAGAATTGCTACTGGTTTATTTATGGATCTTTCTGTAAAAGAGAATATGATCCTGGAGAGTCATGTTTCTGAACCTATTTCCAAAAACGGTCTGATCAATATGAAAGAGATAAGAGATTTTGCACAGAACTGCATTGAGAATTTTAGTGTTAAAACTGATGGAATGGATGTTCCTGTAAAAACACTTTCCGGCGGAAACCTCCAGAAAGTTATACTTGCAAGGGAGCTGGTTGGAAAACCAAAAGTAGTTGTAGCATGTCAGCCTACCAGAGGTCTTGATGTGGGAGCAATGGAGTACGTTCATCAGGCAATGCTGGATCAGAAAACTGAAGGTGCAGGGGTGCTGCTTATTTCTGATGATCTGGATGAGATTTTTTTACTAAGTGATCGTATTATTGTAATGTATGAAGGAAAGATAATGGGTGAAGTAAGTTCTGAAGAAGCAGACAGAGATAAAATAGGTCTCTGGATGAGCGGGGTAACATCATGATTAGTATGAGCATTGTTAAGCGGAAACCTTTACCCGGATGGGTTTTATTGATAATTCCGGTTGCAGCGGTCTTTGTTACTCTTTTAATAACTTCTATTCCAATAATAATTGCTGGCGGCAATGTGTTTAAAGCATATGGAGCTCTGTTCTATGGTGCTTTGGGGAGTAAGTTTAATCTTCTGGAAACATTTGTAAAAGCAAGCCCTCTGGTGCTAACCGGATTGGCAGTCGCCTTTGCTTTCAGGGCAAAATTCTGGAATATCGGAGCCGAGGGCCAGCTTTTTGCGGGAGCAATAGCTGCAACATGGGTTGGTGTCTATTTTACATGGCTCCCTTCCTTTCTTGTGCTTCCTCTTATGATTCTGTTTGGTTTTTTTGCAGGCGGTCTTTGGGCAACAATTCCCGCTTTTTTAAAAACAAAACTTAAAGTTGATGATGTTGTCACAACACTTTTGCTCAACTATGTAATTTTTCATATTATGGGCGCTCTCCTTTTCGGCCCCATGCAGATGCCCGGTTCTTCCTGGCCCAGATCTGCTTCAATCATGGAAGCAGGATTTTACCCAGTTCTTATTGCGAGATCAAGGTTTCATTTAGGAATTATTATTTCTCTTGTTGCTATTGCAGTTATCTGGTACATAAATAAAAAAACTGTTTTTGGGTATCAGTCCAGAGGAGTTGGTATAAATATTGAGGCGGCAAAATTCGGCGGAATAAATACCGGTATGGTAATTCTTAAGACAGCAATTATTTCAGGCGGACTGGCCGGGCTTGCAGGAGTAGGGGAAATTGCAGCAATCCACCATAATCTTATGATGGATGTCTCTACAGGTTATGGCTACACAGGGATTGTCATTGCCATGCTTGGTAATTTACATCCTGTGGGAGTAGCACTTGCAGCTTTCTTTTTCAGTGTTGTCAGTGTTGGTGCCCAGACTATGAGCCGGGTTGCAGGTATTCCCATTTATATCACAGGAATAATTGAAGGAGTCTCTTTAATGACAATGCTTGTATTTATTCTTTTAACAGAATATAAAATTAGGTGGACAAAATCATGATGAGTGAAATTTTTTCAGTAGCATTTATTACAGGGCTTATAGGAGCAACTCTTCGTATGTCCACGCCAATTATTCTTGCAACTCTGGGAGAAATTATTACAGAACGATCCGGAGTATTGAATCTTGGTATTGAAGGAACAATGCTTTTCGGTGCAGCTCTTGGATTTCTGACTACCCTCGCAACAGGCAATCTCTGGCTTGGTGTTTTTGTGGCAGCTCTCGGTGGTATTGCGCTCTCATTGTTAATGGCTGTACTGGCTGTCTATCTGGGGTTAAGTCAGCATGTTTCCGGTCTGGGTATAACTCTCTTTGCAAGTGGTCTGGCAATGTTTATTTACAGACTTGTTGTTGGGTCTCCTATAGTTCCCCCTGTTATTACACCATTTACTCCAGTTGCAATACCGCTCCTTTCCAGGATACCAATACTGGGGGGAAGTTTTTTTACCCAGTACAGTTTAACATACATAACCTGGGCACTCATCCCTCTGGTTTCGATATTCCTCTTTAAGACAAGAGCCGGTCTAAGGGTAAGAACAATCGGACAGAATCCCTTTGCAGCAGATACAGTTGGAGTAAACGTAAATCTTACCAGAACCCTCTCTCTTGCAGCCGGTGGGGCTTTTTTCGGTGTTGCCGGTGCTTTTCTGACTCTGGCACATCAGAATATGTTTCTTATTGATGTAATTGGAGGTCGGGGATGGATTGCCATTGCAATGACCATATTTGGTAACTGGAATCCTCTTATGGGTGCTGTTGGTGCTCTGATCTTTGGGTTTCTGGATGCTTTCCAGCTTAGAATGCAGACTCTCGGAGTTGATCTCCCATTCCATATTTTCCTTATGATTCCGTATCTCATTACTATTCTGGCACTTATAAGTGTATCAAGAAAAGCTACAGTGCCTGCTGGTCTTCTAAAACCGTACAGAAGAGAAGATAAGGGCGGTTGATATCTGGCTTTGGGGGGAAGACTCCCCCTGGTTCCAGACCTGCTTAATCCGACCCTCTTTTCCGGCTCCGTCCCTCCGCCGGCCGGATCGGGCAGGTCTTCCTCTACCCCCTCTTTTACATTAAAAAATATCTATGGTCTTCTGAAAAGTTTTATGAATAAATCCACAATTAACTCCTACATCCATTAAATATTTTTGTGGCTTTCATATAATCACTAAGAAAATAAACCTCGTATTCATTTTTTAAAAGAAAAGATATTAGTTCATCCTGAATAACACTTTGCGGGTAGAGGAAAAATATTTTCTTTCCATTTTCTGTTCCACTCATACAGTAAGTTTAAAAAAAATATATAAAAGCAAATTTAAAAGACTTTATATGTGCAAATAGACATAAACCTGAATCCGTATAAAAAAATGGCTGCGGCTAAAAAAACTTCAAAAAATCATATTCCGGGAAGAATCCGATCCTGACTTGAAAAATAATTACTGTTACAGACAAAAGTTTCTAATTATAAGAGCAATTGATGAGGTTTTTGCATATTTTCTGATTGTGTAGAGACAGGTATCCCACAGGATTTAATAGTGAACTATTTCTTTAGAACCTACAGATTGCAAAAAGTATCATACAGTCTGGAAAAGACCGGCAGCCAGGGATCATGATCCCAAAGTTTGATCCACCAGATATGAGCATGATGAACAATCTTGCATCCGACACGGATAAGATCATCAATTACTTTTCGGAGGCGTTTACGAATTACTTTATGTTCATAAGGAAGATCTTCGGTAAAGGTTAAAGCTGTTTGCCCAATAAAACGCAGAGCATTAAATGAAACCATTGCAATATGAAGAATAACAGAATTAACATTAAATTTACCAGAAGGTAATCTTTCTATTCCCATGTCAGATTTAAGTTCACTGTGGAATTGTTCGCTTGTTCCATGGGCATGATACAGTTCTATTACTTCTTCTGGTAGATTGGTCCAAAAAGTCTCAACCTGCTCGCCTATGCATCCATAGCGAGACATCAACATCTACACAGAATATACTTTCGGCCTGATACTTCGATTGGTGAAATTGTCACCATGTTTAATAGGTTTACATTACACCCTGAT
>JAJRQE010000074.1 GCA_024280415.1 Spirochaetota bacterium | reverse complement strand
CTTATTATTTTATTCTACTTTTGACTGCTTAAACTCTTCATAAATGTCAGAGATTTCCTCCAAAAGCTCTAAAGGTGCTGATATATGTCCCCATCCCCGGTTGAACTGGAATAGATTGGTAAAGGGTCTGGTTGCATAGGAAACCATTAGATGAGGTATCCCCCTCTCCTCCAGTATGGAATCCATAAAGGTTGCATCAACGTCCGTATCTATCTCAACAACCCTTCGCTTTTTTTCCCTCAAAACTGCTGTGTTCCATCAACTGTACAGGACCAGATTTTCCAGTCTTCCCCCAGGAGTGTCCCATCGTTTTTCATCTCCAGAGTAATTGTTACAGGATTACCGCCATATACAAAATCGGCAGATATAGAGCCGGAACTTTCGACAATATTACTTATTGAAAATGTTTTATTTATAGGATCCCATATCCCCTGATTCCAGTAATCTGATCCGTTTGCTGTATTATAGCCTGGAGCATCAGGATGAATATTATCCATAATACCCGATCTTGTTCCATTTAGATCTAAAATAAACAGATCGACCCGGGAAGCCATTGATGTTCCGGTTAAACTGCAGGAGGAAATTAACACGACCAGTAGTCCGGCTGTTAGCCCTAATTTAATATTCTTTTTCATATTCTTTCTCCTTTTAATATTACCAGTCTCTAAAGATCCCGGGGATTCATGTATGGTACTATATCTATCTCAAATTTACCCATTATTCTGCTATAGGCAGCTAAAAAATCCCTGTACATAGGATTATCCGCATCCATTATGTAAAAGCTCTTCATCTCAAGATAGAGTTTACCCATTATATACCTTCTGAAAGAGAGGGCAGAGAGGGTATGGTACCTTATATTAAGATACATTGGGGCTTCTATCAGAACCAGAGGTTCAATATTTTCTTTATAAAAGGTCTGAGCTTTAGCTTCTTCTCCTGCTGCCTTAAGCTTTTCCTGTTTTGCCTTTAAAGTATCCTCCAATTCAGCATTCTGCTTCATCGCCATGGCCAGTTCTGTAATATCTCCTGAAAAACTGTCCAGCTGTCTTCCAAGGCGTTCTATCCCTGTTACAGGATCAGCTAACAATTCTCCGTATCTTTCTTCATTCCAGGAGGAAAAGTCCATTTCCCGACCCAGAAGACTGAATTTTTCCCCTGGGGCTTCTCCCGAAATAACCTCAACACCCTCATTTTCTACAAGATCCACTGACTCTCCCTGGGATTTGACAGTAACAAGCCCGCTGTTTACAGCAATAAGGGTTGATCCATCCTCCCCGGCATAAACTGTAAGTTCCGTCCCTCTTATTCCGGCAGTCATACTGGGAGTTGCTACCATTGGTTCCCTTCCGAAGAGTTTGCCGAACCTGAAGGATACCGAACCCACTGTAGTTGAAAGAACTGTTTCCCTGCCGTTATCAGTTTCTATTTCCCTTATAGTAAAAATCGAATCGGGTTTAACAATTATAGAACTTAAATTATTCTGTTCAAGTTCCGCATAGCTGTCCGTCTGAGTAATTACTGAATCTCCAGGTTTCAGAGTATCCCCGGGGAAAGCCTCAAAGGACTCTCCTCCTGTTCTTATATCTACCCATCCGTCCACATAAACAAGATCTGCATTCTGGGTAAATCCGGAAACTGCAAGGGTCAGCCCCAATAAGGCGATAATTATTTTTTTCATGACATAGGTCCTGTAAACCCGAATATAAATGGATAAAGACCCTTCCTTCCTGATAAAAGAAGAATATAGCCTCCCCCGGGACCTTCCAGCCTGACAATAACAGCTGTTTCCGGAACATACTTATCAAAAAAGGTGCGAACCTCCATTGTATCTCCAAATAAAATGTAACTGTTCCTGCTTACAGGTTCAACAGTATAGCTGTTTTCACTGTCCTGAAAGTTAAACCCCGCTTCCCTTAATCGGGTCCAGAAAAAAGCTGCATCAGATGTTCTGGCCACTATCTCCCCATCAATAAGCATTGGAATAGATGACATCCTGATCATTCTGTCTGTATCACCAGTGTTGTATAGCCCGATGAATCTGCTTACAGCTCTTTCGTTAGGAACAGCCTTCATGGTTGTACACGAAGCGAAAAACATCAGTACCAATATGGATACTGATGTAATTATCATTTTATTCATCCATCTCTCCATTCTTCCTTTTCTCTGATTAGTATTAACCGTTGAGTACATAGCCTAACCGCTCTACAACTTTATCACGATTCAGAGGCTTTACAATATAATTACTTGCACCAAGCATAAATGACTTCTTAACCAGATCATTCTTTCCCAGGGCACTGACCATGACAACCTTTGCACTTTTATCGAATTCAAGGATCTTTTCCATGGCACGTATACCGTCCATTCCCGGCATAGTAATATCCATGGTAACAAGATCAATATTATCCTTAAAATCCTTATACTTATCCACAGCTTCTGCGCCATGTGCAGCAGTTGCAACCACTTCAAAACCCTCTTCTTCCAAAATTTTTGAAAGCTGTTTTTTAACAAACTTTGAATCATCAACTATCAGGACTCCATAAGAATTTCCATCCTGTTTTATACCTATTCTTCCTGAAGAATTATTACTTTGTAGATCTGACTGCAATTCGAACACTCCTGATTTTATTAGATATAACATTTTATTACTTTACAGATTATTAGCAAGTGTAAAAAGAAAATAATTCCAAAAATATCCTTACTTGAATGAAAACATACTACCTGCTAACATACTTCAAATGAAAACCTACGAAGAGATTAACGAAAAGATTGTATCCAAAAGAGCAGTTGTACTCACTGCAGATGAAATTATTGATTATGTGGATAAAAGGGAATTAAAAAGGCTGCTAAAGAGGTTGATGTTGTTACTACAGCAACATTCGGACCTATGTGCTCATCGGGATGTTTTTTGAATTTCGGACATAGTAAACCCAAAATCAGAATGACAGAAGCATGGATTGATGACGTTCTTGCCTATTCCGGTATTGCTGCTGTCGATCTATATCTGGGAGCTACACAGCTCCGTCATAATGATCCTGCAAATATTGATTATCCCGGCGAATTTAAGTTTGGCGGAGGTCATGTAATTGAAAAACTGATAAGAGGAGAGGAACTCCAGCTTTTTGCACTCTCATATGGAACTGATGAATATCCATTGAAAGAATTACGGACAAAATTTACTATAGACGATCTTAATCAGGCTACAATGGTAAATCCCAGGAACTGTTATCAAAACTATAACGTAGCTGTAAACACATCAAATAAAACTATATATACATATCTTGGAAAACTCAAACCAAATATGGGAAATATGACATATTCATCAGCCGGTCAGCTTTCCCCGCTCCTAAACGATCCCGTCTATCGGACTATTGGAATAGGAAGCTCAGTCTGGCTTGCCGGTGCCCAGGGTCATGTCTATTCCGAAGGGACTCAGCATACTTCGGCAGTTGTACGGACAGCTAACCAGGTGCCTGCAGAAGGTGCAGGCACCCTGGCTTTGACAGGAAATATGAAAGAGATGGATGGTGATTTTGTCCGGGGAGTGAGCTTTAAAGGGTATGGTGTTTCCATTGCCCTGGGAGTTGGTATTCCAATCCCTATACTTGATGAGGATATCCTTCTGAAAACAACTGTTCGGGACAGGGATATCAGGGCTCAGGTAATTGACTATTCCATAGACTATCCCATGGAAACAGGAAAAGTACTTGCCACCGTTAACTATGAAACATTAAAAAGCGGTATAGTAAATATTTTGGGGAGAGATATTGAGACTGCATCACTATCCTCCTATTCAATGGCTTTAAAAATTGCTGAAATCCTCAAAGCACAGATTCGGGATGGTAATTTTTTGTTGAACAAACCTTATCAGCCTCTGCCTCCCAATCAGAGTATGAAAGCAATGAAGGCTGGAAAATAGTATGGAAACCAGAAAACTACTCTTGACCTTTGTTAAAAATGTCGTAGAACGTCCTATCGTCTATAATCTTGTAAAAGAATTTGATCTTGTTATAAATATCTATCGGGCAAGCATCTCCGAGGAGGAGGAAGGCTACATGGTTCTGGACATTACGGGTCCTACCAAGATGATAGATGCAGGAATTAATTTTATAGTCTCCCAGGGTGTTACCATAGATAATGCACAAAAATCATTCAGATGGGATGAATCTGTCTGTACTTCCTGCAGCAACTGCCTTACCCACTGCCCTGTAAATGCTCTTCATATCGAGGACAGAAAAACGATGAAAATTGTTTTTGATCAAAATATCTGTATAGACTGCATGGGTTGCATTCCAAACTGTCCTTTCGGAGCATGCGGTTCAATATTTCAGGACTAGAGGAAAACAGGAGCAGAATATTTAAATGAGATCTTTTCGAAGATTTACCTATAAAGATGCAGACTATAGAATCTCATCCCCATCATTCATAAACATCTGTAATTCCATTATCAGGGAGAGGGATCTTCTTGAAAACTTTATTGAAAAGCATTCGATTTTTTTAACATCCCTGACCCCCCTGTCTGAGCTGCCGGACTATGCCCCAGCCATTGCCAAAAGGATGCACAAAGCAGGAATTAAAGCAGGTGTAGGCCCGATGGCTGCTGTTGCCGGAACAATTGCACAGCTTGTTGTAGAAAAAACACTAAATATGGGGGACAGAAGAGTGCCAGCCTCATTGATTACAGAAAGTATTGTTGAAAACGGCGGAGATATTTTTATGGTCCTTAAAAAAGAACTTACTCTCGGGATCTTCAGCGACGTGGAGACTTTACAAGGTAAACTGGCATTTCGTATAGATCCGGAAGAAACACCCCTTGCAGTCTGTTCTTCGTCCAGTACTATGGGGCATTCACTTAGTCTGGGAAACTGCAACCTGGCAACGGTTTTTTCCAGATCCGGAGCAATGGCAGATGCCGCTGCAACCAAAGCATGTAATCTGGTAAAAAATGCAAGTGACATCCAAAGAGTACTTGATGCGATATCTTCAATACCAGGCATAACGGGACTGATGATCATCAAAGGGAACAGAGTAGGAATAGCAGGAGATCTGCCTGAAATTGTTTCAAATACTGATCCGGAAATGATGAATAAAATTACACGTTCCCCTAAAACTACCTTCTTCTCCCGAATATCCTGAGCATAAACAGAAAAATGTTTATAAAATCAAGATAGAGCTTAAGAGCCCCCATTATGGAAAATTTTATATATTCATCCTCGGAAACCGCGCCTGATCTTGCACTCAACTGTAATATTTTCTGGGTATCGTAAGCTGTAAGTCCCATAAAAACAAGAACTCCCACATAGGAGATCAAATAGTATATTGCCGGACTTTTAACAAAGAAGTTAATTACAGATACAATAATTATCCCCATAACACCCATCATAAGATAGTG
>JAJRQE010000073.1 GCA_024280415.1 Spirochaetota bacterium | reverse complement strand
TATTATTTTCCTTGAGAAGCTTTGCGTTCTCTTCTTTAATGACCGATAATATCGTTTGCTTCTCTTGAAGTACTGCCATATTAGAAGTATAGCAGATACTTTTTAGCCTGTCCAGTACTATGGGGAATTCGAAGGCTTACTGTTTTTACTATTTTTTATTTCAAATTTGTGTGACGAACCATTATTTTCTTTTCTAAATTGTTTTATAAAAACAGTTGCTATTTCAGCAGTTACTAAACCAAATAATCCCATTCCAGTAATAACGAGTATAGCTGCAAATATTCTACCACCAGTAGTTATAGGATATATATCACCATAACCAACAGAAGTTATCGATGTAAAGCATAACCAGATAGTATCTCCAAAGTTGTGTATATTGGGATTTATACCTCTTTCAAAGTTGTATATCCCCAGTGCAGAATAGAAAAAGACAACTACTGTTAGACCTAAATAGATTGATAAAGCACTACGAGCTGGATTACCCAGGAAAAACTTTGTTATGGGCCTTATAGTTTTAACTGATCTAACTATTCTTAATATTTTAATTAGTCTGAAAACCCGAAATATACGAAATACTCTTAGAATGTTTGCAAATGGTATTGAAGCAATTAAATCAATCAATCTTACTTTAAAATAAGTAACTTTTGATTCAGCACGAATAAAGAAATATATCCAATCAATTAAGAAGATTATACAGATGAAGAGATCAATTGTACTTAATATAGATAGTGTTTTATCCGGAATAGTTAAAATGATTTCCAGAGATAGCTCAATCAATACATACAAAGAAAGAACTAATATAATCAAATCCCATAGTGAGAATTTTATTTTTTTGTTGATTGCAGTTTTTTTCATTTATTTTTTAATCACATACCTAAATCACTAAGAGAATTGATAGATAGCAGACCTTCAGCATACTGTTTTACTTTCTGTAGTTGTTCACCTTCAATTACTATTGGATCAGAAGATTTATATTGTAAGTAAATAGGAGATTTAGTGTTGGCTATTAGTTTAACGATATCTTCATCAATAATAGGATTAAGAATTTCTGTTATTCCACCCCCTGAGGAAACATCACGTGAAGGTTCAGAATCTTTAAGTGTGAATAATTGATCATCAACTTTTAATTTAAACTCTTCTAAAAATAACCAACCAGTAGTACGACTAACTCTTAACACTAATTGATAAAAGTTTGTACTGTTAGATAATGTTTTATTTAAAACAATAGAGAAAATATCGTGCCCCAATGCTAAACTAAACTCATCAGTAGCAATAGCATATCCTATAGTTACAATCTTTCCATATTCAATACTTTCGTGATCGCTATAGTAAGCAGGGATACCATTAACAGTTACAGATGTATAACCCATCATTGACATACATCCGCTTAGAATAAATACAATTGTTAAGATAAGAAGTAACTTTTTCATTTTATATCCTTCTAAATACTAAATGATAGGAAAAGTTATATTCCTTGTCAATCGAATTTTCAGAGGAAAGGCCAAAGTGTAGAAATTTTTGTTATATACTGTCTCAATTGTCAAAATACTATTTTGTTTCCAGACAAATCGTATGATTTCTCACGATCTAAACATTAAACAGCATATTTTGACTCAAAATACCTTCCACAGCATAGACCTTTCCCTAAACTGCACACAGGAGATAATTAAACTGCAATATTTGAATAATCCACACCTGGGGGAGGACAGCCTATCTTTCTCAGCCTGGTCGCAACTTCGTTGCTGCTCGGCTATGCATCCTGACTAAAACCAGAATGCTTCCAACCAAGTAGATTCCGGGAAAAGCTCTTAGTAATGAGATTTTTTTCCAAAAAGAGGTTTATTACTTTTCGTCGGAAATATTCAGTCATCTTCTCCAAACCGGAAAAAGGGATAAAGACAAAGTTCCCGTCTTTATCAAAACCACCTTCCAGTACAATAGCATGAAAATGGGGGTTAAAACGAAGCATATCATGTTTGATTCCTCGTTACTAACTTTTATGGGATTTTAGGTCTTAACATAGCTACGACAAATTCCTTATTAAACTGAGATTTTTCTTTTAGTCAAGATTATTCAAGGGAAGGTGTCTTTCGGCAGCTACGCTAAGACTTCTATTCGTTATCAGAATTTTCTTTATTTTCAAGAGGCCTTGATTCTCTGAATTCCTCTAAGCTCTTCTTCTAATCTGTGTTTTTCTTCCTCTAAATCATAATCATCCTGTAATCCTAACCAGAACTGTGGTGAGTTACCAAAATATACAGATAGTCTTAATGCTGTATCTGCAGTTACACGTCTGTTGCCTTTTATAATTTGAGATATGCGTGTTTGAGGAATCTTAATATCTTTTGCTAATTTATATGCAGAAATCTCAAAAGGTTCCAAAAACTCTTCTTTCAGTATTTCTCCTGGATGTATATTGGGTAATCTATCCATGAACTTTCTCCTTGGGTTGCATAGCCGAGCAGCAAACTTGTTTGCGACCAGGCTAGTGATAATCCACAATTTCTACTTTATCGCAATTTCCACGATCCCATTTAAAACAGATTCGCCACTGTTTATTAATTCGAATACTATAAAATCCTGATCTATTTCCTTTCAAAGCTTCTAATCTGTTATTTGGGGGAATCTTCAAATCATTTAGATCCTGTGCATTATTCAGCATTCTCATTTTTTTTCTTGCTGTATTCTGAATATCTAGAGGCAATTTCAGCGATTTTAATCCATTCCAAATCTTTTCTGTTTCTTTTGAAGCAAAATCACTGATCATAGTTAAATAGTAACTCTTTGCGATACTGACGTCAAGTGATAGTAAAAATTTAATGATTTTAAATTTTTGATAAGGTTTTGAGTTTACAAGAAGTTGGATTGCGCAGCAAGGTAATTTGGGAGAGGCCGCAGGCCGCCGAACCTTGTAAACTCTGTTGAACTAAACCACCTACGGTGGTGCCCTTTAGTTATCTCAGCTTAACACTCCACTATGGTATTGTAAACAATACTATTTTAAGGCTGGTCGGAACTGCGTTCCTGCTCGCCAATGCAACCAAAGGAGGTGTATTTATGAGAAAATACACAAGAGTTGAGTTGAGATGTGAGAAATGATGGAAGTACGTGGGTTCAGTCCGAAAACTGTTGATATTTACATCAACCATGTCCGTAATTTGTCTGAATATATAGGAAAACCCCCTCACAAAGTTACCCCTGAAGAGATACTAAAATTCCAGGTATTCCTCGTTAATGAAAAACAGTGCATATTCTGGTGAAAAAGGACACCCATTCCGGTTTTATCCGGACAGTAAAATAGGTAAAAAAAATCCTCCAAATCATGGAGGTCATATTGCAAAAGACGGATGGAGACGCTTTGAAAAATATTCCGGCGGGCACATACTTGAAAAATGCTGTCATGATATTGACATTGTACATTGGTTTGTCGGATCTCTTCCCGTTAATGTAGCATCCTTTGGCGGATTGAATTTTTATGTACCAGAAAACAAAAATTTACCTGATAAATATCCTGAGGAGAATGGGAAAAAATTATGGTCAAACTGGCCTGCTATAACAGCGAACAGCAAAAACCCTTTTGTTACTGAAAAAGATATTGTAGATAATCAGGTATCAATACTTGAATTCAAAAATGGAGTAAGAGCCACTTTTCATACAAATACTAACGCTGCGAAACCCGAGAGGAGGTTTTACATAATTGGAGCCCTGGGAACAATCACAGCAGACTTGTATCATAATTTTATAAAAATCAACAACCACCTCCAAAGGAGGTGGTTTGTAAGGAGCGCCCCATAGGGGCTTACATTGTTGCTAAAGCCACAAAAGAGGAGAGGTAATTTTTAAGGCTAAGCCCTCTACCATAACCACCACCAAAGGTGGTGGCTTT
>JAJRQE010000072.1 GCA_024280415.1 Spirochaetota bacterium | reverse complement strand
TAAATGTAATTTTCTTCATATTCTTTCTCCTTGTTTATCTCACATGAACATTTCCATGTGGAATTGTTATTTAATATCTGATACAGAATATAGAACCGGAGTATGAAGCAAATATGAACTGCATATAGAGTATTTAAGAAAGTGGGGGAAACAATTAGATTAAAATATCATTTTCACTTCTTATATAACCAGGTAAATTGCTATACTAGTGCTTATGAAGTATAAAACTCTCCTGTTTGATCTTGACGGTACAATTCTGGACTATTCCAGGTCGGAATCTGCCGCTCTTTTCGGTGCATACGATAAAATATTTGGAGCTACCCCTCCGGATGGTTTTCTTTCTGTCTATCAGAATATCAATTCTTCACTCTGGAAGGAATTTGAAAAGGATAATATCAGCATAAACTCCCTGAAGAAGAAACGATTTAGTGATCTTCTGAAGGAATTTTCCCTGAACTGTGATCCATTAAAATTTAGTAAAGTATATCTTGAGGAACTTGCCGCCGGGGGGTATCTGGTTGACGGATCTTTGGATGTTTTAAAGCTGCTTCATCCAAATTACAGAATGGGGGCTGTCACCAATGGAATAGGTGTTATTCAGCGGTCAAGAATTGAGAAGGCGGGAATAGGCGGATATTTTGAAACGCTGATCATCTCCGATGAGATTGGTATTGCAAAACCGGATCCTGATTTTTTTAGAATTACCATGGAAAAAATGGGTATTGAGAACAGGAGCGAAATGTTAATGATCGGGGACAGTTTATCTTCAGACATTCTTGGAGGACTGAATGCAGGTATTGATACCTGCTGGATCAACAGAAATAAAATTGAGCAGAATGAAATAATTCCCTCATATACTATATCAGATATTACTGAGTTGTTAAAAATTATCGGAGAAGCAGGTTAGGATATGTCAGAAAAATTAATTAATGAACTTAAAAAGAGAATATTGTTTCTCGATGGTGCCATGGGTACCATGATACAGCAGAAAGGTCTTTCTGAGACAGATTTTCGAGGTGATCTGTTTGCTGAAAGAGGTGAGGATCTGTTTCTAAAGGGAAATAATGAAATTCTCAATTTGACCAATCCGGAGATTATCAGAGATATACACAAAAGCTTTCTGGAGGTCGGTGCAGATATAATCGAAACAAATACATTCAACTCCACATCCATAAGCCAGTCAGATTATGGTCTGGAGGAGCTGGCATTTGAGATAAGTTTAAAAGGTGCGGTAATTGCCAGAGAAGCAGCTGATGCTTTTACCAGGCAGACAGCTCTAAAACCCCGTTTTGTAGCCGGTGTTCTTGGGCCTTTAAATAAAACTCTTTCCCTTTCTCCTGATGTCAATGATCCCGGGTTTCGAAGTGTCACTTTTGATGAGGTTGTTGCATCATATACCGTTGCTGTCAGAGGGCTGGTTGATGGTGGAGTGGATCTGTTTCTAATAGAGACTGTATTTGATACCTTAAATGCCAAGGCAGCAGTTTATGCTATAAAATCATACTGTACTGAGGCTAAGATTGAAATTCCAATTATGATCTCCGGAACAATTACAGATGCGGCTGGCCGAACTCTGTCCGGACAAACAACCGAAGCTTTCTGGAATTCCCTTCGCCATGCCGAACCCTTTAGTTTTGGTCTGAACTGTGCTCTTGGCGCGGAAACTATGCGGCAGTATATAGAAATTCTGGCAGAAAAAACTGATTGCTTTGTTAATGTTCACCCAAATGCCGGGCTTCCAAACGAATTGGGAGATTATGATGATTCACCCTCCCATATGGCTGGTATTCTTGCAGGATTTGCAAGAGACGGACTGGTTAATATTGTAGGGGGATGCTGCGGGACAACTCCGGATCATCTGGAAGCAATTGTTGCCGCAGTAAGTCCCTTTAATCCCAGAGAATTAACAAAGAAGAAGAGATCGACCCTCCTGAGTGGTTTGGAACCCCTGGAAATTAAAGAAGATTCTCTTTTTGTCAATGTTGGTGAAAGGACGAATGTCACCGGATCTGCGCGTTTTAAAAGGCTTATAAGCAGTAAGGAGTATGAAAAGGCTCTGCAGGTTGCTCTTGACCAGGTTGAAAACGGTGCCCAGATAATTGATGTAAATGTAGACGAAGCCATGCTCGATTCCGAAAAGGAGATGGTCACATTTCTAAATCTTATGGCATCCGAGCCCGATATTTCAAGAATTCCGGTAATGCTGGATTCTTCAAAATGGTCTGTTATAGAAGCCGGATTAAAATGTCTTCAGGGTAAGGGTGTTGTAAATTCGATAGATCTGAAAGATGGAGAGGAATCTTTTATTGAGCGGGGAAGGAAGATCAGGCTCTATGGAGCTGCAGTTGTCGTAATGGCTGCAGATGAGGAGGGACAGGCTGACAGTTATGAAAGGAAAATTGAAGTCTGCAGCAGAGCGTATGATATTCTTGTCAACAAGGTCGGGTTTCCCCGGGAAGATATAATATTTGATCCTGCAATTTTTGCAATTGGTACGGGCCTTGAAGAACATCGGAATTATTCTGTGAATTTTATTGAAGCAGTCATGTGGATTAAGAAAAATCTGCCCGGAGCTCTTGTTTCCGGAGGTGTAAGTAATGTTTCTTTCGCCTTCAGGGGTAATAATCCTGTCAGGGAGGCGATAAATTCGGTATTTCTTTTTCATGCAGTAAAAGCCGGAATGGATATGGGAATTGTTAATCCCGGTCAGCTGACTGTATATGATGATATCGACAAAGAACTTCTGGAAAAAGTGGAGGACCTGGTTCTTAACAGAACAGCCGAGGCTACAGAGAATCTTCTTGACCTTGCAGAATCTCTTGTACCGGATAATAGAGAAGCGAAGAATGATCCCGAATGGCGTAAACAGGATATTGGTAATCGGTTAAGCTACTCTCTGGTTAAGGGGATTACCTCCTATATTGACGAGGATGTTGAGGCTGTAAGAAAGAGTCTTCCCTATGCAATCGATGTTATTGAAGGTCCTTTAATGGAAGGAATGAACAGTGTCGGTGAACTTTTTGGAGATGGCCGGATGTTTCTTCCTCAGGTAGTAAAAAGTGCAAGGGTAATGAAAAAAGCCGTTTCTTTTCTACTTCCCTATGTTGAGGCAGAAAAGGCTTCTTCGACCGGAGAATCCATATCCAAAGGTAAAATTGTTCTTGCAACTGTTAAAGGTGATGTACATGATATTGGTAAAAATATTGTAAAGGTTGTTCTTCAGTGTAACAATTTTGATATTATTGATCTTGGTGTAATGACCAGTGCAAAGTTGATTCTGGATACGGCAGAGAAGGAAAATGCTGATATTATCGGATTAAGCGGTCTTATTACCCCTTCTCTGGAAGAGATGGTTCATATAGCCAGGGAGATGGAAAAAAGAGGAATGAATATACCTCTTATGGTTGGAGGAGCAACGACATCCGATATTCATACAGCAGTAAAAATTGCTCCTTCCTACAGAGGTGTTGCTGTTCGGGTTAAAGATGCTTCCCTTGCAGCAGGTATTTCCCGAAGACTTGTTAACCATGAATCGATGCTGGAACTTAAAGCAGAGATTGAAAAGCATCATAATATGATCCGTGATCGCAGAAAGACTCTTACTGTAGAGTATTATTCTCTTAAGGAAGCCAGACAGAACAGGCTGAAGCTGGACTGGGAGAAATACCCCCCGGTATCCCCTTCGGTAAAAGGTGTTTTTACTCTAAAGGATATTTCTCCCAATATTTTAAGAAAATATATAGACTGGAAAATGGTTCTTCAGGCTTGGGAGCTTAAGGGAAAGTATCCCGAGATTCTGGAAGATAAGGCTAAAGGGGATGAGGCTCGGAAGGTTCTTGGAGATGCTGAAAAAATGCTGGAATTTATGGTCAGACAGGGGATAACTGCTTCGGGAGTGTATGGACTATTTCCAGCCAGTTCCAATGACAACGATGCGATTGAGATCTATACAGATAACTCAAGAAAGAAGATATTAACTATTCTCCCAACCCTGAGGCAGCAGAGAAAGCAGGTAACATCAGAGATCTGTATTGCCCTTAGTGATTTTATAGCACCCACCGGTTATGAGGATTACATTGGTGCCTTTGCAGTAACTTCCGGAATGGGTATTGAGAATCTTGCCCGGGAATTCGAGGAGAACAATGATGATTACTCTTCTATAATGTTGAAGGTTATGGCCGATCGACTTGCAGAGGCTTTTGCAGAATATCTGCATGAGAAAGTAAGAAAAGTTTACTGGGGGTATGAGCCGGAGGAGGCTCTGGATCTTTTAGACCTCCTTAAGGAAAAATACAGTGGGATTCGTCCTGCTCCCGGGTATCCTACATCCCCTGCTCATCTGGATAAAAAAATAATATGGGAAATCCTTGGAGTTGAGGATAAAATTGGGATATCCCTTTCCGACAGTGCAATGATGATTCCTGCAGCATCAGTATCGGGGTTCTATTTTGCACATCCCGAATCCAGGTATTTTAGTATTGGCAGGATAACTAAGGAGCAGGTTTCGGCCTGGGCCGGGCAAAATGGGCTGACCCAGTATGAAGCGTCTTACTGGCTCTCCTCTGTTTTAGCAGACTGAAAGATATTTTAGAGTTATTAGATTTACTGGAGATAACTTTTATGATCAGGTTTTATATTGAATGTAATAGAGATAATTGATAGAAAAATGTCGAATAATAGTACAATTAAAAATTATTTCGTATAAAAATAATATTGTATAGATAACAGATTTTGGATAATATTTTCCGGTATGTCGGGAGTCGAAATGAATAAAAAAGGTATTTCTCTAAAAACTATTATAATTTTAATGTCTGCATTAATGGTAATTATTCCAATAACCATTTTTGGATTTATTGAATTACGGGTAGCAGCAGAAAGAGCTGCAACTGATGCTCAGAATATTATTTCCAACGATGTTCTTACGAGCTATAAAAATATTGCTACAGTTTATAAGAGTGTTCAGGCAAAAGTAGAGTCAGATCTGGTACTTGCAAAACTGGCACTTCATTCTGCAGGACATGTTTCTGTTGATCCAGACCAAAGTATTGAGATCGAAGCTGTAGATCAGATTACAAGAGAGCGTACTAAAATCTCCATCCCTGTACTCGAGGTTGGTGGCGAGCCTCTGGCATTTAATTATTCGATTGTAGACGGAGTTCAGGAACATATAGGGGGAACTGCTACTATTTTTCAGGTTATACCCGAGGGGCTGTTACGAATCTCCACTAATATCCTAAAAGAGGATCTGACCAGAGATGTAGGCACATACATATCTAAAGATTCCCAGGTTTACAAGACGGTAATGAAGGGTGAAACCTTTTATGGGAGAATTTATGTTATGAACGCCTGGTATATTACAGCTTTTGAACCTGTTTTAAACAACGAAAATGAAACAATAGCTGTTCTCTATGTGGGTGTAAAAGAGGAGTCCTACAAGCAGACTGTATTTACAAATTTGTCCCAGAGAAAACTGGGGAATTCAGGATATTATGAGATTGTTGATAATCTTGGATACTATGAGATGGCCCGTGATTACCAGTTGAAGGGTTCAAATTCCTTTGATGTGATGGATGCAGACGGAGACAGTTTTTTCAGGCAGATAGTAGATTCAGCACCGAAAATGGAGAAGGGAGAAGTAGGGGAGATTAGTTATAACTGGAAGGAATCT
>JAJRQE010000071.1 GCA_024280415.1 Spirochaetota bacterium | reverse complement strand
TTTCCAGTGTATTATTTGCTACAGACAGTTTCTGGGAGGGTGTTGATGCTCCCGGAGATTCACTTAAGCTTGTCATAATCTGTAAACTTCCCTTTCGTGTCCCTACCGATCCCATTGTAAAAGCAAGAATAGAAGTTATAGAGAAGAGAGGGGGAAATGCTTTTATGGAACTTTCCCTTCCTGAGGCTGCGATGAAACTGAAACAGGGATTCGGAAGACTAATGAGAAGAAAGAGTGATCATGGGGTAGTCCTTATCCTGGATCCAAGAATTATACGTAAGCGCTACGGACCTGTTCTTTCAGCTACACTTCCTGAAACTGCAAAAAGTGTGGGCACAGAAAAAAAAGTTATGGAAGATATGGAGAATTTTCTCTATAGCCAGGAATCTTTGAGATCAGCCACAGGTAACTCTAAAAATTAAAATAGATTAATAAAAAAAACTGTCCCGTATTTAAAATATATATATATTTTAAGGGACAGTTTTAACAGTTGTAATTAATGCAGTAAGTTTGCTGTTACTCAATAACTGCAAGAATATCGGACATTCTCATTAGAAGGTGATCTGTTCCTTCAATCTCAACAGTTGTTCCGGCATACTTATCATACATAACCTTCTGCCCTGCTTTTACAGTGATCATCTCTTTATCATCACCGATTTCTATAACTACACCTGTTTGAGTTTTTTCCTGTGCAGTCTGAGGAATATAGAGTCCTCCGGCAGTTTTCTCTTCTGCCTCTTCTGTTTTAATAAGTACTCTGTCACCCAGCGGTTTTACTTTCATTATTTCCTCCTGAAATCATTTTTTGAGAGTTTTATAAGCTCATTATTGGTTGTTCAAGGAGAATATAAACATGAAAAGTAAAATCGTCAAGCAGGATTATTCGATTTAAGTGATTCAGTTTGAACATCATTTTAGATAACTTATCATTTAGAGGCCGGTTCATAAATATAAGTAGATATAACTTCTACTTATAAAATTAAAAACTTGCCTAAGGTAGAATTGATTTGTATCTTCTTTGGGGTGAGGAAGGCTATGGAAAGTTGGGAAGAGGAATTTACACAGGGCAAGAAGTGTTTAACAAGAAAGGATTTAAGATCTGCCTTGAAATATCTTCATAGTTCAATTAAAAAATGTCCTGTAGAAAAAGAAACTGAACTTTCGGATATGTTTTATCATTTAGGTGTTGTTTTTGGAAAGCTGGGATCTATTATTCCCGCTATTAAGAGTTTGGATGCCTCTGTCTGTGCAAGTAAAACTGGTCCGGCTGTGTCAGTTTTAAACCGTATGTTCCCCGGGGATCGTTTAGCCAATGATAAATCAAGTTTTTTTATCCTCCAGTTAGCCTACTATTTGAAGAACAAAAAATCTGGAAAGATCAAATCACCTGCGGAAGGGGACATGATAATCGATCTTATCTCGATGTACTGGGAAGAGATCGTTGATTCTGCTATTCTTAAAGGAAAGTGCCAGTCTGAAAAAATTTTAATATTTAACAGCATAAGCATAGATTTTCCCTTTTCAAAAGCCGTAACGGGCGTTTACGATTCCACTGAGATGGGTCAGATTATACCGTTCCCCGGTTTAAACAAACATGACTAAAACAATAAGGGTTATTTTGGCACACTTTACAGGCTTAAAATTAACTCTGGGTATATTTGACACATAGTGTATTGAATATTGAAAAGTTTTGGCTTTGAAGAAAAACTTATAAGAAGATGTAAATCTATATGTTATAACAAATTAAAAAGTAAATTAAAATTTTCCGGTTGCTTGGCATGGTTGTTGCTTATTATTATACAAGTAATCGGGAGGATAACATGGTAACAAAAAAAAGAATACATTCAGAACGGTCTCCATACGATGATGAGAATATTCTCTCCATCTATTTGAAGGAAATTAACAAAATTGATCTTCTTACAAGAAAAGAAGAAAATGAATATGCACGAGACGCTGCCAAGGGTGATCCGGTTGCTACAGAAAAGCTTATAAAGGCAAATTTACGTTTTGTGGTAAATGTTGCTAAAAAATATCAAAAACAGGGACTTCCACTCTCAGATCTTATTAACGAGGGTAATATCGGTCTAATGAATGCTATCGAGCGATATGATGTCGACAAGGGATATCATTTTATATCCTATGCAGTGTGGTGGATACGACAGGCTATATTAAAAGCTATATGTGAGAAATCCCGAATGATCAGACTTCCTCTGAACAGAGCAAATGAACTGGTACAGATTCAGAAGGCAAGTAAGGCACTCCAGAGTGAAAAGGGAGAGGATCCTGATATAGCAGAAATTGCAAAAGCTACAAATATGAAAGATGGGCATGTTGCTGATCTTATGAATATTTCAAGAGATCTTATTTCTCTGGAAACACCTGTATATGCAGATAAGGGGAACAGTCAGTTGTCCGATTTTATTGAGGATGATGATTATATTGCTCCGGATGATCTTGCCATTGAAAATTCTCTTAAGAATGATATAAATGTTATTCTTGCCACTCTCACAGAGAAAGAGTCACAGATTATTCAGTACCGATACGGTCTGAACGGACATACTCCGCTTTCCCTGAAGGATATTGGTGATAAGTATAATCTTACTAAAGAGCGAATACGGCAAATAGAAAAAAAAGCAATTAAACGACTTCAGCACCCTTCAAGGAGCCAGCATTTGGAAGCCTATACCGCCTAGCGGTATTTTATATAGATGCTTGTATGTCAGTTATCTTGACATACAGGCTTTTTTTTTATAGATTATTCCTACAAAATCGTAAAATAAAGCATTATAATAAAAGAAGATATGTGGAGGAAGTAGTATTTATGGCTAAACAAAAACTAGTCTATTTTTTTGGTGGCGGAAAGGCAGAAGGGAATTCATCGATGAAGGATCTTCTGGGTGGGAAAGGTTCCAATCTTGCGGAGATGACAAATCTTGGTGTTCCGGTGCCTCCCGGGTTTACAATTTCAACTGAGGTCTGCAAAGCCTTTAATGAAAATAACAGAAAATATCCCAGTGAGCTCGATGAACAGCTTCAGTTAAACTTAACAAAACTGGAAAAACTAATGGGGAAAAAACTTGGAGATGAAAATGATCCTCTCCTCGTATCCGTACGCTCAGGTGCTGCTGTTTCAATGCCGGGAATGATGGATACAGTACTTAATTTAGGGTTGAACGATGTTTCTGTAGAGGGTCTGGCTTCTAAAACAGGAAATCCACGTTTTGCATGGGATGCATACCGTAGATTTATTCAGATGTTTGGAAATGTCGCCATGGGTCTTGATCTTGATGTTTTCGAAGATATTCTTGCAGATATGAAAAAGAAGAAAAAAGTAGAGGACGATACCGAGCTGACCGGAGATGATCTTAAAGCTCTGGTAGCTCTTTATAAGACGGCATACAAAAAAGAACTTAAGAAGGGTTTTCCTCAGGATCCTATGGATCAGCTTCGATTATCAATTGGAGCAGTTTTTGGATCATGGAACAACGACAAAGCCGTAAAGTATAGAAAACTTAACGACATACAGAACTTAATTGGAACAGCTGTAAATGTTCAGTCCATGGTTTACGGAAATTTCGGTGATGATTCAGGTACGGGTGTCTGTTTCTCCAGGGATCCTTCTACAGGTAAGAAGGTTTTCTATGGGGAATTCCTGATGAATGCCCAGGGCGAGGATGTTGTTGCGGGGATAAGAACACCTCTAAAAATTGAGGGTCTTAAAAAGATAAACAAACCTGCTTTTGAAGAGCTTGTTTCTCTTAAAGATAAGCTGGAAAAACACTACAGCGATATGCAGGATATGGAGTTTACCATCCAGCAGGAGAAACTTTTTATTCTTCAGACCAGAAACGGAAAACGAACTGGTGCTGCGGCAGTAAAATGTGCAGTCGATATGGTTGCAGAAAAAATGATTACAAAGGCACAATCTGTTATGAGGGTCACACCGGATCAGCTCGATCAGCTTTTTCATCCAATGATTGACCCTAAATTCCGTAAAGAACTTACTGTTCTTGCAAAGGGACTAAACGCTTCTCCAGGTGCCGCTTGCGGACAGATTGTATTTTCTGCAGATGATGCAGAAGCCTGGGTTAAAGAGGGTAAGAAGGTTCTTCTTGTTAGAAAGGAGACTTCTCCTGAAGATATAGGCGGAATGGATGCAGCCGAAGGTATTCTTACTTCCACAGGAGGTATGACCAGTCACGCTGCTGTAGTTGCACGAGGCATGGGAACTCCATGTGTTGCGGGCTGTAAGGATGTAGTCGTTTCCGGAAAGACAATGACTGTCGGGGGAAAGAAATATAAAGAGGGTGCTCTTGTCACAATAGATGGGACAACAGGTGAGGTTTTTGAAGGTGCAGCTAAACTTATAAATCCGAAAATTACCAAAGACCTTGAACTGTTTCTAGGATGGGCAGATGATATTCGGCTAAAGGCAAAGAGAGACGGTATTAAAGAGAAAGGTTTTAAGGTTAGAACAAATGCAGATCAGCCTGAAGATGCTAAAATTGCAAGAAAACTTGGTGCAGAAGGAATTGGCCTCTGCAGAACAGAACATATGTTTTTTGAAGCGGAAAAACTTGAACTTTTCCGTGAAATGATTGTTGCAAAAGATCTTGAAGCAAGAAAGAAAACTCTTAAAAAACTTCTGCCAATGCAGAAAAAAGACTTTGTAGGAATTTTCAAGGCTATGAACGGTCTTCCTGTAACAGTAAGACTTCTGGATCCTCCTCTTCATGAGTTTCTTCCCAACAGTGCAAAGGATATAAAGGAGCTTGCCGGAAAACTTGGACTTAAACCTGCGGAACTTACCAAAAAGGTGGATTCTCTTCACGAGATGAACCCTATGCTTGGACACAGAGGCTGCCGTCTTGGTATTACTTATCCGGAAATATACGACATGCAGGTAGAAGCAATTATTACTGCTGCCTGTGAAGTTGCTAAGAAAAAGATTGCTGTAGAACCTGAAATTATGATTCCCCTTGTTGGAACAGCAAAGGAACTTGAAATACTTAAAAATAATGCCGAAGTGGTTATCGCAGAAGTATTTAAAGCTAAGAAAATGAAGGTTCAGTATAAAATAGGGACAATGATTGAGATTCCAAGAGCTGCACTTACTGCGGAGCAGGTTGCAGAACATGCTGAGTTTTTCTCTTTTGGAACCAATGACCTTACTCAGATGACCTTTGGTTATTCAAGAGATGATATTGGCAGCTTTGTAGGTGACTATATGGATCAGTCGGTACTTCCAAAAGATCCCTTCCAGACCCTGGATGCTGAGGGTGTTGGCCAGCTGGTTGAAATGGCAGTTAAAAAAGGTCGGAGTACACGAGACAATATGAAGATGGGTATCTGCGGTGAACATGGAGGAGATCCTGAATCAATAGAGTTCTGCTACCATGCAGGTCTTAACTATGTTTCCTGTTCTCCATACAGGGTTCCTATTGCAAGACTTGCAGCCGCTCAGACAGTGTTAAAAGCCGCAAAATAGCTGATAACAGTTTAAACTATAATTTACAGAGGGCAGGTTTTTCCTGCCCTTTTTCTTGTCTTTCAGTATGTTTCCGGTATTAGCTGTTGCTGTTATAAAACTATTAAATTAACCACTCTTTGTCTCTTTAATGATCTAATGGTCAATCAGGCTGACTCCCTGGAATCCATACCAAAATATATTATGGAAAAAGTTCTGGTAATTCATTCAGCAATATTTAAGAATGACTAATGGAAAAATTAATTAAATGAAGATTGTTCTTGTGCAGCCCTCTGTGGAAGACTTCTACTTTACCCCACACAGGAGCTCTGTGCTTGGTCTGCGCTCTCTGGCAGCCCTATGGGAGAAAAGGGGGCATCAGTGTCATATCGTTAATTTCCCCACAGAGGGGCGAAAGGGTAAGAAGATACCATTACCAGCTAATCTGGAATATCTTCGTCCCTATATGTGTAGTAATAAGATAAAAAAACAAACCAAAGAGATCTCAGATACCACTTATTTTCGTAATTACTACCGTTTTGGACCATCAATGGATGCCTGCATAAGGAGAATATGGGAATTAAAACCTGATGCAGTAGCAGTTTCATGTTTTGCCTGGAGTTATGCAGAGATTACCCTTAATTTACTAAAATCTATAAAAAACTCCAATATTTTTAAAAAGGTATTACTTATTACAGGAGGCCCAGGTGTAACGGTTATGCCGGAATACTTCAGCAGGGCTGCAGACCTTGTTGTAAGTGGAGAAGGGGAAAACTCCATAGAGGAAATAGAGCGTTATTTGACCTTACCGGAAAGTGTAGAAAGGGGCAGAATTATAATTCCGGAACCTCCTGATAATTTCCCTTTTGTGTGGAATCTGACCAATTCACGGAAAAGAGGTTTTAACGCAACAACAATGTTAACCAGAGGATGTCCCAAGATGTGCAGTTTCTGTTCCAATCATCTGATTTTTGGCAATTCTCTAAGAAAAATTGACCTGAAGCAGGTTTTGGAAGGAATAGATGATCTTATTGCAGAAGTTCTGGAGAAATCCCGTAGTCAGGATTATTCTAATATTAAGCTTCATGTAAATTTTGAAGATGATAATATTCTTTTTTATAAACAATATTTTTTGGATCTATTGTTATGTTTAAAAGAAAAATGCAGCAGGAATAAAATTGTTTTTACTTTTACTGTAGAAAACGGTATCGACTATATGCTTCTAAAGAAAGATTATCTAAAACAGCTTAAGGATTTAAGCCTTAGCCAGCTTAATATCTCTCTGGGAGTAATGGATCCAGAACAGCTTGAACTGGAGAGGAGAACAGGCAGTCTGGAAAAACTGGAAACAATTATAAGCTATAGTAAAGACCTTAATATTCCGGTTATAACCTATTTTATCTGTGGTCTTAAAGGTGATACTCCGGAAAAAGTTGTAGATACAATAACTTATCTTCATGGTCAGAGTACAATCATAGGAATTTCCCTCTACTATCCTGTACCAGGATTATCTGACTGGCAGGATAGAGAGCTTTTTAAAAATATTCCTTCAAACCTTTGTTGCGGGTCTTCTGCGGCTCCCTGGAATGAAAGTCTTAGTACAAAAGAGCTTATAACAGCCTTCCGCCTGGCAAGAACATCCAACTATATAAAAAAAAGTACTATGGAGAGATCCGTTGCAGCTAATTTGGAATATAAACTTCTACAGGACAAGACCCTGGACAAATCCATGGTGGAGAGGTTTTTTGAGCAGTCGACGAAGGTAGGAAATATTATTAACTAATCTTTTTTGAACTGCAAACTGATCTTCTTTCAATTTACCAAAGTTAAAGCTGGCACCCTCTTTTGTCATTGAAAAAAAGCAACAAAAAAACATTAAAATACTTTCTAAATATTAAAAAATTATGTAAAACAATAGTATGAAAACAGGACGAAATGATCCGTGTCCATGCGGCAGCGGGAAAAAATACAAACAATGCTGTCTCACCAACCCTAAAATTATACCTTTTCCGGGAAACTCTCCAGAACCCCCGGGAAATAAATCTGTTAAATTATCCGGTATGCCTCCAGTGAATCAGCTAATGGGGGTTGATTCTATAGAATCCTATAATGCTGCTTTTGCCAAATATTCATATTACTGTGAAAATATTGTAAAGGATGGAGATCGAATTCCATCTTTTAAGGAATATTCCTTTGGAGTCAGTTCTGAAAATTCTGTTTTTACAGATCTTGATATTCAAAATCAAATTTCCGGAGCTAATAGTATAGAGGAAGCTGATGCGATCCTTTCGGGGTTGATCGGTAACTACAACTCTTCTCTGGAGGAATCTTCACATGTTCCAATTGAGGAACTGTTACAGGAGCTTATTTTAGAAGGGCCTTTAAAGGCAAAAAATGTTGTAGCAATTAATAAAAAAGTACGATTAACGGATCTTAGAAAAACACCAGTATTCCAGATGTCTCTTGCTTTCCTGGACTATCTTGGGCGCAACAACGGTGTGGTTCCTGTAAATGAAAATAATCCCAATAATTTTTTCAAAATTATTGCAGAGGAAACAGACCTGAATATTTTTACAAAAGATTCCCAGGGGAAAACAAATATTGGATTTTGGTATAAATTAGTGAATAATATGCTCCAGGATAAAGGATACATTATTTATCGGAATTCTGTTTTTACGATAACAGACAAGGGAGTTAAGTTTCGTGAAAGCAGAGGGACACGGGCTAATTACTTTCAGTTTTTAAAATATCTTACAGAGGGTATTAATTGGTTTTTTGATTCAGGCCTGGACGAGAAAATCGAGGACTTACAGGATATTGCAGGACTCTCCCTTCTTGTAATAGAGGGTCTAAGCCGCCATGAGCACTATTTAACCCCGGAAGTTATTCTAAAAACAGTTGATTCTGTTTATCATATTCTTGATGAACTTGAAGAAGTTGATATCGATAATAGAAATGCAATTGATATTTTTGATGATTATTTTTTAAATGGTTACTGCAGGCTTTTGGGGTTTGTCAATTCTGTACTTCCTAAAGCTGGTACGACGGGTGATGGCATTACAGTACCTTCTGTGGAACCGACTAAACTTTTTTTTGATCTTTGTGAGTGGGAAGTTGTTTTATAAAGAGTCGATTTTTTGTATAGACTATCAATTCCGATTTACCGGCAAATATCTACAGTCATCACCAGAATGGCGGCTTGAGATTTGTTGAATTTTCCTTTAAAATTTTCATATTAACTTAGAAACTGTTTCAGAGTATTTAAAGTTTAAGGAGCACTACCATGGAAGGCCAGATAATAACGGGTGTACTTGTCATAGTATCATTTCTAAGTATTTCAGTCTTTTTTTCTACAGTTTTTAAGAAACTGAACTTTCCCTATACTATTGGCCTTGTACTTGTGGGAGCCTTTCTTGGATTTCTTTCCTATAAATTTTCTATTTTCGAAATATTTCAACACATTACTCTGTCACCGGATATTATTCTCTATATTATACTTCCGGCATTAATTTTTGATGCAGCAATTAATATAGATTTTAAGATGCTCTATAAAAATCTGGTTCCAATTACTCTTCTTGCGCTTCCGGGTCTTCTCATTTCTGCCGGAATTGTTGGTTTAGGAGTCTCGTTTCTGACTTCTCTTCCTTTTATAGCAGCTCTTGTTTTTGGTGCTCTTATATCTGCAACAGATCCAGTTGCTGTAATTGCTCTTTTTAAAGAGATAGGAGCCCCTAAACGCCTGATTACCCTTGTTGATGGTGAGAGTCTGTTTAATGATGCAACTGCTATAGTACTTTTTTCAATTGTTATGTCTGCAGCAGGGAGTTCAGGCGCTTCTGTGTCTCTTCTATTAGCTGTATGGAAGTTTATCAGTGTACTTCTGGGTGGTGTACTTGTAGGCGGGGTTGTTGGAGTTGTGGGTTCGTTTATTAATAATCTGGAAAAAAATGATATGATCTTACAGATAACAATAAGTCTTATTGTAGCCTATGTATCTTTTGTTGTTTCTAATTTTATTTTTGATTTTTCCGGTGTAATGGCGACATTGACAGCCGGGATTATAATGAGCTCGAGTATTGAGAAAACTGTTAAAAGATCAAACATAGAAACTATGGGAGATTTCTGGGAATATTTCTCTTTTATAGCCAACAGCATAATTTTTATCCTTTTGGGTTTGACAGAATTCAATATCATGAAAGTAAATATATCTCAAAGTGAAGTTATAGAATTTCTCTATGTTATTCCGGTTGTTCTTGCAGCCAGGGTAATTGGAATATATATTCTGGTTCCAATGTATAACTACTTTACAAGAAAAGACTCAAAAAAACGAATTACAAATTCATATAAGGCTATTCTTTTCTGGGGTGGTTTAAGGGGAGCCGTTCCTGTGGCTCTTGTTCTTGCTATTCCTGATTCCTTTCCGCATTTAACATTGATTATTCATTTTACCCTGAGTTATATCCTGTTTACTCTTCTTATTCAGGGGACAACAATAAAAAGATTTATGAATAGACTTGGAATAAAACCAGATTCCGGTCTGTTTGAGGACAGAGAAGTAAGAAATATATCTTATACTTTTAAAGGTGATGGTTTAGGGCGGCTTATAATGCAGAAATTAAGAGATCTTTTTGATGATGAAGGTTTCTTTATTAAAGAAAAAAGATCAGAAGGTGTTTTTAAATATCTTCTTCAACGACACGGGATATTGTTTCAGATAGCACTTGAATATAATAAAATTACAGTAAGTTCTGAACCAAAGGATATTTTGTATTTTAAAACAGTCCTGTATGAAGCTCTCCTTGAGCTGGACAGCTCCCTTGAAGAGATTAAACTGACTGTTAATTCTGAAAATCTTAAAAAAATAATGGAGTCCGGGGCAGATTCGACTGAAAATTCCGGATCTGGGTTCAATGTTCTCCATTATCTTTCAAGGGATAGGATGCTGCTGGATCTAAAAGAGGAATCCAAGGAAAATATAATACGAGAACTGGTTGAACACCTGGTCAAGGTTAATGCAATTCCCTATGAACAGTTCAATGTTATTTTACAGGAAGTTATCGACAGGGAAAAGAGTATGACAACTGCCCTTGGAAAAGGAATCGCCATACCTCATTCAAGAAGCAGATTTGTAAACAGAATGATTGTATTAATTGCACTTGTTCCCAGAGGGATTGATTTTAAAGCCATGGACGGTAAACCTGTAAAGATTCTGATACTCATTATTTCGCCTAGAAATGATACAGGGCCTCATCTTCAGATGATTGCAGCGCTAACTGGAATTTTTTCGGAAAACAGATCACTGGAGGAAATTTTGAGATCCACCAGTACAGAAGAGATATATCGTTATATTGAGGGGAAATCTGTTAAAAGCGTTAAAATAAAAAAGCAAAAAGCTTAAATCTATAAACTTTTTCACTGATTATATTTTTTAGTTTTTCGCTGTCCATGGCTCAGAAGAGAGGAAAATAGAGTCGAAGTAAATAAAAAACCGTCTGCATTACTACAAACGGTTTGAAGTTAAGCGCCCGATCAGAATCGAACTGACGTCATCAGCTTGGAAGGCTGAGGTAATACCATTATACCACAGGCGCAATTTACCACTTGAGCCGGAGCCCTAGGGGTTAGGTTTCATATATATACTAAAAAATATTATGAAGGTCAATAGGTATTTTCCAAAAGCCACTTTCAACTTACAAAATAAGATTAGAGCCTCTTTACTTATTGCAATTTACTTACGTATCAATTAGTATCCACATGAAAATTTATTTTGAAGCGGGATGTAACTATGGGAATTCGAGGTGAAGTTTTTTCTACCAGAGCCAACTCTGAAAAGAGAACATATTTTTTTAATGTCAAAGAGAACAGACACGGTGATCTATTCCTCAATATTGTAGAAAGCAAGAAGCATGGAGAGGAGGGATTTGAACGCCACTCTGTAATGGTTTTTGAAGAGGATATTGAAGAATTTATAGATTCCTTTAACAAGGCTTCAGACTTTATTGTGCGGAACAGAAAAAAAATGAGAAGGGATTAAGAGGCATTTTATAGCTTTTAGTCTTTAAAAATTCTGTAGCTTTTACGATGAATATAGGATATGCCGAATTCTCTGCATTTTGTTCTGTGTTCCACTGTAGGATAGCCCTTGTGTTTTTCGAATCCGTATCGGGGGTCTATCCATGAGTACCTAATCATCCATCGGTCCCTGGCTGTTTTCGCAAGGATTGAGGCAGCCTGAATTTCTCTTATTTTCATATCTCCCTTTATAATTGCAGTTTTATCTCCATAAATATCAGGAATAAACTTTCCGTCAATCATGGATATCTCCGGTACAACAGTCAGCATGGAAAATGCCCGTTTCATTGCAAGAAGAGATGCATGGTGAATATTTATTTTGTCTATTTCAGAGGGCCATACCCATCCTGTTCCAAAGGTGAGTGCTTCTCCCATAATTATTTCCGCTGCGGAATTACGTTTTACTTCGCTGAGTGCTTTAGAATCATCAAGTATACTAAATGGAAAATCAGCCGGAAGTATGACTGCTGCAGCCGTAACCGGACCCGCAATTGGTCCTCTTCCTGCCTCATCAATACCGCAAACAAGTTTCATTCCTTAATAGTATAGTTCCTGTAATAATTGTCAACCTTTACTGATTACCGTTCGCTGTGGTATAGTTCCTGTAATTAATACTTATAATTTTGGAGTCGCTGTGTTTCTTAAAAGTGTAGAGATCTTTGGTTTTAAATCCTTTGCAGACCGGAGTAAGATTGAGTTTACCGAGGGTATAAGTGCCCTCCTGGGTCCAAACGGCTGTGGAAAGAGTAATGTAGTCGACAGTATAAAATGGGTTCTAGGAGAGCAGGCTACAAAGATGCTCAGAGCCGACAAAATGGAAGATATAATTTTTAATGGAACCGAAAGCAGAAAAGCTCTTAATGTTGCAGAAGTTACTCTGACACTTTCAAATGACGAGGGAGTGCTTCCAATTGATATATCAGAGATTTCTATTAAAAGGCGCCTGCACCGTTCAGGAGAGAGTGAATATTTTATTAATAATACTCCTGCTAAATTAAAAGAGATTCGGGAACTCTTTTTTGACACAGGAATAGGCAAGACATCATATTCTATTATGGAACAGGGGAAGATTGATGAAATTCTTTCCAATAAACCCGAGGAAAGGAGATTTCTGTTTGAAGAAGCTGCCGGGATAACAAAATTCAAACAGAAAGGTGCAGAGGCAGATCGTAAACTCAGAAAGACAGAAGACAATATGCGTCAGGTAGAGGGTATCCTTGGAGAAGTAAAACGATCCTATGACAACCTTAAAAAGCAGTCGGAAAAAACTGCAGATTTTCGAAAATTTAGAGAAGAGATCTTTAATCTTGAGCTGGATATCCATCTGTTAAAGTTAAAGGATTTTCTGGAAGTTCAGAACGTTAAAGAGACGAAACTTAAAGATAAATCGGAACAGAGGGATCAGTTGAAGAAAAAGATTGATACCATAAATGATTCCCTGGAAGTCAATCTGGATCTTGTAAATAATATGGAATCAAAATTGATAGAGAATCAGAAAAAACTCTATGGTATTGATATAGAGAAGAACAACAGATCCAGTCAGATTGATATTCTTTCGGAACGGGTAGAAGAACTGAAAAGACAGATCGAAACTGAACGTACAAGAGAAAATTCCATTAAGTCAAAAATAAAACAGCATGAAAAGCTTATAATAGAGAAAGAACAGAATCTTAAGGAATTCGATACAAGACTGGAAGAGCTCGAAAAGAATATTACTGCTTTTCAAAAAAATATTGAAACTGCAGATATAAGAATCAGGGAAAATGAAGCAGAAGTTGTTGTTCTTGAGAAAGAAGTTTTAAAATTCGGAGATGAAGATCTTATTCTTCAGAAAGAGCTCAGGGCTCTAACAGATGATATTGTGCGTCAACTGGATGCCAGTCTGAAAGATACAGGATATTCCTATGAGCTCAGGAAGGAGACCGAAGCCGAAATTGATACTGCAATAGAGGCTCTGGGCATTAAAATCAGCGGGAAAATATCGCTCATGGAAGATGCCCTTTCTTTAAGTTTCTCAGGTGAGAAAGAGGTTCGGGATATATTTGAAACAGTTATTGCAACTTTAAAAGATTCCTCCCTTGGGGTAAAGAATCTTGAAGAACTTATTATAGGATACAGGAAGACGATACCCTCATTTTTGGATGAATTCCTTGCTCCCGAGGGAATAATTACTAAAAAAAGGGTCATTGAGGAGAATCAGGAGTCTATTAGGAAATCAATTTTAGAGTGCAGGAATCGATCCTCTGCATTAAGGGAAGAAAATAAGAATCTGATTTTAAAAATAGAGGAATACCGGAAAACACTTTCAGATCTTAGGGTTAATCAGGCACGGGTAAATACCCAGAAAACTGGTATATCTGATCTTATAAGGTCTCTTAACAACGAACTTGGAGAACAGCAGGTACAGTTAAAGGCTTCTGCAAAGGGAATTGAAGAGAACCTGATTCGGATACAAACAACTGAAGGGAGTATAAAAAAACTGGAAGTTGAGAAAAAGGAACTGGAAAAAGAGGAGAAAATTCTTCAGAAAGATCTTGCCAAACTGGAAAACGGTATTACAAGTAAAAACAGGGATCTTATATCCAAGGAGAGCTCTCTTAAAAAACAGATGGAAATTCTTGGTAAGATACAGGGACAGGTTGAGCAATTGCAGATTGATCTTGCAGGGGTTACTACAGAGGTTCGAAATATCTATTCGAACTTTAAGGAGATCCATTCCAGAGACCTTTCCGAGTATGACAGCAGGGTTTTTGAGATAAAGGAAAGTTCTAAAACTCTAAAGGAGAAGCTTGGAACGGTTAAGCTCCAGTTGAAAAATCTGGGGCATGTGAACCTGATGGCTCCTGAGGAGTTTATTGAGGTCAAAGAACGTTATGATTTTCTTACAGGTCAGCTGGATGATCTCTATAAGGCCAGGGAGGATCTGACTGCTATAACAAAACAGATAAAAATTGAATCGTCTGAGTTGTTTCTGGAAACATACGATAAGATTAAGAAAAACTTCCATGTAATGTTCCGGCGTCTTTTTGGAGGAGGCCGGGGTGAACTCAGGTTAACTGATCCGGATAATGTATTATCGTCAGGTATTGATATTTTTGCCCAGCCTCCCGGTAAAAAGCTGGAAAATATTGCTCTTTTGTCTGGCGGGGAGCGGTCTCTTACTGCTGTCGGCTTGCTTTTTGCCACTTACCTTGTAAAACCATCTCCCTTTTGTATTCTGGATGAGATAGATGCGGCTCTTGACGAGGCAAATGTTAGTCGTTTTGTAAATTTACTCATGGAGTTTGGGGAGAGATCTCAGTTTATTGTAATTACCCATAACAAAAAAACTGTTACCGGTGCTCAGACAATGCTCGGGGTTACTATGGAAGAGTCGGGAGTTTCCAAAATGGTGGCAATGAGGCTTGAATCAGATAAAAAGGGAGATAATTCTCAATGAGGTTTTTTACCTGATGGTATGGATTAGCAGCAAAGAACTCAAAATTTATCTTATTGTAGTTGCATGTGTAACCCTGACAGCTCTTTTTATTACCCTTATTATTTTCCTTCCGTCTTATATTCAGTACGGCAAAATGGAAAAACAGAGTATTGATCTATCCGTAAAAAAGGCAGATATATCAGAGTATCTCTTTCCCGAGTCCTTCAAGCATCTCTGGGAGGATAAATGGATTCCTTTCCGTTCGGACAGAGATAGATGGACCAGAGAGGAAATTGAGAAATATTGGCAGGATCCGGAAGAGGCCATCCTGAATTACCTGGAAAATGAGAACGAGAAGTTAATTTATGAACTATTTAAAGATGTTCCCTAATATACTATTACTCCTTTCGGCTCTGGTTTTTACAGCCTGTGTTTCCCGAGGGCTTCCTGTAGGATTATCAGAATCTGATACAAAGATCCCGGAAAAAAGAGAAGTACAGGAAAATATTACTCTGATTCCTGAGGAAAAAGAGGTAGAATCAAAACTTCCACAATCCAGTATGGATTACTCTGAAATTATCACTGAATCTGTAAAAGTTGATCAGATGGAGTGGAGCAGTCCTGAACCTGCTGGGGTTCTTCCGGAGGCGGTTCTTCCTGTAGTAAAAATAAGAGAGGTAGTTCGGGAAGCTCCTGAGGTAATATTTTCTAAAAAGGTCCCTGGTGATATAGAAACTGTAATTATTCCTGAATTTATAGAGAAATCTGATGAAATAACCGATTCCAGTCTGGATGTCGGGGTTGTAGTTTCTGCGGAACTTAATAACCGGGGATCAGCTGCTTCTTTGACTGTACCAAAATCATCCGACAGGGTTACTCTACAAAATATAACAGAACGTAATTTAACAACTGTTTCCAATTCTGAAGTGGAAATTACCCTCTCCGGTAGGGGATGGACTTACCTTCCTTCAGAGGAAGGGGGTATTGAATATAAGGGGAGAAAATTTTTATCGGACAATACGGTTTATACCTTTTCAGCAGTCGGGGAAGGTGAGAGAACACTTGAATTCCAGTATCAGGATCTTGCAAACAATATATTTCGCAGGGAAATAGTATCTCTAACAATAATCCCCGAGGGTGCTTCGGGTAAAGAGAAAATTTCAGCTCAGGACCTTCCCTCAGAGCCTGAGGCAGAAGTTCTTTCGCTGATTCAGCAGGTGGAAGAGTATCTTGGGGAAGATAATATGGAGGGTTTATCCGGAATAGCAGAAGATATTATAAAATCTGATTTACCTGCTCTTGAACTTCTGGTACCGGAAATAGCTGATCGGTTCTACAAAGGATTATATCTGGAAGAATCTGCAATCCTTATTGAAACTTTTTTCAGCAAAAGCGGTTATAATAATTCTTCTGACTACTTTTTGTACATTCTTGGAAAGATATACGAGTCTGATACCCCCCTGCGGGATGAGAGAATATCTGCCGGATATTATAAAAAGCTGATTGATGAATATCCAGGATCCCTGTATTGGGATGAATCTCAGAACCGGTACAGATTTTTGAAACGCAGATATATAGATATAAGATAGTATTTTGTTGTAAATTTTAAAAAAACAGACTTATAGTCTGGAATGTGAAAGCCTTTATGATATTTATGTTGAAATATATTCTTTTGTAATGTATTTTCATGTATTGCATAACGGGGGGGGTATGGCAAAAGAAAAAAGAACGGCTCATCATCCATATACGACTAAATCAAATATGATAAACCGTTTAAAGAAAATAGAGGGTCAAATTCGAGGGATTGCAAGGATGATCGATGAGGACCTTTATTGTGACGATATTTTAAACCAGTTTTTAAGTGTGGAAGCTGCCATTAACGGGGTACGTAAAACACTTTTGGAGGCTCATATAAAGAGCTGTGTTGTTCATCAGATAAAAGAAGGGAATTTAGCTGTAGTTGATGAATTAATTACTACAATTGGTAAAATGACTAAGTAAAACAGGGGTTTTGTACTGCTGTGCATGACAGCTGGTAATTGACATATCCCCTGATTTACTGTATAAAATCAAAAACTCCCGGGGATAGGTATGCTCGATCGGATTTCACAAAAGTTTACAGATATTTTCAGAAATATTTCAGGGAAATCAACAATTTCCGAAAAAAATATTCGGGAAGCTGTAGATGAGATAAAAATTACTCTTCTTGAAGCTGATGTTAATCTTAGGGTGGTTCGGCGATTTATAAATCGAACCATTGAGGAAGCCTCAGGAGAAAAAGTTTTAAAAGCTGTAGATCCAGGTCAGCAGTTTGTAAAAATTGTTTATGACAGACTGGTGGCGCTACTGGGTGACGAGAGAAAGGATCTCAACCTGAAAGGTCCTGACACTCATTCAGTAATTCTTCTGATGGGTCTTCAGGGTTCCGGTAAAACAACTACTTCTGCAAAACTTGCTCTGAAGTTAAAAAAAGAGGGTAGGCGTCCTATACTTGTTGCAGCGGACCTTGTTCGCCCTGCAGCAGTTAAGCAGCTGCAGATTTTGGGGGAGCAGGTAGGAGTAGAGGTCTATTCTGAAGAGTCAAAAGATGCAGTAAGGGTTGTGAAAAATGCCCTTGCCTACAGTAAGAAGAAAAGTTTTAACACGATTATTATAGATACAGCAGGGCGTCTTCATCTGGATGATGCGATGATGAAGGAGATAAAGAAAATTTCCGATATCTCAAAACCAGTGGAAACGCTTTTTATTGCAGACGCCATGACCGGTCAAAGTGCCGTAACTATTGCAAAGGAGTTCCATGAACGAATTGGAATTTCAGGGGTTATCTTAAGTAAATTTGATTCTGATGCCAGAGGCGGTGCTGCAATATCCTTAAAGAGTGTTACCGGTCAACCTCTTAAGTTTATTGGTGTCGGTGAAAAAATGGAGGATCTGGAACCTTTCTATCCGGAAAGAATAGCATCCCGTATACTTGGAATGGGTGATGTTGTTTCCCTGGTTGAAAAAGCTCAGGAGACTATTGAGACTGATGAGGCGGAAAAGCTTCAGGAAAAGATGAAGTCTTCCACTTTTAGTCTTCAGGATTATTTGGAACAGTTTCAGAGAGTTCGAAAAATGGGCAGTATAGATGCAATTCTGGATATGATTCCGGGAGCCAAAGGTAATATTGATCCGTCTGAGATTGATCAGGAGGAAATGAAAAAAGAAGAAGCAATTATACTTTCCATGACCATGAAAGAACGTTATAATCATAGGATTATCGGTCCTTCCAGGAGAAAGAGGATTGCCCGTGGATCGGGAACAGCCGTTTTTGATGTTAACAAATTGTTGAAAAAATTTGAAAAAACCCGGCTGATGATGAAAAAAGTAGCAAAAAGCAAGAAACACCAGGCTAATTTAATGAAAAGCCTGGGAATATAGAGTTGAAGTACATTAGGAGGTTCGTATGAGCGTGAAAATCAGACTCAAACGGTTTGGAACAAAAAAGAGACCCTATTATCGAATTGTAGTTATGGATTCCAGAGCACCAAGAGATGGTAGAACATTGGACGAAGTGGGGCTTTATCACCCTATCGAAGCAGAAGGTAAACAGGTTGTTCTCAAAGAGGACAAAATTAAAGAGTGGCTCGTTAAGGGTGCACAGCCAACAGCTACAGTAAAAAAACTTCTGAATAAGCAGGAAATTTTTATTGAAAGATCCGGCAGTTAAAGAGGTATTCAGTGGAAAAAGATCTTGTAGTATATATTGCTAAATCTTTGGTTGATGATCCTGAGGGTGTTGAAGTTAATATCGTCGAAGGCGAAAAATCAACTATTCTCGAATTAAGGGTATCACAGGAAGATATTGGCAAGGTTATAGGAAAGCATGGTCGTATAGCTAAAGCAATGAGAACGATAATCAGTGCATCGGCTACAAAGACCGGTAAACGGATTGTACTCGAAATCCTTGATTGATGGTTTAAATTATGGATGAGATTGCAATTGGTAAAATACGTACTTCCCATGGTGTAAAGGGTTTTTTAAAGGTATTAAGTTTTTCCGGACAGACGGATCATTTCCTTAAGCTTAAGGAATTTGTACTAAAGAAGGAAGGAAAAAGAAAGATCTTTGATGTTGAGAGTATTAAGGCTTCGGGTAGTACTGTTTTTGTTAAATTAAAAGGGATAGAGAGTCCTGAAGTTGGGAAAACCTATTCCGGCTGGGAAATCTGGACAGATCGTAAGTCAGCGGCACAACTTGAGGCGGATGAGTACTACCTTACCGATCTTAATGGATGTGATATTATTAATTCCGGTACTGTCCTTGGAACTATTATAGGGATAAGTGAGAATCGTATAAACGATCTTCTTGAGGTCAAAACAGATAAAGGAACATTTATTGTTCCTTTTAAAGATGAGTATATTGGTGAAGTCAATATTGAAACCAGACAGGTTGAACTGAAGGCAGACTGGCTTCTCCAATGAAAATTAAGGTGCTTTCTCTTTTTCCTGAGATTATTGAGGGTTTTTTCACAAGTTCAATTATGGCAAGGGCCGTTGAAAAGGGAATTATTGATTATTCATCTGTAAATATCAGGGATTTTGCTTTTGATAAACACCGTAGCTGTGATGACTCTCCCTACGGTGGTGGAGCCGGAATGGTTTTGAAAGTGGAACCCCTGGCAGGAGCTCTTGACTCTGTCGATGCACACAGGAAGAGAGTAATCTATCCCAGTCCTTCAGGGACGCTCTTTAGCCAGGAAGAAGCGGAGCGTCTGTCAGAATATGAAGAACTTGTGTTTATTTGCGGTAGATATGAAGGAGTGGATCAGCGTATAATAGATATGTATGTGGATGAGGAGATCTCCATTGGTGATTATGTTATCTCTTCGGGTGAAGTTTCTACACTTGTAATAATAGATGCAGTGTACAGACTCCTTGAAGGAGTAATAAGCGAAGATTCTCTTATAGATGAGAGCTTTTCAAATGGTCTCCTCGAGTATCCCCATTATACAAGACCTTTCAATTTTAGGGGTTTAAAAGTGCCGGAGGTTTTGGTTTCCGGGAACCATTCAAAGATAGATGAATGGAGAAGAAAAGAGAGTATTAGGAAAACCAGGCAAAACAGACCTGATATTATGGGAATTAAGAGTAATTATTAGATAAAAGGGAGATGAGCATGGAACTCATAAAGGAAATTGAAGCAGAGCAGTTAAAGGAAAACCCTGAAAATTTCAGGATTGGAGATACTGTAAAAGTACATTTTAAGATTATTGAAGGTCAGACTGAACGAATACAGATTTTTGAGGGACTCGTAATAGCCATAAATAACACTGGCATACGTAAAACTTTTACAGTAAGGAAAATGTCTTACGGTGTAGGTGTCGAGCGAATTTTCCCTCTCCATTCTCCCCGGGTTGAACGTACTGATGTTGTCAGACGTGGTAGAGTAAGACGGGCTAAACTGTACTATATACGTGACAGGGTTGGAAAAGCAGCCAAGGTTCCGGAATTAATCAGAAGAAAGGATCAGAAGAAAAAAGCAAGTAACTAGGCTTGCCTGTAAAATGTTTCTTCTCGAAACAATCAATATAAAATCACAAAATACCGGATTTCAGTCTTTACTGAAGTCCGGTGCTGTAGTCTCTTTTTCCGTTGGTAGACGGATTGAACCTGGTGTGTTTTCTATTAATCTTTTGGGTAAAACAATTACTGTAAGATCCTCGGAAAATCTTGTTCAGGGGAGTGTACTTAAAGCCAGGGTAAAATGGACTAAAAACAGACTTAATCTTACTGTAATCGGAAATAAAAAAGATTCACAGACAGTTTTTTTTGAACGTTCCGGTATAGTTCCCGGAAAAGAGCTCAAGTTAATAGCAGATAGTCTTATTAATTCGGGACTGCCCCTCCTTCCTGAATATTTTTCCAGATTGCAGCCAGTTGTTAAAAGATATAAAAATATAGATAACAGATTAGCCAGGATTTTAATACTTCTCATGGATAAAGGGATCCCCCTGACAGATCAGAATGTATCTGAAATTCTCAGTTTAACAGGGGGCAGGGGCAGACAGCAGAGTTCGGACTGGAATAATAATAAAGACAGGTCTGAAAAAACAATGGATAAGGATGATATTAAGAAAGATCTGAAACAAAAAATAAACAAAATTGATTTTGGGATGGATCTGCTTAAATATTTCAACCATAGAATAGCCGGTCATGATAACTGGCTTATAATCCCTCTGGATTTTTCTTTTTCAAGGAAAGGGCACGGACTTTTAAAACTTCGTCTGGATGATAAATTTACAATTAGTAATCTGGTATTAACTTTAGATGATGGATTTGAGTGGGAATTCAATCTTGTACGGAGTGGAACAGGTAGAAAAATTTCTGTTAGGAGTACTTCGAAATATCCCTGGTCCGGGAGTCCTGCTTTTCTGGAATTAAAAGAAAAACTCTATAAGAAAGATATTTTTTTTGACGATATTAATAGAGAGACAGTTTGGACTGATGGCTTTACACAACCGGCTGCAGAAGGCCTCGAAAGTGTTGATTTTACAGTCTGAGAGGAAAAGAATTGAAGAAAGCCGTTGCTTTAAGGTATAACGATGAACTTCCTGCTCCTTTTATTAGCACAAAAGGAAGGGGGTATACTGCAGATAGTTTGCTTGATATTGCAGAAAAGCATAGTATCCCTATTGTAAAGGATGAAATCTTGTCAGATACTCTGTTTATGATGGATCCCGGAGAGTTTATACCTGAAGAAGTTTTTGATGTGGTGGCAGAAATACTTGTATTTATAAAAAAGGCGCAGGAACTAATATGAAAAAAATTAAAGTTGATGATTTGAAATCTGGAATGAGATTCTCTGCTCCTGTTTACCTTGATGGTGAAAACCTTCTTGTGCCTGAAAATATTGAAATTAAAGAAAAAGATATTAAGAGGTTGATCCGCTGGAATATTGAGTATGTTGAAACAGAGGGAAACCCCGTCTCTGCAGAACTATCTGAAGAAAAAAATGATGGTCTTGCCGATTTTAAAGGGGATAAATCAGTATTAAAAACCTATACAAAAATAGTGAACAGACTCGATGTTGTATTTAAGGATATTAAGGGTTATTCAAAGGCAGATAAGGTTGAAATTGATAATATAATAACAGATGTATTTTCACTTCTCAGAGATAAGCCGGAAGAATTAAAGTCTATGACCATGATATCTCTTGGAATGGAGTTTGATCTTGTTCAGAGTTCGTTAAACTGTATGATCGTCTCTATTATTTTGGGCAGACAGTTGAAAATAATTAACAGCCGGCTTATATCCCTTGCTGTAGCTGCTCTGCTTCATGATATCGGTATGACCAAGCTTCCTGAGGTATTACTGGAAAAGAAATCTGACCTTACTGATGATGAACTGAAAGTTATCCACCTGCATCCTCTTTATACTTACAAGCTTATTACAAAATCTCTTAAATATAAGGACGAAATTGGAAGGATAGCTTTACACCATCATGAAAGATGGGACGGTAGGGGGTATCCTGATAAGCTGTCTGGGAAAGAGATTCCCTTTTCGTCACGGATAATATCTGTTGCAGACGCCTATGGTGCAATGCTCAAAGATCGACCTTACAGAGGTTCCATGATTGGATATAAAGCTATGCGGGAGATTCTAAACGATAATTCAAGGCGTTTTGACTCTGGTATTTTAAAAGTATTTATAAAAAGTATGGGTATTTATCCTCTCGGTTCTCTGGTTATTCTTAATGACAGTTCTATTGCAAGGGTCTCTCTTGTTCATAATGATGCACCTCTTCGTCCAACTTTACAGATTTTAATGTCTCCGGCGGGAAGAATATTGAAGGGTGATTCTGCCAAATTTACAGATTTAATATCAGAGAAGGATTTATTTATTGTCAGAGCCATCAGCAGGGACGAGATTAAAACACGGGGAACCGGTAAATGATTAATTTTATACCTAAGCTTCTTTTTATAAACTATTTATGGAGACTTAAAATACTATGATACGTATAGCAAAACACACGGATCCAAAAAAAATTGCTGAACTGAAGAAGAAAATTAAGGATGAAAAGTATTTGAATATCGCTATAAAAAGTATTGCCAATACATTAACTAAAGAAATATTTCATTTAAACGAGGAGTAGGCAATTGAGTGATAAACCGGAAACAATTAATAGCGGAGCTGCACCTGCCGGGAATAGAAGAAGGAATAACTACAGAAGATTCCGAAATAAAAGATCATTTCCGGAATGTCCAATATGCGGTCAGTCGGTAAAATTTCTGTTAACCGCAATAAGTGTTGGAGAAGAGAATAACCCTGCACATTTTGACTGTGTACTAAAGAGTATTTCTGAAAAAGAAGAGCTCGGTCCCAGAGAAAAAATTACCTATATCGGTAATGGAGATTTTGCAATAGTTACAGGAAAACCTGGAAAAGATATAAAAATAAGAAAAAAAATACAGTTTGAAAATAAAGAACTGAAAGGCGACTGGCGGAAAAGAATCAGCCGCAATCTGAAAAACAGGTAAATATTAAAACTCTTTGATAGTTATACTCTCTATTTTTTAATAAATTCCAGCATATAACTCAAGCTGCTCAGAGATCCGGTTCTTCGATCCCTGAGTTTGTTGAAGGGTTAGTATCCTCTTAATTTATCGATTACACTTTTAGCTTTTCTCTTAACCGTTCTAATGTAATTACCATTCTGTATTCTCACAAGAGCACTTATGGCACTTGGATCTGTAATGCCGTTATTTGATTCGGCAATTTTTTCAAAGGCAAGGAGAACTGCAAAAGCATAGTTATTATCAGGATTTATAATATTCTGACCAAGGATTGAATATGAAAGTGCCTGAGTAACCTGATTATCATTATTTATTCCAATAGTTCCGAGTGCGTAAGCAGCTTCAGCCAGTACCATTGGTTCCTGTTCTGTCAAAAGCACATTGATAAGTGAGGCTTTAGCGGTTTCTCCGCCTATTTTGCCCAGGGCTTCACAGGATCTCCTTCTCACTTCCGGAAAATTATTTACCAGTAGTCCTCTTTCTCTCATCTGTACACCATTCCCTTCCATAGAAAGGTACTGGAGTATGGAAAACAGATCCGTATCATTTGAAGACGCTCTGCCGCTTTCTATCATATCCTCAATAGCAGCAAGTGCATCCAGTTTCGCTTCTCTGGAAAGACTTGTAGCCATTTCACCTATTACAGTCAGTTCTATACTCTGCAGAAAAATTTCTTCAACTGTTTTTTCTTTCTCTGTACCTGTGTTCTGTGAGAAAGTAAAAGAGGGAAGAATTAAACTTACCAGTATAATTATGATGAAAAACCTATTTTTCATATTGAATCTCCATTTATTACAAGTTCTATTCTAAAAATTTACCAATTTTCCAATTTTCATCAATTCGTTCAAGCTCATATATAATAACAGGATTGTTGTTGATAAACATATAGGCCTTAATATGATCTCTGTCGAGAACCTTTATATCATCAAGTTTAACCTTTTGTCTGCTTCCTACGACTATATAATTAAAATAATCCATCAAAGATCTCAGAACAATTTTATTTTTAAGTAAAAGAGGAGATTTCGACATTTCGGCAAGAATGTCAGGATTACTGTAGTAACTAATATATTCATCCGACAGGTATTCCTTCCATGCCTTGAAGTTTCTGGCAGAAACAAGTCCATTTAGTTTATCTATTAATTCAGCAATATCAGTTTCAGCTTTTTCCAGTTCTGTACCTTCGAGTGTTGCAGGAGCAGGAGCTTCCTTGGTAACTACAGTTACAGGTTCTTTTGGTTCTGCCCTAATTACAGGAACTTCTTCCTGTTCCAATACAGGATCTTCTTTAACTGCTTCATTCCCGGTTGCACAGGAGTACAGTAAAAAAAACGAGGTAAAAAACAAAATAATTAAAAATTTATTAACTTTCATTGTCTCTATATTATATAGTCATAGACTATTTGTCAAAACGAAAATTAATAAACATTGATAATATATCAAAGCAATGACAATTTAATCACTAAAAATCATATAAAAGGTAAAAAAAGTTAATTATTTCGGTTGTCGACCGAAATATAACTTGACTTCAAAGAGGCTTAATTAGTAAGTTATTCTTGTGAAGAAAGCTATGTTTCCTGGTTCATTTGATCCTCCCACTAACGGTCATCTGAATCTAATAAAAAGAGCAGCGGCAATATTTGATGAGCTGTATGTTGTAATTGCGGTGAATGATCGGAAGAAGTGCCTTTTCTCATCGGATGAGCGTTATGCTATGATGAATGATCTGCTGCGGGGTTACTCAAATGTTACAGTGCATTTGTGGGACAGCCTCATTGTAAAATTTGCAGAAGAAAACAAGATAGAAGTAATGATCAGGGGTGTGCGTGCTCTTGTAGATTTTGGATATGAGTTTGAGCTCGCTATGACAAATAAGGAACTTAGTCCTGATGTTGATATACTGTTCATGCCTACAGATCCGAAGTACTTTGTTTTACGTTCTTCAGCTATAAAGGAAATTGCACTTCTTGATGGTGATATTGGAGCTATGGTACCTCCGGAAGTAGCTAAGGCCTTAAAAGAGCGTTTAAGAGGCAGTTGACATTAAGCCTTAATTGGGTTAAGTTCACACTGACTTTTTGCTAATTTGGAGAGGATGTTATAATGGCAGTACCAAAATATAAGACGTCTAAACAACGAACACGTACAAGACGATCTGCTAATATGAAACTTACAGTTCCAGGACTGGTTGAGTGCGGAACATGTGGTAACAAAGTATTACCACACCGAGTATGCCCGAAGTGCGGGTATTACAGGGGAAATCAAGTAATTGAACTTGAAAATATGGCTTAATAAATTTTTAAGGAGTAAATTATGGACGAAATGTTTGACAAACTAAAAAAGCTTATTGCAGAAAAACTTGAGGTGGAAGAATCAAAAATTACACCTGAAGCATCTTTTAGACAGGATCTTGGTGCCGATAGTCTCGATACTTATGAACTTGTTTATGCAATTGAAGAAGAAATGGGCGTTACAATACCAGATGAAAAAGCTAATGAGTTTGAGACTGTTGGTGATGCTTTAAACTTTCTTAAATCACAGGATGCCTAGTCATAAGTGAATCATGTTAAGAAATCAGGTAGTTTCAGGTTTCCGCCTGTAAATCAGGAAAGGAAGAAGGAACTGCATGTTTTTGAGAAAAATGCGGGAATAAGGTTCAGAAAAATAACTTTTCTGAACCTTGCTTTTTCTCATCGCTCTTTTGCAAATGAAAGTAAAGAAAGTGTAGAAAATAACGAACGTCTGGAATTTCTTGGTGACAGTGTTCTAGGTCTTGTAGTGAGTGAATACCTCTATAGAAATTTAACCGGAAGGAACGAAGGTGAACTGGCACGTATTAAATCTTTTGTTGTCAGTGAGGATAGTCTTGCAGTTATCGCAAAAGAACTCAAGATTGACAACTTTATCCTGATAGGTAAGGGTGAAGAGTACTCCGGAGGCCGAAATAAAAAAGCCATTCTTGCTGACTGTACCGAAGCCGTTTTTGGCGCCTATTTCCTGGATTCCGGATTTAAAGCATCCCAATCATTTATTTTGAAATATATAGTACCGGAAATTGATAAAGTTCTTGAGAATCGGCACAAAAAAGACTATAAGACACTTCTTCAGGAATTCGTACAAAAAAAATATAAGAGTTATCCAAAGTACTCATTGATTAAAAAAACAGGCCCTGACCATGATCGTACATTCTGGATCGAGGTTAAGGTCGCAGGTGAGATGTATGGACCCGGTATTGGTAAAAATAAAAAAGAAGCAGAACAGATTGCAGCCAGTATTGCATATAAGTATTTTGTTAAAGATTGAAGTTTTTTAACATTACCTGTTTTTGTAAATATTTCTGGCAATGTTAATCAGTTTACTCTTTTCATTCATTTTAGGATCATCAAGAACAGCTTCAAGAAGTTCATTAAGAATAATTCCAATCTGCGGTCCTCTCTTAATTCCCGCCATGGTCAGCAGATCGTTACCGCTTATATCAAGATCCTTTAATGTAAAGGCACTGTTTTCTTTCAGTACTGATTCTATTCTGTCTGCAAACATATAGAGATACTGTGAATGCTTTTCTGAATTTGTCATTCCAAACTGATCGGCAAGTCGTAGTTTAAACAGATCATCAATGTTTTTTACTCCGGTTTTTGCAATAAACCGTCTAACAGCAGCATCTGTCCAGTCATCTGTATAGTTGAACATGTGATGAGAAATCAGATGGGATACTTTTTTTATTTCATTACCGGAAAATTTAAGCCTCTGCATGATTTTTACCGCAATTTGGCTGGAAATTTTATCATGATTATAAAAGGTGGGAATACCCTCTCTGTCGAGTTCAAGAGAAGCAGGCTTTCCTGTGTCATGAAGAAGAGCCGCCAAACGTAATATAAAATCGTCCGGAGGTCCTCCGTCACAGGAGTAGAACAGATGATCGAGTACATCAAAATTATGATATCCCTTCTGTTTTATGCCCCTGCACTCCATCAGTTCAGGCATTACTATCTCAAGTATTCCGGTCTCTTCCATTATTTTCAAAGCAATAGAAGGTTTTTTTACCTGCAAAATTTTAATAATTTCATCACGAATTCTCTCGGCAGATACCTTTCGTAAATTATCTTTACATAGTTTTACAGCGTTAAGTGTTGAAGATTCCAGTGAAAATTCCAGTTGAGAAGTAAACCGGCAGGCACGCATTAATCGTAAACCGTCCTCGGTAAAACGTTCCTGAGGGTTTCCAATTGCTTTTATCCTTCTGTGTTTTATATCCTGAATACCATTATGAGGATCCAGAAGTTCGCCTGTTTCCAGATTCATAGCTATGGAATTAATGGTAAAATCTCTCCTTTTTAGATCTTCAAGAATGGAGGGACTATATTTGATTGAATCAGGATGTCTTGAATTGGTATATTCCCCTTCTACTCTGAATGTTGTTACTTCGAATGAATTACCTCTGTAGAGAACTGTAACAGTACCATGTTTAATTCCTGTGGGAATAACATGCCTGAACATTCTCATTATATCTTGCGGATTTGCATCACTTGCAAAATCATAGTCTGTCGGGATCAGTCCTGCAAAGTGATTTCGCAGAGCTCCTCCTACAAGATAACAGCTGAATTTATTATCCTTAAATACATTGGCAAAGTTTTTCAAAACGACTGGAACTTTAAAATGAGTCATGAGAAATTTATACATTATAAATGGTGATTTTTCAACTGTATAGGTGGTTTTAACAGGAGAAAAAAAGACGATCCAAAAGGATCGTCTTTTAAAATTACTAAATAATTTACTGGAATAACTGAAGAACAGACTGGCTCTTTGCATTAGCCTGAGCAAGCATTGCATTTGAAGTTTGTACAAGAATCTGATTTTTGGTAAAATCAACCATCTCTTCAGCCATATCTGTATCTCTGATTCGTGATTCAGCAGCCTGCAGATTTTCTGCTCCGACATTCAGTCCCTGTGAAGCATAATTTAATCTGGTCTGATATGCACCGAGGTCTGCTCTTTGTTTACTGACCTTGGTAAGAGCACTATCGATAACAGACAATGAAATATTTGCATTATCAGGTGAGGAGATTGAGATAAAAGTTGCTGCATGTGACTGTGCGCCAAGTCCCTGTATACCAAGTCCCTGTGCTGTCATTGTTCCTATGTAGACTCTTTCTCTCTGATCCATATTTGCACCGATATGGAGCCACATCGAACCGGTAACTGCATTTTCTCCGGTTTCCTTACTGAATCTGCCTGTAAGCATATTCATTCCATTAAACTGTGCATGGGAAGAAATCCTGTTGATCTCATCAACAAGCTGACTTATTTCAACCTGAATCTGCATTCTGTCTTCGTCAGAATAGATCCCATTGGAAGCCTGGATTGCAAGTTCTCTCATTCTCTGAAGTATATCCTGTGTTTCCTGCAGATAACCTTCAGTTGTCTGAATAAAAGAAATACCATCCTGTGCATTTCTTTCGGCTCGTCGTAAGCCTCTGATTTGAGCTCTCATCTTTTCTGATACAGCAAGACCGGACGCATCATCCCCTGCTTTGTTGATCCTCAGGCCAGAAGATAACTTTTCCATGTTACCGTTAACACGCAAGTTGTTAAGACCATTCTGTCTCTGGGTAAAGATAGCACTCATGTTGTGATTTATAATCATACAATCCTCCTTGATTGTGTATAAAGTCCGGACATCCTTGTCCGGTTTGATATACTATGAATGTCGGTAAAATAAAAAATGAGATTAGCAAAAAAAGAAAAGAGAGAATAAATTAAAATAAACTCTAAGATAACAGGAACAGGTATTAGATAGCTTCGGCTTGACATCTATTGCTATTTTGACGAAAATAGCGCTTTAAACCCACTATACTGAACACCATTTAATGGTCTTTCAGTAGGGTTAATCTGGAGGCATTTGTGTATAAAACTGTAGATACAAAAGTAAGTTTTCCTAAAATGGAAGAGAAGATCCTGGACTTTTGGAAAGATAAAGATATTTTCAAAAAATCAATTGATCAGAGAAAGGGAAATGCTGAATTTGTTTTTTATGATGGACCTCCATTTGCCACAGGTCTTCCCCATTTCGGACATTTTGTTCCTGGCACTATTAAGGATATAATTCCACGATATCAGTCCATGAAGGGGTTTATGGTGGACAGGAAGTTCGGCTGGGATTGTCATGGCCTCCCTGTTGAATACGAAATGGAAAAAGAACTGGGTATTTCAGGAAAGTATCAGATAGAGGAGTTCGGAGTATCTGAATTTAACGAGTCATGCCGGTCTATTGTTCTACGGTATACTTCTGAGTGGGAATATACCGTTACCAGAATGGGAAGATGGGTGGATTTTGACAATGGATATAAAACCATGGATTCCGATTATATGGAAACTATCTGGTGGATCATCAAGCAGCTGATGGAGAAGGAGCTTATGTATGAGGGGTTCTATATTATGCCCTACAGCCCCAAACTCTCCACACCGCTCTCCAACTTTGAAGTAAATTTAGGCGGCTATAAAGATGTTGTTGATCCTGCAGTAACTGTCAGGTTTAAACTCAAGGATGAAGATGCATATTTTCTTGCATGGACTACTACCCCATGGACACTTCCATCAAACCTTGGTCTGGCATTGGGACCTGATATTATCTATGTAAAAATAGAGGATGGTAAAGAAAACTATATACTGGCTAAGGAGAGATTAGCCTCCTATTATAATGATCCCGGGGAATACAGCATTATAGATGAATTTACAGGAAAAGAGCTTGAAGGTATCAGCTATGAACCTCTTTTCCCTTATTTTAAAGAGTATGAGAAACAGAACGCTTTTAAAACACTGGTTGCAGATTATGTAACTGTCGAAAATGGTACGGGTATAGTTCACACTGCTCCCGGTTTTGGAGAGGATGACTACAATATAATGAAAAATACCGGGGTTCCAATTGTATGTCCTATAGATGCGGAATGTCGATTTACAGATGAAGTACCCGAATATGAGGGAATATTCGTAAAAGATGCAGATAAAGCAATTATCAAACGTCTCAGAGAAGAGGGTAAACTTGTAAAAAGGGAAAACTATAATCATAGTTATCCTTTTTGTTATCGTACCAAGGAACCTTTAATCTACCGTGCTATTTCCTGCTGGTTTGTTGATATCTCGAAAATAAAAGAGAAGATGATAAAGGCAAATAATCAGGTAAACTGGGTTCCTGCCCATATTAAAGGAGGCCGTTTTGGTAAATGGCTTGAAGGAGCCAGAGACTGGGCAATAAGCAGGAACCGGTATTGGGGAAATCCCATTCCTATATGGAAGTGTGATGGATCCGATTATATGGAAGTTATTGGTTCCAGAGACGAACTTGAAGAAAAGTCTGGTGTTAAGGTGGATGATCTGCATAAACATTTTGTAGATGAAATAACATGGCCAAGCCCTGACGGCAAAGGAACTATGCGAAGAATCCCGGATGTTCTTGACTGCTGGTTTGAATCCGGTGCTATGCCCTATGCTCAGGTTCACTACCCCTTTGAAAATAAAGAGTGGTTTGAAAAAAACTTTCCAGCAGACTTTATTTCTGAGGGTCTGGATCAGACCAGGGGATGGTTTTATACTCTGACAATTCTGGCTGCCGCACTCTTTGATAAACCTGCATTTAAGAATGTAGTGGTTAATGGTCTTGTTCTTGCGGAAGACGGTAAGAAAATGTCCAAGTCAGAGAGGAATTTTACTGACCCTAAAGAGATAATTGATACCTTTGGTGCAGATGCTCTAAGAATGTTTTTAATGAACTCCGCAGTGGTTAAGGGAGAGGATCTAAAATATTCCGATGAAGGTATTAAAGATGTTCTTAAGGGCTTTATTATTCCTTTCTGGAATGCTTACAGCTTTTTTGTAACCTATGCAAATATCGATAATTTTGAACCAAAGGGGGTTCCCTCCGAACCTGATAACCCTCTTGACAGATGGATTCTCTCAGAAGCAGAATATCTTGTATCTGAAGTTACCGATCATCTTGATCGTTATGATCTTTCAAAGGCTATAAGTTTTATAATACGGTTTATTGACCTTCTTAATAACTGGTATATACGAAGATCAAGAAGAAGATTCTGGCGATCAGAAAATGATAACGATAAACTCCAGGCATACGAAACCCTTTATTCAGTTTTAATGAAAACAATATATGTAGCGGCTCCATTTATTCCATTTATTACAGAAGAGATCTACCAGAATCTTAAAAGAGATAAGATGCCGGAATCTATTCATCTTTCCGATTACCCTGTTACTGACAACTCGAAAAGGGATATGGATCTTGAAAAAAAGATGGAAATTACAAGACAGGCTGTATCCATGGGAAGAGCTTTAAGGAGTATTCACTCATTAAAGATAAGACAGCCTCTTAAATCCCTCTATGTTGTAACAAGAGATCCCCGGGAGAGGGCTGTACTTCGGGAAATGGAAGATATAATTATTGAAGAGTTAAATGTCAAGGATGTTATCTTTAGAGAGAATGAAGAGGATCTTGTTGCATACAAGGCTAAGGCAAATTTTAAAATACTTGGGAAAACTCTTGGTAAAAACATGAAGGCAGCGGCAAAGAAAATCGAGGAACTGACAATGGTCGAGATTCAGAGTCTGCTGGATGGAGCGGTTCTTCATATTGATTATGAAGCAGGTATACTCGAACTCAAAGAAGATGGAATTATCATCCAGAGACTGGAGAAGGAGAATCTCAAAGTTTTAAATGAGGGATCTTTGACTGTAGGACTGGACACCGGGATTACTGAAGAACTTCTTAAGGAGGGTGCCGTACGAGATGTTGTCAGAAGTATTCAGAATCTTAGAAAAGAGCGGGGACTCGAAGTAACAGATAGAATTATCTTAAAAATATCAGGCTCCGATTGGCTTATGGCTGCAATAAATAGTTTCAGGGATCATCTTCTAACAGAAACACTTGCCGATGAGCTTTTATGGGAAAAATGCACTAATTCTATTGAGGTTCCTTTAGGTGATGGAGTTTGTTTTATTGATCTTGAGAAAGCCTGAAAGGTTTAGGAACTAATGAAGACAAATAAAATTAATATTGTTACTTTTTCTGTATCTGTTTTTTTTCTCTTTCTTTCTCTTTTGGTAAGTGGTTGTCAGACCCGAGCCGGGATTGAGGATCCCAATTTCCCTGGAATTATAGCAAAAGAGGGAAATCTTCTCATCCATTTTAATCTCACAGAAGATACGGAAGTCCTGGACAGGTTTATAGGAAGATATTCAAAGGGTGATCTCTCCGATATTATCAGCCGGACTGAATCGCTGACTGTTTCCACTGAGGGATTTGATGGAGAGTCTGAATTTTCAATACTTGCAGAGGGAAAATATCCCAGATTTCTGACCAATATTGCTATTGGCAGGGAGGATAACTGGGTTAAACACAGAGATAAATATATTTGGTGGGAGAACAGCATTGAGGGTTTATATACCTCCGTTCCCATAAGCTCTATTGCTCTTATTTCAAATTCAAATATTCAGTCGGAACTCTCTTCTGTTGAGTCCGGAAAACGTTTTTACATACCTGAATATGTAAAAATGGAGTTTGACAGAGCTGCTGTTACTTTTTATTCCCGACTACCGGGTTCGGGTCTCTATTCTGCATTGAACATCCCCTCCGGTAAAATGTCGATTCAGGAAATTCTTCTTTCAGTGGATAAATCTACCGAAAAATATGAAATTTCAGGGTTCCTTCAGTTCTCTGATTCATCAGAAGCTAGAATATTTTCAACTGCCCTTAAACTTGGACTCTTAATGAAACTCAGGGAAGGGGGGAGACTTTCCGTTATGCAGGTTATCCGTAAAAGCCGTATCGAAGCAGTAGGATCCAGAATTATTGTGGAAGGTATTGCTCTGAATTCTGAGGATTTTATGGATATTATGGATGGTGACACCGGGATCTCCCAGGGGAATTGATGTGAAAATAGGGATAGTGGATTATGAGGCAGGAAATCTTAAAAGTGTAGAAACTGCTCTGAGATATTTACATGCAGATTATTTTATTTCCAGTGATCCATCTGTTTTAAAAAAAGGAGATAAGATAATATTTCCAGGTGTAGGTGAGGCCCGGTCGGCAATGAGAATTTTGAGTGAGAGGGGGTTGGATCAATTTATAAAGGATTTTTTTAAATCAGGTAAACCCCTTCTCGGAATTTGTCTGGGGTGTCAGATTGTTCTTAAATCTTCCGAAGAGAACAGCACTTATTGTTTAGGACTTGTTCCTGGTGTATCCAGAGAATTTTCAGTGGAAATGGGATTGAAAATTCCTCACATGGGATGGAATCAGGTTAGCATTAAAGGATCTCATTATATTTTTAGGGATATTCCGGACAACGGCTCTTTTTATTTTGTCCACTCTTTCTATCCTGAATTGGATAAAAGCAGTCAGGTAATAGGATCCACAGAATATGGAATTGAGTTTTCTTCCGCTTTTTCTGTAGATAATTTAGTTGCCCTGCAGTTTCATCCTGAAAAATCTGGTCCCTTTGGTCTGAAAATACTCGATAATTTTATTAAAGGGGCAGACTAATGCTTCAAAAGAGAATTATTGTCTGTCTGGATGTACGCGACGGGAAAACTACAAAGGGTATTAAATTTAAGGGTAATGTTGATATTGGTGATCCTGTTGTAATGGCAGAGGAGTACTATAGGCAGGGTGTTGATGAACTGGTTTTTTATGATATTACAGCCTCTTCCGAAAACAGGGGTATAATGATTGATGTTGTCAGAAAGGTAGCAGAAAAGATATTTATTCCATTTTCTGTTGGCGGAGGAATACGAACCCTTGAAGATATGAAAAAGGTTATCCTTGCAGGTGCAGAAAAGGTAAGCATTAACAGTGCCGCAGTGTTAAACCCCAATTTAATATCACAGGGAGCTTCTCATTTTGGCAGGCAGTGTATTGTTGTGGGAATGGATGTTGCAGCCGACAAAACCAAACCTTCCGGGTATGTAGTGGTTATCAACGGAGGCAGAACACGGATGGATCTGGATGCACTTGAATGGTCCCACCGTGTAGTGGATCTGGGAGCAGGGGAAATTGTTCTTAATTCTATAGATGCAGATGGTACAAAAAATGGATATGAAGTAAAATTGACCAGGATGATTTCCGAAAGTGTACCTGTACCTGTTATTGCTTCCGGAGGAGCCGGAACTCCTCTACATCTTCTGGAGGTCTTTAATAAAGGAAGGGCGGATGCCGCTTTAATTGCTTCCATGGTTCATATAGATGGATATACTGTTGGAGGGATAAAGGGATATCTTGAGAAAAATAAAATACCTGTAAGAATTTAAATAAACAGTTCTTGAATTTTATATTAGATTATCTATATATTATGTTAATAAAATTAAATTTCAATAACTCATCGGAGAGCTATTATGCCAACATACGATTATAAATGTAAAGACTGCGGTAAAGATTTTGAATACTTTCAGTCAATGTCAGATGATCCCATAAAAGAATGTCCAGAATGTCAGGGTTCTCTCAGGCGTCTTATTGGTGGCGGTCTTGGGATAATTTTCAAGGGCAGCGGATTTTATGTTACAGATAATAAGGGTAAAAACAGCAATAGCAGTGCGCCGAAGGCCGGTAGTTCTGATCAACCCTCAAAGCCGGAATCCCCGACACCCAAAAAGAAAGAGACAAAGAAAGAAACAGTTAAGACTTAATTCCTGGTAAGGATTGTTACGGTTTAAAATAGAAACGTTCAGCTTTTTCTGCAGCCTCTTCAAGCAGATCTTCTCCATTAAGCCTCAGAAAAGAGTTTTTCAGCTTTTCAAGTTCCGGTTTCACCTGAGGGTGTTTTGGAGAAAAGATGGTACAGCAGTCTTCGAATGGAAGAATTGAAGTGTCATAGGTTTCTATGTTTTTTGCTATTTTTATAATATCTTCTTTATCCATACCTATAAGAGGTCGGAATACAGGTAAATCGGTTTCACTTCCTGTATATCGTATACTCTCCACCGTTTGACTTGCTACCTGACTGAGTGATTCTCCGGTAATCAGACAGATATTGCCCCTTTTTTTTGAAATAATCTCTGCAATTTTCACCATGCCTGCTCTCATAAGGAGAGTTATTTCCTCTTCTCTTGCCTTTTCTTTGAGTAAAAGCTGGAAATCTGTAAAAGGAACAACAAAGAGGGAGACTCCCGATAAATAGGGTGAAATCTTTTGAGCAAGTTTCTTTACTTTTTCAAGTGCTTCATCAGAAGTGTATGGGTAGGCATGAAAATAGACTGCATCCATTTTTACACCTCTTTTTGCCATTAAATAACCTGCGACCGGAGAATCAATTCCTCCGGAAAGGAGAAGCATACCTTTTGCGGCACTCCCAACAGGAAGACCTCCTGCGCCCTTGTCCCTTGCGCCGTATATATAGGCAAGATCTCGCAGTTCTATACTGATAATCCAGTCTGGCTTATGAACATCTACATGGAGAGAGGGTATCTTTTCCAGAAGGTATTCTCCAACGAGGGATGAAATTTGATAAGAGGAAAATTCAAAACCTTTATCCGCTCTTCTGGATTCAATTTTAAAAGAACCTCCCTGGTGTCTGGAGGCAAGTTCTTCTGCAAATACCAGTGCTGCCTTTTTAATTTCGGATATATCTTTATTTACTTTAACTGCTCTGGAAAAGCCAACAAGCCCTGGTGTGGTGGACAGGGCATATCGGATGTTTTCTATATCTTTTTCGTTACTTTCCAGGAAGAATCTTCCTCTTTGAATGGTAATCCTGGATGAACTGTTAAGTTTTTTCTTTATATTGAATCTAAGCTGTTTTTCAAATTTAGCTCTATTCCCTTTCTTTAGAGATATTTCTCCAATTTTTATAAGATAAAGATTTTCCATTTGTTTCTCCGGTATTTTATTTATGATATTTTCTTAATTCAGACAGTCTGGCATTAAGAGTTGAACAGAAATTAAGAATTTCTATCTCTTTAGTTGTATCTCCTGTTGATACTCTTATTGAACCAGCAGCATCTTTTTCTGAGATCCCTGAGGCGATAAGCACTCTCATCTGTTTTTTTCTGTTTTTCGATGAACAGGCAGAACCTGTCGATATTAAAAATCCTTCATCTTTCATTACCCTCACCACAACTTCGCCTGGAACAGGGGAGACCGATAAGCTTATTATATATGGTGAATAGGTTCTGTTTTCTGCTTCTGTGGAATTAAAGAGTATTTTTACTCCCTTTACCTGGGAAATTTTTTCGAGAAAAAGTGATCTCAGTTTTTCTGCATGTACTAAATTGGAGTTTATCGATCCAAGACTTAATTCCAAAGCTCTTGCAAGGGCTGAAATACCTGCTGTATTTTCAGTTCCCGGGCGTATCCCGAATTCCTGTCCTCCTCCCTGAGAAAGAACAACTATTGGTTTTTTTAAATAGAGCAGGCCTGTCCCCTTTGGGCCTCCTATTTTATGGGACTGAAAGATGCGGAATCAATATTAAACTCACCTGGGTAAAAGGGTAGTTTTCCAAGAACCTGTACTGCATCTGTGTGGATGTGAATTTTACGCCCATTATCCTTTTCAAAATACCTTACCTGTTCAATAATTCCCTCCATATCCTGTACTACCCCTGTTTCATTGTTAACAGCCATAACAGAAATAAGTTGGGTATTGGAAGTAAGAGCATCTTTAATAGTTATGGGATCAATAAATCCTCTGGAATCAGGATTTATTACTGTAAGTTCGAAACCTGCATCCTTTAATCCATGTGTAAATTCATATACAGATGGGTGCTCAATAGCTGAAATTATAATATGACCTTTGGTTTTCTTTCTAAAAAACGAGGATAGGACTATGCTGTTGGCCTCAGTTCCCCCGGAAGTAAAAATTATCTGCTCCGGTTTTACCTTTAATAGATCTGCACATGAATGCCTGCTTTTTTCAATTATTGTTCTGGCCTTTATCCCTTCGTTATGAAGGGAAGAGGGGTTTCCATTTGCAGATATCAGCACCTCTGACATGAGAGTCGGTATATCGTTTTTTACAGGAGCAGTGGCAGCCCAGTCGAGATAGACAGAATTCATAGTTGGATAATAAGCAAAGGGACAATTCATTTCAATAGAAGTGATTCCAAAAATAAGTATTTTTTCTCTGAGCATATAAAATGAATTCCATAGTTTTTGAGAAATAAAAATAGGGATAATAGTACATAATACTTGAAATATGCTCCTATAAAGTGTAATTTATCGAATGATGAAAGAGAAAACTTGTTGTTCCGGTTTAACCATTGAATCCTATGCAGAAAAGCTGAAGGTCTGCGGTCACCCATTAAGATTAAAGATTCTTTGTTTAATAGAAAATGAGGATGCATGTGTAACTGAATTGTGGACATGTCTTAATCAGTCCCAGCCTGTAATATCACAGCATCTTGCAGTCCTCAAGGAAAAGGATATTGTTATGTCGGAAATAAAAGGAAATAAACGATATTATTCCATATCTGATCCCTTTATCCGTGCTTTAATTAAGGGAATGCTTTCCTAGGGTATCCTTTTGAAAAAACATATCTTCAAAATTGGAAATAAAGAAACAGTTGTTATGTTCCTTGAGATCTCTGAACTATTCAATTTTAATTACAAAAATATAATTGCCGTTTTCGATACCAATACGCGAAAATTGTTTCCTGCAGTGCTGCCTGTTACTGAGTTTGTACTAAACCCCGGAGAAATTACGAAAAACTGGCTCAGCATAGAGGGTATTCTGACAAAGGCTCTTACTTCTGGTCTGGCCAGAGATTCGCTCTTTGTCGGTATCGGTGGAGGTGTTATATGCGATATGACTGCTTTTGCGGGGTCTGTGTATATGCGGGGTACCGATATTATTCTTGTACCCACAACTCTTCTTGCCATGGCTGATGCAGCTTTTGGAGGGAAAACCGGAATTGATTTTCTTGGTTATAAGAATATGATTGGTACCTTTACTCCTGCAAAAGAGGTAAGAGTATGTATTGATCTTCTAAATACTCTTCCGGAAAAGGAGTATATGAATGGCCTTGGAGAAATATTTAAGCATGGTCTTCTTAGAGACCGGAAAATACTAACAATATTAGATACAAAATATGCTTCCGTTCTTAACAGAGACAGAGATGTCCTGACTGAATTACTGGAAAGATCAATATTTGTAAAAGCCTGGTATGTGGAACAGGATGCTGTTGAGAAGGGCCTTCGGGCACATCTTAATCTTGGGCATACATTTGGTCATGCTCTGGAATCGGTTTCAGGTTTTTCTTCTGTTTCACATGGAGAGGCAGTTGTCTGGGGTATAATAAAGGCTTTGGAATCTGGTGTATTGATGGGTGTCACACCTCCCTCCTGGCTGGAGGAGGTTAGGGCCATAGCAGAAAAGTATTCCTATAATTTGATTACACCTGCAGGAATAACCCCGGAATCTTTAATTGCAGCTCTTAAAAAGGATAAGAAGAAAAAGGATAGTTCTGTTCAGTTTGTTCTCCAGAGGGAGCAGGGAGAAACTTTCCTTTCTCCTGTAGAGAGATCTGTTCTTTTAAAAGTCCTCGGCAAAAGAATAATCAGGGAAAGTTGAAAAATCAAAGGCTCTCGAATATTGCGGTAAGTTTTCTGTACTGCAGACTTACTGCAGTTCCATATACAGAATTCATATTATTCCCTATTTCATCTGCCATAACTTCCAGGCTCGAGAGACTTTCCTCAACTGCACCGTAAAACCCCTTTTTCGTTTTAAGCCAATAGGTTCCATGTTCATCGGTTTCAAGAGAAAGATAGCCCAGGACACGGCCTTTTTTCTTTACCCTTACAATTTTAAGGATACGGCTAATCATATTCTCAAAAACTTTTAAATCTGAATTCAGACTAAAACTTCCACCGGATTTACTTTTCATAGCTAGATCACCTTCAGGATCAATATGGGGAGTAATCCTGATAATATTTACAATCCTGCTTCCTGTTTCCAGTTCCATATCACGGAAGATTATTTTTCCACGTACATTGTTATAAATTGAGATTTTCTCGGCAGTTGTATCTTTTACAAGATCCCTTATCTCCTCCCAGGGGAGGATAGCTATCTTCTTTTTACCTCTAAAAGGAACGAGTTGAAACACCTTGCTATTAATAGATATGGTATTCGATGTATCTTTTATCTTTCCTGTCTTTTTATCTTTCTTATTTCTTTGATCTCTTTTATCTGGAACAAGTCTGCTTAAATCAGGAGAAATTTCAGGAAGCCAGTTTTTTTGAATAACTGACACAGATCGGGCAAACATTCTTGAGGTCTTTACAATCTCCCATGCAACTATATACTCCGGAGACTCCCTGAACATAACTGATCCAGGATGAATATGTATCTGCCCTGCTGTAAGACTCCTGTAGGATGACTTTCCTGATCTGATACAGACAAACTGAATTAGTCCAGCTGCAATAGAACAGAGAAGTTCCTTCTGGGTCCCTCCATTAATAATAGGAATACCCATCTCTCTGACAATACTCTCAAGTTGTTCTTTTATATTTACTATCATATTCAGAGTTCGTAAATCGAGATAATATTTATCACAGAATTGTTGTCTTTTTTCAGAATCACCAATTTTTGAGTATATTTTAAAGAGTTTTATATTTGAAATAAAATCTCCTGAAGGATCCCTGAAATAATGCTGGGCATTTCTTGCCTCTATCTCTTCGTTCTGCGGAAGAAGGAATGGAGAGTGTGATGAAAGAAATGAAGCACTTATAAGAACTTCTTCCACCACATCAGGATATCTCAAAATAGATTCAACAATCATTCTGGAATGTCTTGGCAGGAGTGGGAATTTAACCATCATCTGTCCTGCAGCAGTAAGTTTGTTTTTATTGTCGAGAGCACCCAGGAGCTTGAGTGATTCAATTGCTCCGGCAATTCCCTGGCTTCCGGGAGTCGAGATAAAATCAAAACTTCCAAAATCAGTAATTCCCAGTTCCGCCATCTGGAGAACAACCTCGGAAAGGTCTGTCCTGAATATTTCCTCCAGGGTAAACTGAGCTCTTGTATCAAAGTCCCGTTTTGAATAGAGCCTGTAACATGTTCCGGGACCCGTTCTTCCCGATCTTCCCTTACGCTGGTCTGATGCTGCTTTTGATACAGGGCTCTCAATCAGAGATTCTGTAAAGGTTCTGGGACTGTAGAAATTAATTTTAGCAAGACCGGAGTCTATAACAGTTTTTATCTGGTCAATAGTGATACTGGTTTCTGCAATATTTGTTGAGACAACAACTTTTATTTTTCCATTGGGAGTTTTAATAAATACTCTTTCCTGCTCCTCCTTGGTAAGTCTGCCATACAGGGGTATTATAAATAATTTTTTTGAAACTTTACTGCTCTGAAGCAGATTAATACAATCTTTAATTGCACGTTCACCGGGCAGGAATATAAGAATATCACCGGTTTCCTTCTTTCTTAACTCATTAAAAACAATATCACCAATTTTTTGAAGAAGGTTTTCATAATTATTTTCTACAGGGAGATTTACGTATATTGTCTGAATGGGAAATACCCTTGTTTCAATATGAACAATGGGTGCTCCCCCGAAATAATCGGAGAATATTTTTCCATTAATTGTTGCAGAGGAAATAATTACTTTTAAGTCATGCCTGATAGTTAAAATACTTTTCAACAAACCTAAAATAAAATCTATATTAAGACTTCGTTCATGAGCTTCATCCACCATTATTACTGAGTATTTTGAGAGTAGTTTGTCTGCTTTAAGTTCCTGGAGGAGAATACCGTCAGTCATAATTTTAATTTTGGTTAAAATATCTGTTGTATCTTCAAATCTCATCTTGTAGGCAACAATACTCCTGTTTCTGGAATCCATATTGTTAGCTATGAACTCACTGACGGAAACAGTTGCAATTCTTCTTGGCTGGGTAATTCCTATAATACCGGAACTACCATATCCAGCTTCATGCAGAATTACCGGAAGCTGTGTTGTCTTACCGGAACCTGTAGGACTTTCTACAATAATTACCTGATTATCTTTAAGTGTTTTTAATATTTTGTCTTTCTGGTTGTAAATAGGAAGGTTATTTATCAATTTTTGTATCCTCGAACCTTTTTATAATGGTAATAGCCTCTGGGAGAGAAATTTTATTATAATTCTCCCTTGTAGAAATATTCTTCAAAGTTACAGTATCAGATTCCAGTTCATCCGGGCCGCAGATAATAGTGAATCTAATATTCTTTTTTTCTGAATAGGCAAATTGAGTGCGGAGTTTCTTTTTTGAATGATAGACTTCACATGAAAGGCCCGATTCTCTGACAGCAGCGGCTATAGAGTGATTGTGTGAGATTGATGAATCTTCAAAATTAAGAATAATAAGATCAAACCCTGTATCATATTTCTGTAGGAGATCCAACTCTTCCATTCCTGCCAGAAGACGGTCAAGACCGATGGAGGAGCCCACTCCGGGAAGATCTTTTTTTGTATAAACCGAAGCCAGATTGTTGTATCGTCCGCCGGAGCAAACTGAACCCAGTCCAGGCAGATCATTTAGCAATGTCTCATATACAATACCTGTATAGTAATCCAGGCCTCTGGTAATGGATGGATCAAGTTCAAATCCGGATTCAATCCCAAGATCTTTCATATATTCATAAACTGTTCGAACTCTTTCAGTGTTTTCTGATTCTCCTCCGGAGAGAAAGGTTATTTTATCAAGGGTTTCCTTGAAAGTTCCGGAAGGTTCAATAAAATCAACAATTTTTAGTGCAGATTCCATATTCAGGAGTGAGGAGAGACTCTCAGTTACTTTCTCTTTACCAATTTTGGCTATTTTATCCACTATCCGCATAACTTCCACTGCTTTTTCGGAGGCGTTGATGTAGAAGAGAAAATCATTAAATATTCCACGGTGGTTTATTTTAACTGTAATATTCGTAATACCCATTGCTTTGAAAGAGGCCTGCATTAGCTGAAGAATCTCAAAATCTGCAGAAGCATTATCAAGCCCCACAATATCAAAATCACATTGAATAAACTCTCTGTATCTTCCCCTCTGAGTATTTTCTCCCCGCCAGACCTTGTCTATGTGAAATCTTTTAAATGGTAATGTAAGATCATTAAGATGAGCTGCCATAAATCGTGCAAAAGGGACCGTAAGATCAAATCTAAGGGCAACATCACGATTTCCATTATCTTTAAATGCATATACCTGCTTATCTGTTTCTCCTCCGCCTTTTCCCAGAAGAACCTCCCTGTACTCCAGGGCAGGTGTATCGATGGGCTGAAAACCAAAATTTTTAAATGTTTTTTCAAGTATTTTAATTATTTTTTTTCTTTTTATCTCTTTTTCAGGAAGGAAATCTCTAAATCCCTTCAAAACTTTCGGTTCTATCAACACACTTTTCCCCTCTTGATTACTATACCTTTCAATTTTATTATAGTAGACTAAAATATAATAAAATTTCAAGCGAGTGTTAAATTGCTTATACGATATGGAACTTCAAAGGGCGGTAAAAGGAAAGCAATAGCCAGAATTTATACCAAAGCCGATCACAATATTGACAAAACCCTCATGGATAAAGATGCTGTTAAGATCACTGAAAAGTTGAGTACCTCAGGATTTGATGCTTATATAGTCGGTGGAGCTGTCCGGGATCTGCTGTTGAATAAAAATCCAAAGGATTTTGATATTGCTACAGAGGCTCTCCCCGGAAAAATAAAAAAACATTTTGGAACGCCAGAATAATAGGCAGACGGTTCCGCCTTGTCCATATGTACTACCCAAACAAAATAATCGAGGTGTCAACTTTCCGGTCACAGTCAGAGGATAATGATAATAATGTATATGGAAAGATTGAGGATGATGTAAAGAGAAGAGATTTTACAATTAATGCACTTTATTATGATCCCCAGAAGGAATATATTATTGATTTTATTGATGGATGGAAAGATGTTCAGCATAAAAAAATTCGATCCCTTATTCCGCTTTCCAGGACATTTATAGAAGATCCAGTCAGAATGATAAGAGCGTTGAAATATTCAGGGACTACTGGATTTACTCTTACCTACAAGCTTGGCAGGAGTATAAAAAAGTATAGGAATGAACTTAAAAGATGTTCCCCCTCAAGGATGACAGAAGAAGTTCTGAAAATTGTTGCAACAGGGTACGCCAACCCTGTTTTTAAGCTTCTTATTAAGTATAACCTGCTCTGTTTCATGCTTCCTGAAATTGATTCACTTCTTTCCGGGAAAAGAAAAAGTGAGCATATAGATATTTTCTTTCAGGATCTCGATTCTCTTGATAAGGAAGTCAGACGAAAAGGGGAAAAACGAAAAGGACGGCATATTGCAGCATTGGTTTCTTCGTTCATAACCTTTCCCGATGAGTACGAAAATACGAGTGATTTATTCAGGGAAATTTTCAAAGATATTAAAAGGCTTATCAATCCTATAACACCCCCTAATCAGGAAGTTGAGATGGCCGTTGTAAAACTTTTTCGTAAGGAAGGTATTATTCCTCCAAAAAATGCTATCAGGAAAACAAAAGTAAAGTTTGAAAAAAAACACCCCAGGAAACACTACGATAAGAATCGTCATCAGCGGAAGCGATAAAAACACCGCTGAGTGATCAGCGGCTTAACTTTAATTCACATAATCCTACTTACCTGATTTAGACTGACCATCCTTTGTTTCCCCTTCAGGAGTATCCGAAACAGGATCTGTTTCGGTAGTTTCTCCCCTGACAGTTGCCAGAAGTTCATCGGCTTTAGTCTTGTATTCTCCTGCACTGACCTTACTGAGGTAAAAGAGTGTATCTTTCTGGTTTGAGTCGGCATAGGAATTAACTCCCAGAGCATAGTAACCAAGATCAGGATTTCCTCCCATATCGATGGTTGAATGGTAGTAATACTCCGCCATGGAGTAGTCTTTTCTGCCATAGTTTATAAGACCCATGTAGTAGTAGGGAATATAGTTGTTTTCATCAAGGATCATTGCTTTAATAAATAGTCTTTCAGCTTCATCCAGAGACCCTTCTGCGTAGAGTTTTATTCCATCCTGTACCAGTTCGTTGAAAGTCTTAAGGGAATCAATATAAAAATAAAAATCTGTAATAAATCTGTTTTTATCAGTCCATTCGAATGATGATTTTACAATAGCAGTTTCATTCTCAGTTTTTGAGGCATCCTGCTTCATTGCTGAAACAGCATCCCAGATAACCCTGTTGTATTCTTTGTACTTTGAGTTAAGAAGGAAATTTACAAGACCCCATGACTCCGCATAGAATATATTTATATTTTTGTTTGCTGTTTTATTATTGATACTAAGTAGTTCCGAAATACTGAAAAGCTTCTGATTGAGAGGGTCTTTTCTGTCTGCCGAAATATATTTTTTTAAAGTAATAGCCCAGTCAAGATTATTGCGAAAAATTACTGTGTTGTCTTCGCTGTTATACAGACTCTTCTCAAAGTAAATAGCAAACCCCTTTTGTATCCAGAGAGGCGGTTCGGCAATAAATGTTTTTAGGAACTGTACGAAACCGTGATGAATCATCATTTTTGTCATTTTTTCAATATCATCTACAAGGTAAACGACAAGGTCACTTTTATTGATGTTTTTGTATTGAAGAAAAACAAAGGAACTGCTTGTTTCCGGAATAATCGAAGAAAGATATTCATCAAAACCATCTTTAGACTTAAACAATCTGATCTGAAGTTTGGATGTAAGTTTATTTCTATCAAAATGAAAATATTGGTTGTACAGGTTAAAGTATTGATCCATTGCGGTCGCAATAAACTGTGCATTTTCCTTGCTGAGTTCAGAATATACCCGATAATTGGTGCTTTCAGCCATTTGCAGGTTCTGACTGAAGAGTGGTATGGCAAACAGAATTGAGATTAATAATATAAAGATTGTCCTTTTCATATGATTCTCCCTTTTAATACCTTATGTTTATCAAAGAACTTTGTCAAATATTTTTCTTATGAGCTTCAAGGATCTGTGATTTTTTTAATAGTTCTCCTGAAATATAACTCCATTATATCAATTTAAAGTAATTTATCTATCGTTATAGTCACGTTATGGATATTTACACCGGAATAACGTTCAATGCTTTCAATAATATATTCCTGAAGATTGTGAATTGAACCTGACATTTGTACACCAAGGGGTATGTGTATTATTATTTTTAATTTATACCCTCTGGTATCATTTTTAACCTGTATTTTACGAACTGAAATGGTATCGTCAAACTCATCAACACAGTGATTCACCATTTGGGCAATAGCGGATTCCGAAATTCGAATTTTACCTTTCTCCCCGAATTCCGGTCGGACGATGGATTTTTCAAAGACTTCGTTTTTTCCTTTAAAGAGAAAATTTTTCTTTACAAAAACTCGTATCGAATCATAAACAAACCTGGGATAAGTACGGTGAATTTCAATTGCAGGAACGGGAATAACATGCTTTCCTTCCATTTTACGGGATTTGACGGCCATTGCAATCTCTTCTTTACTGGCAATCTGCTCAATATTGAGTATTTTATAAGGAGAGGGCAGTCTCAATCTGTGTGCAATTTTTCGCACCATTTTTTCTGAGGTGCCAAGAATCAGAACTCGTTTAAAGTTCTCTTTTTCAAGAGCTTTAATTACACTCATTCTATGTTTCATATCGTCAAAAACGGCTGTTTTTATGGCGCCAAGGTAAGATTTTGCTTTTTTTGCTGATATTCCTGCAATAATTTTCTGATCTCTAATGAGAAGACCGTCATCGATGAGTAACTCAATCCCATATTTTTGTGAGACAAGTTTTGCTCTGAAACTTTTTCCTGTTCCGCTTTTTCCAACCAGGACAAAAGTTTGAACACCTTTAATCATCCAGCTTAAATGTCTAAAAATTCTAATCATTGACAAATTATACACTTTGCGGGAATCAAGTTCAATGATATGTTTTTATAACAGGCTTTATCATCTATAATAGGGTTCAGTGCAAAAAGCTGTGTGACTATTTTTCGTTACTTTGTTTTGCTTGACAAAAAGTAAATCAAAATAGAAACTGTTATATCCTTTAAAATTTTTGTGAATGTGGAAAATGAAATATTTAAACAATAAAACTATAAGTCTTTCAACACTCTTTATTACTGCTTTAGTGTTTATTGTACTTTCAATTTCGATTAATAGTTCCCTGAAAAATATTAAAACTCAAAATTGGAATGGTTATTTTACACTGATTGTAGAAGATATCGCCTCTGTAGAAGAAATTAGTGCCGAATTGGAGTTATATGAAGACTTTAAAGTTGTAAATGAGTACAATAGTGAGATTAGAATATTTAACTATAATTCTGAAAAATCAATACCAGTATCAGAGTTATCGGAATACTATATAGAAGAAGATCCGTTATACGATCCCTTTCTGCGAAAACTTCCGGCTTTTTTTCATGGAGAATCGGATACCGGTAATTTTTCAATCATTTATATTTCAACTGACTTGTCCCCAAATCATTTTTCCAAGCGGATCAGCAGGATAATGGCCGGGTATGAATTCAAATGGTATCTTCCTGATATCAGAACCGGAAAATCGCTTTTAAATATTTTTATTTTCCTTTTTTTTGCCGGAGTTTTGATCTATTGGAACAGAAGTAGATTAATTATTCTGATTCCGGGACTATTCCCATGGTTTTTATATTCTGCCAGATCCGATTTTACAGGGATGATCGTCGCTGTCATTTTTCTCTACGCATGGTCTCTTATGGGAGCCAGGTTGTACCGTTCATACCGTCACTATCTTAATTTCGGAAAATTTGAGGCTTTTAATTTCAGGAAACTGATATCCGCACTGATCCTGATGCTTCTTTCTTTTATTTATCGAATGATGAATGGTGATCCTGTTGGAGAAATTGCTCCCTACTTTATGGCACTCTCCGCACATTTAAGTTCAGTTCTTTTTTATGTAATTATACTTGCCTACAAGAGGAGAAGGCAGCAGCATAGAATTTTCTTTCCTGTTAAGATTAGGCATGGTTCGAGTTTTAGATTTGGGTTTGAATTTGCAGTTTCCTGTGCTTTTGTTCTAATAATACTCATATCACCCTTAATACCTGGTAATATTTCAAATAATATCAACATCAAAATACCTATTCCTGTAAAGATTGAAGGTCTTTCTGATTTTTCTCAAATCTCTCTTCAGGTTCTGAACAGACACTCCGGACAATCTGAATTACCTGACCTCTCGGATTATGTTTCACATATGAGTTATCTTGAAACATATCCCTATGGTTTTAAGTATAAATTCCCCGGACAGGATGAAAAAATAACTATTCCGCGGTTTAGAGGAGAAAATGACGGGTTTATAGAGGAAAATGTTGCAGTAAATATATTTACAGATGCGTGGTATGAAAGTATAATAAGCGGCAGTTTAAATACAGGTATTGTAACAATGCTCCTAAGCCAGAATTCTCCAACACTTGTAAAATATCAGTCAGAGTCTCAGGGAATAGTTAGGGACAATTTCTTAAGAAAACATTACTGGTTTTCTCTGTTTCTGATATTAGCTCTTGGTCTATGGTTTAGTAATATCTCTCCAACGGACTTGTTTGGTCTTAAAGAATATATGGTAAGGAGAAAACAACAGGTAGTATGAAAGATTTAAAGACATTCAGTAAGGGAGGTGTACATCCTCCCGGAAAGAAATATTTGTCAGAAAACAAGGCTATTAAAAATGCTGTTATTTCAGATTTATCTGTTGTGGCTCTCTCGCAGCATTTGGGGTCTCCTTCTGAATGCATTGTAAATCCCGGGGATGAAGTTAAAGAGGGGATGCTTATTGGTAAATCCACAGGTTTTATTTCCGGTAATGTTCATTCCCCTGTTCCCGGAAAGGTAAGGGAGATAAGTGATATTTATCTGCCCAATGGTATGACTTCCAAAGCAGTTATAATTGAGATGGAAGGGGAATTTAACAGACTGGGAAAAGAAATTATTGAAACCAGCTGGGAGCATTTTTCACCAAAAGAACTCATAGAAATAATAAATGATAACGGTATTGTGGGTCTTGGGGGAGCTACATTCCCTGCAAATGTGAAGTTTACTCTCCCCAGGGGTAAAAAAGCTGAGTATCTGCTTATAAATGGAGTAGAGTGTGAGCCCTACCTTACTGCAGATCATCGCCTGATGCTGGAAAAGCCGACAAGATCATTGAGGGTATAAAGATAGTTGCTTCCATTATAAAGCCGGAAAAACTGGTCATAGGGATAGAAATCAATAAGGCAGACGCAATGGAAGTAATTAAGAAGGCCGCAGAAAATGCGAAATTACCCCTGGAAGTTGTTTCTCTGAAGGTAAAATATCCCCAGGGAGATGAGAAACAGCTTCTTAAAGCCGTAACTGGAAGAGAGGTTCCCTCAGGAGCTCTTCCTATTGAAATTGGTTGTGTTGTATCAAATGTAGGAACAGTTCATGCGGTTTATGAAGCTGTGGTTCTGGATAAGCCTCTAATCGAACGGGTTGTAACCGTATCGGGCGGGGCTCTTAAAAACCCTCAGAATCTTAAGGTAAGAATTGGAACACCCATAAGCAGTCTTATTGAGGAATGCGGAGGGTTCAAAGAAGTTCCTGCAAAGATAGTAGTAGGGGGTCCTATGATGGGCTTTACTATCTACGATCTGGATACTCCTGTAACAAAGGGTACCAGCGGAATTCTTGCCCTGACATCCCGGGAGGTTAATGGTGCTCACCGGACAGCATGTATATCATGCGGAAGATGCATAGAAGCATGCCCTATGGGACTGGATCCTACTAACCTGTTTAAATATATTGATCATAGCGATTATGACAGTGCAGATTCCCTCGGTCTTATGGATTGTAAGGAATGCGGCAGCTGTGGGTTTGTATGTCTTGCAAGAATACCTCTTGTTCAGGGAATGCGACTGGGAAAAAAGATGTTAAGGATGAAGAAGGTTAAATCATGAGTGATAATTCAAACTTTATAATTGAAACTTCTCCCCAGATAAAACAATCTGATTCAACAAAATCAGTAATGTGGGTGGTCAGCTTATGTCTACTGCCCGCAGGTGTATGGGGGGTATGGATTTTTGGTCCAAGGGTAATTACCGTTATTCTTGCATCTGTAATTTCTGCAGTTGCAGCCGAAGCGCTTATGGGATATCTGGCTAAAAGGAATACCCTTATGGACGGCAGTGCGGTTTTGACGGGACTTCTTATTTCCTACAATATGCCCCCTGCAATTCCTCTGTATATTCCTGTTGTAGCATCTTTTTTTGCAATATTTGTTGTTAAATGGACCTTTGGAGGATTAGGCGGAAACTTTATGAATCCTGCTCTGGCAGGAAGGGTCTTTGTCTTCTTTTCATGGACAGGTCATATGACCAGATGGACAATGCCTGATGCTCTTTCCGGGATCGATACTGTGACGACCGCAACACCTCTCGGTTTTCTCAAATCGGGGCTTCTGGACTATACAGGAACTGCAGTTAGTCCCGTTTCTTTTCTCGTGGAAACCGGTTACCCTCACTCGACACTGGATTCAGGTATTACAGCCTGGTTTAGCAATAATCTGGGATTGGATTTTGCCAACGGGTATGTAGATATGTTTTTAGGAAATATCCCCGGCAGTCTGGGAGAAGTATCTGTTTTTCTACTGCTAATTGGAAGTATATATCTGTTTGCACGAAAGATAATTACCTGGGATATCCCTGTTTCGTACCTGCTGAGTTTTGGCATACTGATCTGGATTTTTGGGGGCACCCGTTACACAGGAGGTACCTATTTCAGTGGTGATGTTGTTTTCCACATTTTTACAGGTGGTATCATCCTTGGAGCGGTTTATATGGCCACGGATATGGTTACATCTCCACTGACTGGGAAAGGGAGAATTATTTTTGGGATAGGTCTGGGATTTCTCACCTTCCTGATTCGGGTTTACGGATCCTTCCCCGAGGGAGTTTCCCTTGCAATTATTCTTATGAATATTTTTGTTCCAATGATTAACCAGTATACCAAACCAAAGCGTTTCGGCATTCAGATAAAGAGGGATACCAAATGAAAGAGATCTTTAAAACAGGTGCAAAACTGGCAGTTATTTGTGCTGTTGCTGCCATATCCCTCGGGATAGTTAATGCTGTTACAGATCCCATAATCATAGCGGCGAGAGCTGCAAGGCTGAATGCAGCTCTGCAGAAATTATCTCTTGGATTTGAAATTGGAGAACTGGTAGCTGTTGATGATGGGAGTGCCGTGACCGGTTACTACCCCCTGACTGATGCTGGTAATATTATAGCCTATATTATTAAGGTCATAGGAGCTGGGTATGCGGATGATCTTAATCTTTTAAGTGCAATATCTATAAAAGGGAAGATCCTTTCTGCCGTTTTAATGGAAAATTCTGAAACCCCGGGTCTTGGAAAGGAGGCAGAGAATGCTTCCTATATGGAGATGTTCACTGGCAAGGGTGATGGTTCTGTAATCCCCTTTAGAAAATCACAGTTGGAGCATGATGATGCTGATTCTATAACCGGAGCAAGTATAACTTTTATTGGTATTGGTAAGGCTCTGAATAAAGCCTCAGAATTTGCCATCAACCTAGGGGGAATGTAGTGCTTAAGGATTTTACAAAGGGAATAATTAAAGAAAACCCGGTATTTATTATTGTTCTTGGACTTTGCCCCGCCCTGGGAGTTTCCACAAAGGTTGTAAATTCGATCGGGATGGGTGCAGGTGTAATATTTGTTTTGCTAGGTTCCAATATTTTTGTTTCTTTACTGAAAGATTTTATTCCTGAAAAGATAAGGATCCCTTCGTATATAGTAATTATTGCTTCATTTGTCACTGTAGTTGAAATGGTTATGGAAGCCTTTATCCCTGCCCTGTATGACAGTCTGGGAGTTTTTGTTCCCTTAATTGTTGTAAACTGCATAATTCTGGGACGTGCCGAGGCTTTTGCGAATAAAAATACAGTTAAGTCCTCAATTTTGGATGCTCTGGGAATGGGAATAGGATTTACCCTTGCTTTGATGCTTATTTCTCTTGTAAGGGAGGTTTTCGGATTGGGGACTATAACTCTTTTTCCAATAGGAAATTTTTCCGGTGTAATTGAAATTCCCGGCATCTCAAATGCTCCGGTCAGAGTTTTTGGACTCGCAGCAGGAGCTCTTTTAGTAATGGGTTTTCTCAAGGCACTCTTTAATTGGGTGGGAGAATTAAGGAGGGTGAAGTAGTGAGTTATATTGGAATAATAATAACTTTTGTTTTTATAAATAATTTTATTTTAACTCAGTTTTTGGGTTTATGTCCCTTTATAGGAGTTTCCAAGAATGTCGAATCTGCAGTTGGTATGGGATTTGCTGTAACTTTTGTTATGGCCCTGGCTTCAATTTCCACATGGGTAATCTACAATTATATACTTATACCACTTGATATAGAATTCCTCCAGACAATTACTTTTATACTTGTAATAGCAGCACTTGTTCAGTTTGTTGAGCTTGTTATTCAAAAAATATCTCCGGCTCTATACAAGGCTCTTGGTATATTTCTCCCATTAATTACAACTAACTGTGCCGTTCTTGGTATTGCACTGATAAATGTAAGAAATGATTTCAATGCCATTGAAAGTTTTATTGCCGGTATTGCTGCAGGTTTTGGGTTTTTACTTGCTATCCTTCTAATGTCAACTATTCGTGTAAAACTGGATTCTGAATGGGTTCCTAAACCATTCAGAGGGATTCCTATAGCATTTATTACAGGTGGTCTTATGGCTCTTGCCTTTATGGCTTTTGATAATGCTTTATTAAATAATCTGCTAGGATAATTTTGGGAGACAAAATGATTTTTAAAATTCTTTTTTCGTTTATATCTGTTACACTCATAGGAGGTGCCCTTGGAATCGGTCTTGCAGTTGCAGCAAGGATTCTGGCAGTAAAAAAAGATGAAAGGGTTGGTACTGTAGAGGATATTCTTCCAGGAGTCAATTGCGGAGCCTGTGGTTACCCTGGTTGCTCAGGTTATGCAGAAGGTATTGTAAATGACGGTGCAGATATTACATTATGCAGTCCCGGAGGTTCTGAGGTTCTTGCTAAAATTGCAGAGATAATGGGGATAGAAGCTGATTCAGAAGGGGAGAAAATGGTTGCTCAGGTTCATTGCCGGGGCAACAGGGATACATCAACCTATAAATTTAATTATTCCGGTATGGATGATTGTAATGCAATGCAGTCAATGTATCAGGGAGATAAAGAGTGCAGGTACGGGTGTCTTGCAGGAGGAAGCTGTATAAAGGTCTGTCCTGTGGATGCTATTACCAGGGATAGTAAAAACAGGATATGGGTAGATAAGGATCTCTGTATAAGCTGTGAAAAATGTATAGTTGTTTGTCCTACAGGGGTAATACAGATGATCCCCTACAGTGCTGATGTTATTGTTGCCTGCAATTCCCTGGATAAGGGCGGAAAAGTAAAAAAATATTGTTCAGTTGGATGTATTGGGTGTAAAATATGTGAGAAGAAATCGGTTGATAGTGGATTTGTAGTGGAAAATTTTCTTGCTACTATAAACTACGATCAGAAAGGTGACAGATCCGGAGCAATGAATGGTTGTCCGACAAAGTGTATAATTTCATCTGAGACAGCTGAATTACGGATAGAGGAAAAACAAAAAATAGATGAATAGAATAAAGCTGACTTTCGGTACCTATAACAGCCAGCCTGTTGGAAGTACTCAGGATCAGCTGGAAACAGTTTATAAAAGCTCCTACAGACCGTATTTAAAACTGCTTTATGCTTATCCGAAAGTGAAAGCCGCAATTCATTATTCAGGAAACTTGCTTGAATGGTTTTCAGACAAGCATCCTGAAATAGTTTTACTTATAAATGAGATGATAAAACGACGTCAGATCGAGCTTTTAGGAGGCCCTTTTTATAATCCAATTTTATCCATACTGCCTAATAAAGATCGAATTAGTCAGATTGAACTCCAGACAACCTATATAAGAAAACATTTTCGTAAACGTCCCAGGGGATGCTGGATACCGGAAAAAATTTGGGAACCCACTCTTAGTTCAAATATTAAAAACAGCGGAATGGAATATACTTTCCTGGATAGTGAACTTTTTAAAAAATCAGGTATTTATGGTCATGATCTTAACAAAGTTTATATAACTGAGGATCAGGGCAAATCCATATATGTATTTCCAATTGATGAGAAACTCTCAACTGAGTTTTCTGATCCCCGGGAGATTGTAGATTCGCTTGTGGCGATTCATGAAAATGGAAAATCTGAAATTGTTTCAATGATACTGGATGGCAGCAGTTCAGAAGCACAGACAGCTTGTAGTAAGGATGGGTGGTTTGAAAATCTTTTTGAGTTATTGACGGAGAATACAAGAAGAATACAGACAATTAATCCCGGTCTGTATATCAGGAATCTGGGATCTTCCAAAAAAGTTTACTTCCCCTGCAGTACTGAGAGACATTATTTCCGTCAGAATTTTACAAGATATTATGAAAGTAATCTTCTCTATTCCAAAATGATCTATATGCATCAGCTGTCAAGTCAGGTCAAACGGGATAAAGTCCGTAAAAAAATGCCCGGGAAGAGATTATGAAAAGCCAGTCAAATACGGTGTACTGGCATGGGAATATACCTGGAGTATATGATAATTTTCTTAGAAAGCAGGCCTATTCCCATCTGATTGATGCAGAGAAAAGTTCCAGAGAAAAGGGAATCTTTACAACTTCTCTGAGCACAACTGATTTCGATTGTGACGGTATGGATGAATATATATATCAGGGGCAGTATATAAATGCATATGTTCACAACAGGGGGGGCGTTCTTTTTGAATTGGATTATCTTGTAAATTCATGGAACTATCTTGATACTATGTCAAGATACAAGGAATCTTACCATAAAAATGAGCATGAGATTAATGGATTTGACTGGTATCCCCGAAATGCTTTTATCGACCATTTCCTCGAAGATGACTGTAAACTGGCTGATTTTTCTCAAATGACCTATAACGAATTGGGCACATTTGTTGACTCGGATTATTCAATGGTGGATCTGAACAGGGAAAAAAAGGAACTTGATCTGCAGTTTAAAGGCCAGGTAAAGATAAACAGAATTAAAAAAAGTATTAAAATTACCAAAAAATTTGATTTCAAGAAAAATTCTATTCATGTTAAATATAACATTTCAAATTTATCAGTGGACAGGTTGAAACTAAACTTTGCTACAGAGATAAATCTTTCTCTCGATAATATTAGTAACAGCGTTTTCATGAAAACCAGTAGCGGTAAAGAAGCTTTTATAAAGAAAACTCCTGTTTTCGAAGATTCTCCTATTACTGATTTAATTATAAATGAAGTCAAAAGAAAAGTTTCAATTACTATTTCAGGTTCTGAAGAATTTTCATTATGGACTTTTCCGGTAGTGACCGAAACAAGAAATCTGGATAAAATTGAGAAAATTTATCAATCCACTTGTTTTGTTCTGAAATGGTCTGTTGAGATTGATTCCGGAAAAGACTGGACCTCAATTGTGACAATAAGGTTGGAGAAAATACGCTGAAGACGTTTTATTGTATTTACCTCAATATTGTCAGGATTTGATCCTGCCAGGGCTTAATTTCCTCCCTTAATTCGTCATCAGCAAGAATAAACTCCATGAAAGAATCCCTGTATTTCTTTTGAAAGAATAGAATCTGAGCCCTGTAGAAATGAGCTCTTAGTTCAATATCTTTTGAATGACGAACACTCAGAAAATTACTCAACAGCCTATATGCTACAGGCCAGTTTTTCTCTTTAAAATCACTGAGAAGGATCTTTTTTAGCTGATACTCTTCACTGTTCTCTGAAGTTTCAAGATCTTTGGATAAAATTACCGGAGTAAGGAGCTCCTTCCTTTCGGTATAGATACTGTTTATCAGCTTATTGATAATTGTAGTTGTCATGAAAGAAAGATTTTGTTTCACCGGAAGAGAGGTTGATTGTGAGATCAGCGGTTTCCCTGTATTAATACTTTTATTTATTTCAAGAAAGGGAAGTGGGTTGTTTCTGATTGATTTTCTGGATTCCAGATATGCTTCCGAGTCTCCCGTTACTACTCCGGAACTCTCAATAGTGGAATTACCTCCTGGAATAATTGTAAATCTACCGGATTTATAAAGTTCAGAATCAAGAATTGCATAGTAGTTTAAAGTTCCAGGAAGAGGAAAATCTGAAAAACTTCTATCTGAAGAATTTATTTCAGATAAAAAATCGGCTTCTGCAAGACTTTTGTTCTCTGAAATTGGTTTACTGCTCCTAAAAATTAAAAGTGTTCTGTTTTCCTTGTTACTGGAATAATTTAATACAATACTGTTTCCGACGGAACTGGTTTTTATACTGCTGATTTTAGCGGCTGAGTCTAAAAGAGATGATGGTGAATCTATTTTTGCAGGAGAAGTTGTAATATTGTTGTAGGGTATAAATAATTTATAGATATTATCAGATGAGTCAACAGCCAAAACTGCGTAATAGAAATTAACTGTTGTGTCCGGAAAATCTGTAAATGAGTTTATATTAGCTGAAGTCTCTCCTATTAATTCAGAATTGGGGAAATTATTATTATTAATAATTTCTGTATTTCTGTAAATTCTATATGTATAAAGATCTGAGGTAGATTGATTCCAAAAAAGAGTTATGGAGTTTTCGCCTCCGGAGGCAGTAAGGTTCTCAATGTATGGGATTTGCAGGTCTTCGGTGGAACCGGTAGAGATCAGAATTACCATAATAAGGAATAACAGATGTAATTTCTTCATAATATTAAAAATATCGGTAAATTATAATTACTGCAATAGCTTAATAATGAAGTTTAAGTGTTTGACACAAAAATTAGTTCTTAATATTATATTAGAATGTTTGTTGCTGTATTTTGTGAGATATCTAATGATGATCATTTGATATCAGTTAAAAATTTACTCGTTGAGTATGGGTTTAAGCCTGTACTTGAGGTATTGTATGAGAGTTCAACTATTAAAGAAAAGGAGCTTGCACGGTTGAAACGGGATATAGACAGACGAACAGATGGATATGATATTGTCAGGATCTATCAGTACCCTCTTGGTGATGATCTTGTATTAACCACTTTAAGGGAAAAAAAGTGGAGAAGAATAGTAGTAAAAAAGTAAAAATATTAGTGACAGACAAGAAATATAATAAGCGAGGATGAATATGTTGACAGATTTTGAAGGTGAATTAAAGTCATTAAAACTAAAGCTTTATGAAACATGGGGGCGTCTTTGACCCTGATACTATAAAAAAATCAATACACGACCTTGAGGAAGAGTCCTGTAAGGAGGGATTCTGGAATAACAGAGATAACTCAGAAAATGTTATGGCAAAACTCAACAGGTTGAAAAAGAGACTTAATCCCTGGGAGAAACTTATTTCCAGGTTTGAGGATACTTATGAACTTTTTCAAATTGCCAGTGAAGAGGGGGATGAATCCCTGACTTTGGATATTGAAACAAGTATTAAATCAATAGCGAAAAACTATGCTGAACTGGAAGTAATGGAATTACTCAGTGGAAAATATGATAGTAACAATGCATTTCTGACTATTCATTCCGGTGCAGGAGGCACCGAAGCATGTGACTGGGTAAATATGCTGCTAAGGATGTATACCCGTTGGGCAGAAAATAAAAACCACAAAGTGCAGATAATTGATTTAATGGAAGCAGAGGGGGGGGTGAAATCTGTCACTGTTCAGTTAACAGGAGAGTTTTCTTACGGTTATCTTCAGGGCGAGACCGGTGTTCACCGGCTGGTTAGAATTTCTCCTTTTGATTCAGGTGCAAGACGTCATACTACCTTTGCCTCTGTATACTGTTCCCCTGTAATTGATGATGAAATTGAGTTTGAGATAAAACCTGATGATATTAGGGTTGATACATATCGTGCTTCAGGAGCCGGTGGGCAGCATGTTAATAAGACAGATTCTGCAGTACGTCTGACACATTTAGCTACAGGTATAGTTGTTCAGTGCCAGAATGAGAGAAGCCAGCATAAGAATAAAGCAACAGCTATGAAAGTTTTAAAAAGCCGGCTGTTTGAATACTATTCTGATGAACAGGAAAAAGAGCATGAAAAACATGCCAAGGAAAAAAAAGATATTTCATGGGGAAATCAGATTCGCTCATATGTTTTTCATCCCTATAATATGGTAAAAGATCACAGAACCAAGTATGAGGTTGGAAATATTCAGTCGGTTATGGATGGTAAAATTGACGGATTCATCGAGTCATATCTTAAATGGAACTGGATCGGAGAATAATGGATTCCTTAAAGATTCTTATTGTAGATGATCTTTCGTTTATGAGAGATGCAATTCGGAATATACTGGAGAGTTCCGGTATCTCAAATATAGATGAAGCTGAAAACGGCAGGGAAGCTTTTTCAGCATACAAACGGGAAAAACCTGATATTGTTCTCATGGATATTACTATGCCGGTTTTGGATGGTCTTGAATCTTTGCGGATAATCCGCAGGTATGATGAGACTGCGAAGGTGATTATGTGTTCTGCCATTGGTCAGCAGAAATATCTTATACGTGCAATTCAACTGGGTGCCAGAGATTTTATTTTAAAACCATTCCAGCCGGAACGAATATTATCAGCAATAAATAAAGCCGTAGGAATTAATGACAAGTAAGATATTTTTTATTTTTTTGTTTTTTTTATTACCTTTTTATTTATTTAGCCAGAGTAATGAAAAAGCAGAGTATGTTATACAGTTCAAATCGTTATTACTGGATGAGATAGACGAGAAATATCTTCACCTGGCGGAAAGTATTCCCAGACTTCTTTACTATGAATTTAAGGATTACCCGGTTCATCGTTATTCACTGGAGGAACTTACTGCTCTGAGTCAGAGAAATTATGATGATTATATTCAGAATCATTTTCTCAATCTCTCTTTATATATAGAAAAGCGCGATTCCCTTATTTTCAATAATAATTATAACAAAGAAGACTATTTAAAAATTATTGATCAGATTGAGGAGGAAAGGAACCTTCTTTCGGCAGTAAAAGTTGCAGATGTTGAGGAAATGGAAAAGGATGTCCCCCTTCGTTTCTTTACTGAAAGTGACGGTTCAGAAGATGCTGGGACTGTGAAAAGCAGAAAATCAGACATGGATATTAACGGATCCATTGAGAAGCTGGGGGAGGGGCTCTATCTGAAAATATGGATCGAAAATCAAATTACAAAGGAGAAATCGGTAGTTTATGACTCGATTGGTAATCCTGATACGATTTCAGATTTAATTCCCGAAATAATAAACAGATTAAAAGAAATAGTACTTGGCAGAACCTGGGCCGGGATGATACTGGAAATGGATCCTCCGGATTCAGGTTTTGTTCTAAAGAGACAGGAGACTGGGGTGGTGGAACAGAACCTGAATCTCCTCTATCCGGGGCTCTATGAGCTCGATGTTTCCAGACCGGGATACAAGGGAGATCATTTTCTTATTAGTCTTGATGA